>JANWKP010000333.1 GCA_025451315.1 Nitrososphaerales archaeon | reverse complement strand
TTCGAATCCCACTCCCCGCGCTTATCTTGGGGATTTATGCCTAAATTTTAAAAGCGACAATAAAACCTATTATGGTAGAACGAGAAGTTTGGCTTATGATAATATTCTCTATGAAAAAGAGAAAGATAAAGAAAGATTGATATTTAAAACGATAAACTCCATAACCAAATCCTGTTCTAAGCAATATTTTAAAAGTATAATGAATAATTTTGCTAAGGAAAATATCGATAATGCAATCACATTTTGTGACTATATTATATCCGAGGAAACTGAGATCAATATAAAAAATTCCACCAAAGAAGGAAGGATCAAGGTCCTTGTTTGGCTTCCAAATCATTATGAAAATAAGAAATCATTTGTGGAAATGACCAAGTATGATATTCTTGGGTTCCTAAACAAACTGAGGAAACCAATTTTAGACGATCCAACCCAAAGGTGGATTGGCAGTTACAATGGAAGACAAATTATTCTAAGTAAATTTTTTAGATGGCTATACAATCCTTCAGAGCCTGATCAATCCAAAAGAAATACTCCAGATTGTATGAAAGGAATAAAGCAATTGCCAAGAAAGATAAAGACGCCATATTCTCCATCAGATTTATGGGATTTAAGAGAACATGCCATATTTTTGAAGTATTGTCCAAACGTAAGAGACAGATGTTTTTATGCAATGGCCAATGATTCATCATGCCGCCCCTCAGAATTACTGAATCTTCGTATACATGACGTAATTTTTAAAAAAACAACTGATGGTAAACAATATGCTGAGATTCTCATTCAAGGTGGTAAGACAAAACCAAGGACCATTCCATTAATAGATTCTATACCTTATGTTAAGGAGCTAATAAACAATCATCTTAAAAATGATATATATCCAATGTTTTTCATATTCTGTAACTGACAATACCAAATGAGAATAACAAAGGAAATGTTAGAGGCCAGAGATAGGAAAGGTCATATAGTCAATTTTGTATTTTGTTGTAGATGTGTTAAGTTCTATCATCTAGTTAGTTATAAGGCAGGAGATGATATTAGTTGTCAGTATTGTCGGACCGACGAACATATCATGGGATGACTAGACTAATTAAAGATTCAAAAATGATTAATTAAACTAAATCGCATTCTATTTTCAAAGATAATGTTTTATCAGGATAACTTCAAAAAACGGTTAAATATTTAATACAAAGTTAATTGGGATGTGCAAAAGATTTTTGCAGTGCTTGCAACACTGGGCTTTGTTTTATTATCCTGGATAGGACTGGTTAATTTTCCGCTAACATTAGGACAGAATGAAACTACTCTTGTACAGACTCAATTTAATAGTACAGATTCTATTGATACCTCTGCTAATTCCTCAAAGCAATTCCTAACATATACAAATCCCGATTATCATTTTAAACTAGATTATCCAGCATACTTAATCCCTGATGAAACTAATCTACATGCCAATCAGGTGGTAAAATTCACTATCCCTTCAGACAATGTTTTTCAAATACCTGATGTAGAAGTAAGCGTCTACGTCCGTTCTGGACTCCCATCAAATGCAACAATTTCGGATTTTATGCAACATTATGAATCATTGGTTTATCAAAGTACTCAAAATGGAGAAATGAAGCCGATTAGTTCAAACATTTCAAAAATTGGTGGAAATGAAGTCATTGATCAAGTATATTACGATTACAGCAATGATAGGACGATGAAAGTAAATACAATTAACATCATAAGGGACGGAGAATTGTTTAGCCTTTTCTATGTAACTCAACCAGGATTGTTTAACACATACCTTGAGGACTTTCGACAAATGGTTGATTCAATGGAAATTCTCTCACATTATAACACCACTCTTATTTCAACAGTCAACAGTATTGATGAATACGCCAATTATTTCGCTGCACTTACTCAACAGTCAGCAAGTTTGACCAAGGACTATCAGGAGAAAATTGGGGAGTGGGAATTAGGTCAGATCTCTAATAGTTCAAAGGCAAAATTGACTGATGATTATTTGAAAAATTTTACAACCCAATTGAAGGAATTCAATCAAACCAAGTCACCCCAACCATTTGAGGCTACCAAAAATAATATGTCAAGTTCCTTTTCAAACGAAATAAAGAGTTACGAGTTTTTCAGAGATTATCTCATTACTGGTAATGAAACGATGAATCAACTTTCAACTGATTATCTGTCAAAATCTTTAGAAGATGAATCTGATGCCTTCAAATCGTTTAAAGATGTAGTTAATGGGATATTGCCAGACCCATTCTCGGGCCTGTCCGCTTGATATTTTGATGTTTAAATTCATCCAACAAAGCTAAAACAGATGCTTTTAATCCAATTAATTATTAATAAGATAATTTTTCATGGCTTGGGTTAGATCCAAAAAATGAATAGGAATTTATTAAACAGATCAGGCTTTACAAGACACATCTAATTCCAAAAAACAGATATGACAGATCGTTCAAGATTGTAGGCCTATTCATTAAAATCAGACAAACTGGATTGAAATCGATCATTGGGTTGATTAGACTCATGTTCATAACGATCCAATTCAGTGTTCCAATCTATCTCGGACATACCCAATAAGTTTAAGAAATCGTTTACAGATTGAGGACCAAAGCCAGCCATATGATTGTATAAAGAGGGATAAAATTCAAAAACACGATGAAATGGTTGTTATCTCAAAGATAATCTTGAGAATCTAAATTTTACACATAAATAGAATAATACTTTAACCAAAGTTATGAAATCTAGTTTTTCAGAGATTTCAGGAATTTTGTTGATTACTGTTTTCGTTTTTATCATATTGTATCTGGGTATAGGATCTGAAGTAGACGAGATAAATGCGATTGTTAAAGGAGAAAATAAAACTGAGCAGATTACTGATATCAGTGATTCTCATCCACAACATGCTATGATTTTGATTAATACTACTGATGTCTCTAATTGTTTGTCACCCAAGCCCATTGACCATATATCTGAGATTCACCAAAAGAAAAAAACTTCCTCCTCCGATGCAAGTACGCTTGAATCAGATATTGACTCAACTACTAATTTAGGTACTAATAAAAACCAATTCTGTGAATTCGATAATATTTCTGACTCAGTCACATGTGAGAAATTCTTTACTAACCAAACTATAAGATCCTGTGAATCAGAGGTAAACAATGATTCTAATTGCAATGCGAACTTGAGGAGTACTAATTTTGATTGCCAAGGGCTTTTGCTAGCGGATACCAAATTTGGCAACCAATATTCGTTTGAATCAAAGGATCCCGGTTATCCTGATAACAAAATTAGGATATCAATGGACTTTGACAAACATACACAAGGAGGGTTAAAAAATCTAAATTCACCACGTATAGAATTGGTAAGAGAGAATATGGATGACGAACCTAACATGTCTGCTGCAAAAAATCAAATAATTAAATGGCAGGGAAATATCAAAGAGTATTTCAAAGAACCAAAGGGTGATTTTGAGACTGAAACCTATATTGATATACAGTTTAACACGGGACGTCATACTAGTGAAAATGATGATGAAAGAGAAGGCTTTGGAGTACTATTTGATGTTTCTGCTGATAGTAATCCAAACTTATTTGAATTTCGGGACAATGGTCATTTTGTAAAATATGACTACGAGACAATAAAACAACTTGCAGGTGAAAGTTTCATTTTTTATCATAAAGACAATAATGGCATTCCTGTTTTTATAAATAATCTAACAGACACCGATAATGTCACTCTAAAAATAGAAACTCATTTGAACGGCAATGATTCACGGATAGTTAAAACCTTTATAGATAATGGACTAGGAAAAGAGATACCTTATTGGACAATAAATATTCTAACCAAATTAAAAGAACATGACGAAATAAATAATGAGGGTAATTTTATAGATACCGTTAGACAAGGATCAGGTTATGTTATTGCACGAACTGATAATATAGATACGAGGCTTTTGACCTTTACTTCTCTTGTACTTCCTAAATGACGTGATAGATCATCACAACTTTTATAATTAAAACGAAAATATCTTTACTTCTTCTCCAAACTATGAATCATGTCATTACGCAGATTTTTCCCTAATATCTCATTTAGAAATGTCATTATCCAAATCCGGGGCAATCATGATGGATATATTTGAAACAACTGCTGCTTGTGTTGAATCTGTAGTACGAGTCAAAATATAAATTCGTTATCGAAACAAAAACTATCTCACATTTTGAAGTAAGATTGTGTCTTGTAATTGTTATGTTTAAATAAGTTTTATGAAATGGTAGAATAAGTTAAATGGTTTTTCTCTCTTAAAACTGCATGAAGGGTTGGTTTAGAAAGTCATTATTCTTTCCAGTACTCGTCTTAACTGTTATAGTGATGATAGCATCTAGTTTTATTCAAATAAATATATCATATGGTCAGGCTGTACCTTTGATACCGATTCATACCGGGAATGTCACTTTAGACAAAGGCCTTCCTGTTTTCTATGATTGTATTGACAAAAAGATAGACAATAGTAAAGGTGTTGAAGAAGATAATTACTTTGAAAAAGAACCTACAAAAAATGAGGTAACGACATGCTACAATGAAGTGTTCTTTGATAATTCTGATGTGCAATCATCAAATGATAATTCTGATGTGCAATCAAGCGAAAGTATAGAGGATAATGATACTGAAAGGTTCAATATGCTATTCGGGAATTTTGAGTGAGAAAGCAAAGAGGCCTGTCAACATTCTAGTATAGAAGTATTGAAAATATATTGTATGGTGTTTTGATCAGTAATAGTCGCTCAGATAACTATCGTCGTCGCTGTCGATAATGCACTCACACGAGACTTTAATTTTACAAAAAAGGTGGCCCTCAGTGTTTCAATATTCTCTAGGAAATGCGGAAACCTGTTATGACAGTTATCAAAGGCACTTTGGGCAACGACCGGTATGGTAATCTTCTGGACGTCATAATAACCCTACATTTCTACAATTCTTCTTTTGATTTATTCATTACAATAAATGCTTATCTTTATCGGCAGTCATATTTTCTACCAATAAAGAGTATACAAAAGTGTTAAGATTTGAATACAAAAATGAAGAACCAGTAATCGCCAAAATAAACTTTAGAGTATGATTTTAAATATTTCAAAACAAAAATTGATTATAAGTCAACTGTGACCGTAAATAACCTATTCAAATGCATATTTAGTAGTATATACTTTGTATGGCTTATCATTATGTTTGTCGATATATTTCCAATCCATATTTTCCAAAGAAACCATTTCAAAGTCGGATTGTGACTTAGGGTGTAAAAGCGTATAAAAGGTCCCTCCTATAGAAATTCTGTCAGGGCCACCAATCGATGTTATTTTGGCTGTAACGTTCATAAGATATCCTATTAAATCTATTTGAGAACTTTTATCTTTTCCATATTGGATCACAACATTTTCTCCTTCGGCCATGCCTATTTTGATTTTTAAATCAGGGTAGCCAAGTCTACGAAAAACGGGATTAATATCATTTCTTACTGCTGCTAGCATTGAATTAGCACAACGATAAGATCTATCACAAATAAGATATTTATTGAATTCTGAAGGGAAAAATGATATGATGGCATCGCCTACATATTTTAAAACAAAGCCGCCATAACTTTCTATTATTGAGGATAACTCATGAGAAAATGCTTTTAC
Source organism: Nitrososphaerales archaeon (assembly GCA_025451315.1). Classification (GTDB taxonomy): domain Archaea; phylum Thermoproteota; class Nitrososphaeria; order Nitrososphaerales; family Nitrososphaeraceae; genus TH1177. The sequence goes on along the minus strand of JANWKP010000333.1, from coordinate 141 downwards.
AATAGTAACGAATATTTCGGTTGGCAATGTCATGCTCATTTTAGTAGACGCTGCTATATCGGCATACATTATGACCAGATCAATTTTGGAATTAACATGTTGAAGTAAAAACCTTTGACCTCTCTCAATGGACGTATTGTA
>JANWKP010000332.1 GCA_025451315.1 Nitrososphaerales archaeon | reverse complement strand
GATTTCTCTATTTTTGAACTAATAACGAATCAATATAAAGTCTATCGAGGTAGGGATACGAAGCTAGGATACAGCGCCCGGGCCGGGATTCGAACCCGGGTCGCAGGAGTGACAGTCCCACATACTGAACCGGAATATACGATGCAGAATTTAATAATTCTTATAGTGCACCTCTATACTACCCGGGCGCATTAAAGTTGTTTTATATAAGCAATTAAAATATCTTTCTTTTCAATAGAATGGAACTGCTAAAAAGGCTATTAAAATTATATACTATATATAATTAGCAACCTAATTAAAAATTAATTTTATTTTGTCAATAATCCTATTATAGGTAGTAAAAGTTTTTCAGTGAAATATATCATAAAAATAGAGTACTCTATACATCCCATATATCCAGCACAAGTAATTTTGAAAGAAAGTTCAAGAAAGCAATGAAAGTTCAAGAAAGCAATGAAAGTTCAAGAAAGCAGTAGCAGAGATACCAAAAGTTTTAAAAACATATTTTTTTAAATACATTAATTGATCAATGATTATATCAAGCAAAGAAAAAGAAAAACGTGTTTTAGAATGGTTAGATCAGAATAAAAGTTATCGAGAAATCCAAGATCTATTACATATCTCTTCAAGAGATATAAGTTTTATAGCTAAAAAAGCAAAAGCAAGAAAAGACAAAGAAAAAGAAAAGAAAAGACAGACATCTATTACATCAAAAGCATATAAATTGTTTACAAAAGGGAAGAGTCTTCTATATGTTGCCACAACATTAGGTATTGAAGCACCTGAGGCACGAAAAATCTATATGGATTATTTGGATCTTAAAGGCTATCATCATGTAGGAGAGGTATTACAACAATTTGATATACAAACAATTAGAAATTTTTCGAAATCCTATATGGGAAACGATAATATAATAGATGAAAAAAAATTAATTGAAGCAATTAAAATTAGTGCTAGCCTTCCAAAAATCAAACAAGAATATAATATTATATTACCTCAAGTACAAGGTCTCCAAAATCAGAGAAACAATTATCACTCACAAAATAATTTATTAATAAGTAAAAACTTAGAATTGCAAGATGGATTAAGTTTAGCACGGAATAGAACAAAAGAATATATTACAGAATTGCTAAGCAAAAAGATCCTTATATTAGAGCATCTATTATGACAATTTTAAAAATAATTAAAGAAGATCCAGAAAAAGAAATTCTAATTAACAACAATAATAATGTACGCTCGTCTGATAAAAAAATTTCAGACATGGTAGATAAGTTTTATGATGCTATTTCTGAAACCATAGTACTTAGCGTGACACCTAATAATAATTATGATTATATGTATAATAATCAAGAAAAAATATAATTTTATGAATTTATTATAATTCTAATGAGATTATTTTCAAAATTGTATCAATTATATTATTTGAAACAATATATAAATTTCTAACTATTAAGTTCAAATTACTTAATTATATATAATATGTATAATCATCTTTAACTTTATTTCATTATCATATGATTCCTAAAATAATAACAGAAATCAGCATAATTTTATGCTACAGATCATTAATTATTCTTTTTAGAGTATCAGGTAAATGAACAGAATCAAAAGAATACTAGATTTTATTCAATCCTCATCCATAACTTTTTATCAAATCAAAAAGTCTTTTGTTACTCACTGCATAAAATGATAATGTCTTTTTCAATCCTAACTCAGAATCTAATTCGTGACCGTTAGGTGAATATAATTTACCACCAGCTTCTTTTGCTATTAAATAAGCTGCTGCCATATCTGTAGATCGGATCTTTCCTCTAATATCTATGTAAGCATCAATAAATCCTCTAGCAAAATAACAAAGTTCAAGAGCATTTGCGCCAAAATGCCGTATATGAGAAGAAAATGAAATAACTCTTGAAATTTCATCTAAAATATTTAGAGGTACTCCAGATACATTTGTACCTATTAATACATCAATTGATTTAAGATCTTCAAGTGAAGTAATCGAGCTGAAATCTTTTTCATTTCTAACATTTATTTTTTTATTATTTAAAAAAGAGCCTTTCTGCTTTGAAGCTGAATAAATATCTCCCGTGAACAAATCTAGTACTACTGCATCAGTAACAAAGCTTAGTTTAAATTCACTAGCGAAAGCTAGAGAACAACAGGAGAAAGGGATACCACGAATTGCATTAGTAGTGCCATCTACTGCATCCATTATCACAAAACCGTTGTTATTGTTAGACAAAGAGGAAGAGGATGTCTTATTTAGATTAACTATTCCACATTCTTCTCCAATTATTACTGGAGACATATTATTGGATTTAATTGTATTTAGCACTGCAGTTTCTGCGACGATATCAATCTTTCTAGAAATATCGCCTCCAGCACCAAGACTTATTTTACTAGCGCCTTCGCTTGTTCCTAACAAATCCTTAATTTCGCTATAAACATTCTTAGCCGATTCAATTAAAACATCTAATGTCATAAAAATATGTTATTGTGATGTTATAAAATGATATAGTACAGGATATAGTAGACTAACGTTAAAATCAATTAAATATGCAAAAAATAATGACAATGTGAAATTTTATCGTTATTCAATTCTTTTGGAAAATTTTTTTTTTGGGAGTCCTTTTATCAATTTATAGATTGAGACTTTTATTCCAACATAAATACTGTACAAAAGTTTTAATTCCATGCTATTATAATACAACATATGCTTTTAAACATTAAGTAAGAAATTGAAAGTTTAAAATGCGAAACTACAACTCTAACTAGATAATAACCAAAAAGTAAAAGAATTTAAATTATCATATTAGACTGGAAAATTAAATGAAGATTGTTCCAATTCTAAAATTGGAATGTAAATAGCCTGTGTATCATTACCTATTCCATTTACAAACTCGAATTTTCCAGTCAGCTGCTTTAATTCAATAAATTTTTTTGCAGGTTTTTCAGTCAAAACCATATAATGAATAACTGTATTGACTGCTCCTGTTTCTATAAATAATAATTCTTTACCATTAAAATTGATGTGATAAAGCATTGGCACCATTCCTATCGGTGATTGAGATGCAAATAAAATGACCTTAAGCATATCTTCCAAATTTTTATATTTTAGATATATAGTTGAATAAACTTCAGCTGATGACATCAAATATCATACCCTATTATAATAGTAACCTATAATACTCTTCCGTCTTTATTTATTAAATAAGTATACAAATAAAAAAATATTAGTAACAAAGAAAAGATATATGAGTTAATTTATAGTTTATTTATTGAAAAAATTTATCAAGTATTTATCTTTTTTACTTGCATTTTTATTAATTATTATTTTAATTCAATTTAATTTTGATTATATTTATTCCACCATCAAAAAAACTGATTATTTAAAAAGACAAATAGATATTTGCTGTACATGGGGAAATCAACTTGCAGATGGGATACTTACATACGAAATAAATAATGCAAAACCCGAAACGAAGAAATTAGTAATATCTGCGATAAATTATTGGAAAGAAAACATACAAGGAATTGATTTTAAAGAGACAAATAGTAAACAACAAGTAGATATAAAAATTTCTTTTAGGAATGATAATGGAAAAGTAGCAGGACAGACCATGACTAATTTTGATTCAGATGGATTTATTTTTAATGTTAAGATATCGCTTGCTGAAAAGGCTTTTGGGAAACAATTGAACAAAAATGTAATTGAATATATAGCAAAACATGAGTTTGGTCATGCTCTAGGTCTGGGACATGCAAATTTTAATGAATCACTTATGTCATCTTTGGTTTATCATTCGTTTAACGAAATTTCAGACTGTGAAAGAGAATCTGTTATGGAAGCAAATAAGTGGAAATTGATAGACAATGACTCATCGCCAAAGATTAGCAAAATTAAAAAATCTTTTTGCTAATTCATTGTTTATTTCATATTTTATTATATTACTTATCTTTTACTCTTAAATTGTTGTCATATACTCTCTAGTAATTTATTATTATATGACCTAGTTATACAATATAAACAAATACGAAAATAATAGACAGAAATGTTATTTCTTATTATAAAATCAGTTTATTTTATTTAATTTTATTTTCCAAATCCTGATCACTTGGGGTAATTAGTTCCATAACTTTAGAATAAAGATACAAATATCGTCTTCCTTTGTCTGTTATCCTAAAAATTTGATCTTTATCGGAATACTCTATTAACTCACGTTCTAATAATATTGAGAGATAATCTTTTAATTGACTATAAGAAAGAAAAGCCTTATACATTATTTTTGTTTTAGCGGCTCCCTCTTTAGTAGCTTCCAGTATTAATGCTACTATATCAGTCCTGCTTCGATATTTCATTAATAGATTTTATAAATGGAATGTTTCATAAAAATTGATCGTAAAGTATTTAAAATTATAAATATCAAAAAATGGAATTGAAAACTATTATGACATCTTATTTTTTGAATCAATTTCTACTAATAATTGGATACCTTTTTTTGTAATAGAATAATTCTTTGCATTCTTTCTTATATAGTCTCTCATTCTTTCAATATGATAGTATATAGATCCCGTAGATAAAGCTGTAGCATTTTGTATGTCAGAAAAACCAGCAGATCCATTTCTTTCAGCTATAGCACGTAATATTTTAATTCTGGTTCTTCGAGCACGGAGTTGTGTTTCTCCTATCAATATTGATGTTGCTAAAATAAATTATTTATTTTTTACTGAATTAAATAAAAATTTATATAAAAAATAAAAGATATGAAAAATGTTATACTAAAAATTTGATAATTTCATATTTATTATTATTACTAAATTATTTTCTTAGATCTTCGTAAAGCTTATAGAGATATAGATCAAACCATAACTACGATGTCATATGGGGTCGTAGCGAAGCCTGGCATCGCAACGGGCTCCAGATCAAAGAAAAGGGCTGGCAATAGCTTGAAGATACCCGTAGGTCAAGGGTTCAATTGATAATGATTAAATCACTATCAGAACAACTCCCTTCGGCCCCATCTATATCTAGTTACATTAAATTAAAATGTGAAAAATAGAGTTTTAAATTAATCTGTATAAAAAAATACATACCTCCCTCACCCTCTATAAAGTTCCTGCATATATTAATATGAGAAAATCATTTGAATAGTAATATGGAAAATGAATCAAAATCAAATGCTAATGTTGCAATAATTGATCTAGATATTCAAGATATTGAAGGTATAGGTCCTACTACTGCAAAAAAATTGAAAGATGCCGGTATTATTTCTGTAATGGATTTAGCTGTAGCCAGTGCGGAAGAACTATCTGAAAGTATCAATGCTACAAAAGAAACAGCGGCTTCATTTATAATTTCAGCTCAAAAACTATTAAGAGAAACAAATGTTTTAGATAAGGAATTTGTTACTGCAGATGATGCATTACAAAAAAGAAGATCAATGCTTAGATGTTCCACTGGTTCTTATGCATTAGATGATCTTTTACTTGGAGGAATAGAAACACAGGCTTTAACAGAGTTCTATGGTGAATTCGGATCAGGTAAATCGCAAGTTTGTCATACTTTATGTGTAACAGCAAAACAACCAGTTGAGGCAGGTGGATTAAATAGCTCTGTTATATATATAGATACAGAAGGTACATTTAGACCAGAACGAGTTGAACAAATAGCAAGATCAAGAGGATTTGAGCCTACAGAAATTCTTAAAAGTATAGCAGTTTGCAAAGTTTATAACAGCTCTCATCTTGAATTAATAGTTAAAGATTTAGGAAAATATATTGACGATTTTAAAGCAAAATTAGTAGTAATTGATAGCATAATATCTCTTCATAGAGCTGAATTTTCTGGAAGGGGAACTTTAGCAGATAGACAACAACGATTAAACGGTATGTTACATAAATTAATAAGATTAGCAGAGATCTACAACATAGCAATAGTTATAACGAATCAAGTACAGTCGTCACCTGATACGTTCTTTGGCGATCCTACAAAAGCGACAGGTGGTAATGTTTTAGGTCATGCTTCTACATATAGAATCTATCTTAGAAAATCAGGAGAAAATAGAATAGCAAAAATGATGGATTCACCATATCATCCTTATTCAGATACAAGGTTTACAGTTACTGAAAAAGGAGCAGACGATATAGAAGAGCAAACACCAAAGAAGGGAAGTAAAAGATCAACCGCAGCAACAACAACATCATCATCAAAGAAGAAAGAAGAAGAAGACGAAGAAGAAGCTCAACAGGAATAAATAAAGAAAATAATAATAGACTATAGGGTTAAATTTTATAAATTTTTTAATTATTTTTATCATACAACTTTTTTTTATTAAAAGACCATTTTCCTAATCTTATCATTGCTATACCACAAGCGATAAAAACAAGAATAACTACTAGAACTATTGGAGCGATCAATAAATTTAATGGATAGGGAGCATTAGAAACGTATATACACTTAAGTCCATTATCACATAATTTTGTAATAGAAAAGACAAGTAATACTATTGCAAAGATAACTAAAAAAATTGTTCCAAATGACGCAATAATTGCCCCTGCTTTAATCACCAATTCGGAATTCATATTTTAATCGCATTATGTTTACTATTATTATTAAGTTATTAGTATCTTTTAAAATCAGATTGGATATCAATTAGAGCTTTGATATATCTATTGTTACAAATCGGTAGAAATCATTGTATGATACCTTCGAATATTTTTCATTATAATAAATAAAAGGAAGACTTTTGTGTTCATGTTCATCCCATAAATCATGGATTTGATCAAAATATTCCTTTTTGCTTTTTCCTTTAAGTCTTAATATTTCATGTAATAAAACATGTGAAACTCTAGCACAATTATAATCTGCAAAATATTTTGAAATTTGTTCTTTGGATTCTATATGTTCAGGTCTTTTCCATTGAATCATTCCAAAGTTATTTGTAGCATATCCAGATACATTACAATCAGTCCAAAATGGTTTGAAAAAGGAGAGATAAAAATGATATACTGATTTTCCTCTGCCTTGATGATCTCTTAATAGATAAGCTAATGTCATTCTATCAAATAATCTTCCAGTGATTACAGGCAGAATATCAGCATCAATACTAAAATTTAAAGCAAAATTTCTTTTTGTCCACCAATGAAAGAATTTAACCATGGAGGATACATAATCCCAATCATCTTCTTGTCTTTTTTTCCATTCTTCATTTTTTGCAATATATATGAAAAAAAGTTTGTTTGAGGAGTTCGATTGCATAGTCTTATGTCAAATTTATCCAATCGTTATTAGAACAACAACGATAACAACCACAATATTTCATCAAAAATTCATAATAGTTATAATCAAAAGATTCTCCACCACTAATATTGCAATTGAGAAGTATCATAAATTCATCCATATGCATATTCCTATGTAAAAATACAATAAAAAACCTATCGAATAAAAATGTTAACCTAATAAATAATTATAAAAACGGAAGTTAATCAAGAATATATTAGACTAGATAAGATATTAATTGTTGGAAGATCTTGATTTAAAAATCAACAACTGGATTATAAATACAGTTAATTCTTTCATAAAACCTAACAAGCTTGATAAAATTGCAGAATGTGCTTTACAACTTTCAAAAATAATTTATTATAATGATATGAATGTAAAAAAATACTTAGAAGAAATAAATTTAATGCAAAAGGAACTTAATATTAAAAGAGAAAGTTCTAATATCAATTTTAGTAGACCTACTCAAATAATAGAATTAATAAATGAGTATATGTTTAAAGAACAAGAATTCAAGGCTAATATACATGACTATCAAAATCCCTTAAATAATTTTTTAAATATTGTGATTGAAAAGAAAATCGGAATTCCTATAACATTATCAATAATATATATTACTCTTGCACAATCGGTTAACTTTATATTGTATCCAGTTAATTTTCCACGACATTTTCTAATTAAATATGTGTTAGATGATGCTAATCATAATGAGATAATAATTGACCCATTTAATAAGGGTAGAATAATGGATGATTATGCTTTGAAAAATTTAATCGATAGTTTTTTTCCAAATCAAAATATTCCGTTAACAAAAAAATTAGTTGAAAAAGCTAATCTATCTCAAGTAATGATACGAATTCTAAATAATTTAAAAGATAGTTTTTTTGAAATTCAAGAATTTGATAAATTAAATATAGCAAATGAAATGATTTTTGCTATAGACCCTAAAAATACATATGCAATCAGGGATAAAGGAGTAATATTACAAGAGAAAGATCCAGAAAAATCCTTAGAATTATTGAATACATATCTAGAGCTCGAACCAGAAGCAAATGACGCTGATATTGTTTTAAAGATTATTAAAAGCATAAGAGAAAAAATATAGATAAGAGTATATATTAAGTTTGTATATTAGACACATTATTATTTAATTTCTAAATAACAAAAGAATAGAATTATTTTAACATTGGAAAATTTTTTTGTAATTTTATAAATAAATCTTTTGCATTTTTTCTTGCATCTTCTTTAATTTCTTCATTAAAGATAGTATTGCTAAGAGAATCCAATATAGTTTGTAGTTCTTGTTCATTTATAGAAAGATCATATTTATCTTTAGCCATACTTTTCTTAATTCAGTATAAAGTAATATAAAATTCTTTCATTATGTAAAAAATCATCATTAAGAGAGATAATTAATACATTAAACATATATTAACAACATAGTAAGATATAGAAAATCATCAATCATTGATAATTCATTAAATGAATTTACACCAAGGAAGAAGTTCTTTTCTCTTTAATTTATCAAGCTTTATATTTGCTTCTTGTAATAATATGTTACCATCTTCAGGATAATCATGTAGAACAACAATTCTTTTGATACCTACAGTTATACACATTTTACTACATTCTAAACAAGGTGCAAATGTACTATACAATGTTGTATCTTTTGTGCTTGAACCATTTCCAAATAATGCACATTGCATGATTGCATTTGCTTCAGCATGGGTGCACAAACATCTTTCTAAATTAACCCCAGAATTCAATTTTCCATTAATTCTTTCTTGACATCTTTTGCAGCCTCCATCTATGCAATTAAGGATTCCAGGAGGAGTTCCATTATAACCTGTTGCTATCTGCCTATTATCTCTAACGATAACTGCTCCTATTTGTCGAGTAAGGCAATTAGATCTTAACTTTGCAATTTCAGCTTGAAGCATAAAATATTCATCCCAAGTTGGCCGTTCTTTATTCCAATTTAACGCTTTTTTTCCTTGCATAAACTAATTTTGGACTTTAACTATAATAATATAAGCATGAATAAAGCACTATAATTCTAAAAATTTTTATGTGAATTTTTATAACTAAGATCTATAAAGTAGGAGTAATAATAATGCGTAGTTCTTTACAAAAAAATGAGGAGAAAAGAGCAAGAACAATCTTTCTAATTGTATTTTACTTCTGTGCTACAACAATGGCCTTAATTACTTTTTATTCTTTATACGTAAGCATGGATGAATATTTAAGGACAGGAAAAGTAGTTATAGGCGAAGTTCTTGTCAATACAGAATTTCCTTTTCCAGGATTAGCAAAATTGGTAACTTATTTAATGATAGTTACTGTTGTTGGTTGGTATTGTGTTACAAAATTAGGAGCAGATAAAGTAAAGAAAATTCCTGAATCGATAATATCTATTGTTCAATTAATTGTTCTTGCTATACTGGTAATATCGTTATACGAATTTATTTATAATTTTGTTATATGGAATTCATTTATTACAGTAGATGCAATAAATGGAATAATAAGATTAGATGATATAAATGTACCCTATCCTAATCCCAATACACCATGGAATGCAGTATTTGCTACAAAAATGTCTTTATCAGCTTTATTAATTTCTGCTCATGGATTTTACATTATTTCTAGACATAAAAGCCAAGATAAAGTAATGTAAAATTGGGAAAATAAATTTTATTAGTTTTCGATTAATTATAGTTTTCCATAATTTCTCCTATACATTTTGTAATATTAATCAAAAGATCAATTCGTGCAAATTCATTTGGCGAATGTATTCTAGAGTATACATATGTACTTCCTATTGAGACAGAAGGCGCTTTGAGAATCTTTTGAAATGAGTGCATCGGTCCAGTCCCAGCTGATGAGACATTTAAAATTACATCTCCAAAGACTCTTTTTGCTGATTCTGTTATTATTTTAACAAATGGATCATTTGGAGAAGTTCTAGCGGCTGCTTCTCCATGAATAAAGTTAGTTTTTATGTTTTCGAAACCCAGGTCTTTAATATGTTTCTGGAGTTTAGCAAACTGTTTTTGTGGATCCATATCAGGAACAAGACGAAAGTCAAGTTTAACTTTTGCAAATGAGGGGATTATAGTTTTAGCACCCTGCTCTACATATCCTGAAACAAAACCAGCAATATTACACGTGGGAGAACCACATAATGCTTTTTTAATATCAATTCCAGAAATATCACCTAAAAACCTTGATATGCCATATTCCTTTTTAAATTCATTTGCTTCAAAAAATTCTAAATTAAGAATTTTTTCTTCTTCTTGATTAAAATTTCTTACATCATTATACCAATCTGATATTAATATTCGCCCATTTTCATCTCTCATACTATTGAGCAATTTAATTAAGTTCCATGCTGGATTTTCCACAATTACTGCTAAACTGGAATGAGTATCTTTATTTGGACCACAAGCAATCAATTCAACATACAGTAACCCTTTCATCCCTAAACTTATAATGGGTATATTTTTTTCATTTACATATCCAAATTCCCATATAATTCCATCGCAAGCAAATTTTTCTTTGTGTTTGGTAAGATATTTTTCTATATGTGTGCTTCCGATCTCTTCTTCTCCTTCTACAATAAATTTAACATTACATGGAACATCACCTGTTTCTCTTAGGAAATACTCCACTGCTTTTATTCTAGTAATTAATTCACCTTTATCATCTGATGAACCTCTTCCATAAATATAATTTCCAGAAACCTCACCACTAAAAGGAGGAACATTCCATTGATCTAAAGGATCTTCAGGTTGAACATCATAGTGATTATAAAATAAGATAGTTTTGCTGTTTGGATTTTTTTGTGATTTTATTTCTCCGTATACTATAGGAGGAGGAAGAGAAGAAGTTGCAATATTATCTTTAGGATCAAGATAAATAATTTCTGATTTAATCCCTACTCTATTCATAAGAGCAGAAACTGCTTCTGCACATTCAACAAGATTTTGATCTTTTGCAGAAACACTAGGAATGTTAATCAATGTCTTAAGATCAGAGATCATTGTACTAATCTCCGAATCAACAATTTTTTCTATCGAGTTTACCAATATTCTAAATTTATAAAAGAATAATTTAACTTTTCAAATTGCTAGTTAGATGGCTTGAATTATAGATTTTATTTCATTATAATCCTAACAGGAATACATATAACCATGCATCTGTGAAACGATTATTATATGTCTTCATCATCTCAATTTGACTCAAAAAATATTTTCTTTAACCCACAGTCAATTGCTGTAATTGGGGCTTCTGAAAAGGCAGGAGTGGGAAAGGCTATCTTTTCAAATATTATCGATGGTTATAAAGGAAAAATATACCCCATTACTCCGTCTAATCCTACGGTGTACGGAATCAATGCTTTTAAAAGCGTTCTAGATATCTCAGAAGATATTGACTTGGCAGTAATCGCCACTCCAAACAAGATTGTCCCCCAAGTAATGAAAGAAATAGGAGAAAAGAAAATCAAAGGGGCAATAATAGTTTCTGCAGGATTCAAAGAGGTTGATGAATCTGGAGCTCAACTTGAGAAGCAAATTGGAGATATTGGTAAACAATATGGAACAAGAATAATTGGTCCAAATTGCTTAGGAATAATGAGCTTATCTCAAAGCAGTATGATGAATGCTACATTTTTAAAAATTACACCAGATGTTGGAGGAATAGCTCTAGTATCACAAAGCGGTGCTATCTGCGCTGCTACGGTTGAAGATGCTATAGCTCAAGGAATAGGCTTTTCAAAAGTAATTAGTATGGGAAATAAAGTAGATATGGATGAAAATGATATATTAGAACTACTTTCCGAGGATGATGAGACAAGAGTAATTGTCATGTATCTAGAGGATATTCATGATGGAAAAAGATTTATGCAAACAGCTAAAAAAATAACAAAAGAAAAAAAGAAACCTATTCTTGTATTGAAATCAGGAAGAACACCTGAAGGAGCAAAAGCTGCCATGTCACATACCGGAGCTTTGATGGGGTCTGATGAAACATACGATGCTCTGTTTAAACAATCAGGAGTTATAAGAGTAGACACCATGCAAGAATTATTTGAAATATCTACAGCTTTTGCGAAACAACCAATACCACCTTCAAATGGTGGAGTAGCTATAGTGTCAAATGCAGGTGGACCAGCCATAATTTCCACAGATGCTTGTTCAAAATATGGATTAAAAATGGCAGATATTTCTCAATCACAATCGGAAATAGCCAAAGTTATCCCACCCCATGGTTCAGCTAGAAATCCTGTTGACATAGTAGGAGATGCTGATTTTAATCGATTTGAAAAAGTGCTAGATGAAGTCTTATCCAATAATAATGTTAGTGCAGTAGTTACTATGTGTACACCTTCTGCAACATTAGATTATAATGAGTTAGCAAAAACAATAATAAAAACATCCAAGAATACTGGAAAAACAATGCTGGCTGCATTAATGGGATTAGCTGAAGGAATAGAAAATAAAAAAATTCTTTCAGAGGGAGGAATTCCGCATTTTATGTATGCAGAACCAGCAATAAGAACATTAGAAGCTATGTTTAGACACCGTAGATGGATTGAAAAAGAAGATATTCCTCCAAAAAAATTCGAGGTAGATAAGACAAAAGCAAGAGATGTTTTAGAGAATGTGATAAAATCTAACAGAACTAATTTGCTTGAAGAAGAAGGTTATGAAATATTAAAGGCATATGGATTTTCAACTCCAAAAAAATTTCTGGCTACAAATGAAGAAGAGGCGACAAAAGCAGCCGAAGAAATAGGTTATCCGGTAGTTATGAAAATTGTTTCTCCACAGATCATTCATAAATCCGATGCTGGAGGTGTTAAGATTGGAATTAAAAATCAGCAAGAAGCTATAAAAGCATTTAATGAAATATTGTTGAATGTAAAAAAATACAAATCAGACGCAGAGATCAAAGGAGTTTTAGTTCAAGAAATGATAGGTTCTTCAAAAGAGACAATTTTAGGTGCAAAAAGAGATCCGTTATTTGGGCCATTAATAATGTTTGGTTTGGGTGGGATATATGTAGAAGTTCTAAAAGATGTCATATTTAGAATAGCTCCAATAGATGAACAACAAGCAAAAGAAATGGTAGAATCTATAAAAACTATTAAGCTATTAAAAGGAGCAAGAGGAGAAAAGGAATCAGATATAGATGGAATAGTAGAAAGTATTCAACGACTATCACAATTAGTTACTGATTTTCCAGAAATTGAAGAATTTGATATGAATCCATTACTTGCATTAGAAAAAGGTAATGGTGTAAGAGCCGTAGATGTTAGAATAGGATTAAAAAAATCAGAAAGATAAATAAAGATAGTATTAAAAAGTTGAAAGAAAAAATATTATCCTAGTTTTTTACCACATTGTTCGCAATAAATAGCATCTGATTCATTATGGTATTGGCATGCAATACATATTTTTTTATCTCTAAGAGAAGTGTCAGATGGTGATATTTTCTTTTGTTCCCAATTTATTAGAACAATATCTCCGATTTTAGAAATATCAGACCAAGTAATTTCATCATATGATTCATTACCATTATTAGTTTCAGATGTTTTATCGCGATTATCAATTTTTAATGTAATTTGTATTGTACCTTCAAGCGATTTTCTAAGTCCTATTTCTTGAACATTTCCTACTAGCATAGCTTCATGATCATAAACTGGCATTCCAATAATTGACTGAATAGGAAAATATTTTCCTTTAGCGATTTTTACATTACTAGATTTAGTATCTGTACTCTCAGATTGTATTGAATCTGAAGTATTTTCTTCATAAGTACTAGAAGGCAGTATAGATTTTTCAGATTCTTTTTTATTTTTAGGTGATGAATTGGAAATAGTGACATACGATGACTTTGATTGAGAGACAGAATTAGTTTTGGTTGGAGTAGTCGAAGTAGGAGGAGATGCTTCATTATTAAATTTACGATATTGAGAAAGAACTGCATTACAAACTGAGCATTTGTATTCGCCTTTTTCAATTAAAACAACCCCTTCACCGACATCTTCATTTGGATTTTCATAATTTAAATCTGGAGATGTTGGATAGTCTTTCTCACATTTATTGCAATAATATTTTAAAATTCTATCTTTGGGTAATCGTCCAATTCCTGCAATAAATAACTCAGGCCCACCCAGATTACCTTTTTTTTGCTCGTAATCTGAAATTCTGGCAATAACATAACCTCCAGAGCCCCGTAGCTTTTTTTCTTTTAGGTCTTCGCCTTCAGCAATCATTAAATATTTCATCATAATAACGTAAAAACAGTTGTATTAGTGTTTGTATTAGCTTCTTTATTTTATTATTATTATTTTAAAATTGATTTTATTACTTAATAATATCATCATATATTTTTAAATATTCCCAAAAGATTTAGATTAGATAAGATGAAAGATTGTTTATAAAACTAGATGAAATTTAATGACAGGACTATTCGATGAACTGGGACTAAATAAAAAACTGTTACTAGCTCTAAAAGAAAGTGGATATACAGTACCCTTTCCTATTCAAGAAAAAGCAATTCCTATTATCTTGCAGGGAAACGATGTAATTGGACAAGCACATACTGGAACAGGAAAGACTGCTGCATATTCATTACCCATTTTAATGAAAATAAAAAATGCAAGAAGTGCACAAGCTTTAGTATTAGTTCCTACAAGGGAATTAGCAATTCAAGTAGCGAAGGAAATGAATAAACTTGCAAAATACACAGAAACAAAAGTAGCTGCTATTTATGGAGGACAAAATATGAGAAATCAAATCATTAGACTTGAAAGAGGGATTCACATTATTGTTGCCACTCCTGGGAGGTTAATGGACCATATAGGACAAAAAACAATATTCCTGGATACAATAGATTTTGTAGTATTAGATGAGGCTGATCGAATGTTGGATATGGGATTTATAGAAGATATTAATTATATATTATCAAAGGTAAAACATAAAAAACAATTATGTCTTTTTTCAGCAACAATACTTCCAGAGATAATAGAAATTAGTAAAAGATATATGAAAAACCCAATACATGTTACAGTAAATCAAAATGATATTACATTAAAAACCATAGAACAAATGTATTTGATTATAAATGAAAAAGAGAAATATAATCATTTGTGTAATTTAATTAAGCAGAGCAATAATAATCAGATGTTAATTTTTACTTCTACAAAACAGAAGGCTGAAGAACTAGCTACGAACTTGAGAAAAAAAGAACTATTACAAGTAACTGCATTACATGGAGATCTGTCTCAGAGACAAAGAAATTATGCAATGCATAAATTTAGAGATGAGCAAGAGCAAATTCTAGTTGCTACAGATATTGCAGCAAGGGGAATAGATATCCCTTCCATAAAATACGTTATTAATTATGATATTCCTAGGGATCCTATAACCTATTTTCATAGAATCGGTAGAACTGCCAGAGCAAATTCTGATGGCAAAGCGATATCTTTAGTTGCAATTGAAAAAATTTCAGATTTTGAAAAAATTTTAAGGTATACTAAATATAAGGTTCGTCAATTAAATGAGGAACTCGGCATTCCAATACCTAAAATTCAAAAAACGTTTAAAAAACACAATTATTTAAATAAAAATAAACCGTTTAACAAATGGTCAAAGCATAATTATAAAAACAGTAAGAAAAAAAACTCTATGTATAAAAAATCTTCCAATCGAAATTACAGGAAGCATTAATTTCCAATTTTTGACACGTAATTAAGGTCATTAAATAAAACTTAATTTTCTTTGTGATATTTGTTTAATAAATTATAATTACTACTATACTTTAAAATACTAAAGTATAGAACTTCGGTAAATATATAATACCTGAATCACAACATATACTATTGTTATGCCATCTATTGATAATGAAGAATCTTTTGCCAAAATATCCAATTTAATAGGTGGAGAAGAATATCAGAAGGTTGCTAAAGCACTTTTAAATACAGAAGATGCAACTGATGAAGAAATTGCTGGTGCAACAGGAATGCGAATCAATGTTATTAGAAAAGTATTATATGATATGTTTGGAAAAGCATTAATTACTGGAATTAGAGTTAAGGATGAGAAAAAAGGATGGTTTGTTTATCGTTGGCGTGCAAAAAGTGATCAAATTGACAATTTCATAGATAATCAGAAGAAAAAAATTCTGGATAGATTACAAAAAAGATTAGAATATGAAGAATCATCAGAATTTTATCATTGTGGAAATAATGAATGTCAAAGAATAAAATTCGATATAGCTATAGAATCTTTTTTTAAATGCCCTACTTGTAATCAAAATCTTGCTATGGTAGACAATAACTATACAAAAGAAGCATTGAGATATAAAATTGATCAAATACTATCTGAAATATCTCCAGGAAAATAATAATTAGTATTTAGCTATTATAATAAAGCGTTATTTCATTATCATTTTTATTTTGAGTAATTTTAGTCAGCCTTAATTTTATCCCTTGTGATATTATAGGATATCCTTTTCCTTCAACAAGAGTAATAGCATTTCTTCCACCTAAAACTATTGGCGCAATAGTTATAATTAATTCATTTACAATTCCACCATGTAAACAAGACCAATTTAATTCCCCTCCACCCTCGATAAGGATTTTTCTATAACCCATCTTGTATAGCATATTGAAAAGTTTTTTTAAATTTATTAACTTCGATCCAATTATTATGACATGAGCTCCTAATTTCTTTATTTTTTCTATAGTATCTTTACTTGCCTGTTTTGTAACAACAATTATAGTTTTAATTGTAGCAGCAGTTTTCAGAATTTTGGAATCTAATGGTATTCTACCATAACTATCTATAATAATTCGAGTAGGATCAATTCTATTACTTCTGATAAATCTAACAGTTAACATAGGATTGTCTATAATAACTGTATTTATACCCACTACAATTGCATCAACTTTAGAGCGTAATTTATGGACACGTACTAAATCTTTCTTCGAAGAGATACATGAATTGCCAGTATAAGAAGAGATTTTACCATCCAAAGTCATAGCAGAATTAATAGTTACTTTTAAATCAGTAGGAAGTTTCATTTACAAACCTGCCATTGATCATGATAGCTTTTATTGCCCCATAAGAAAGCCTATGAATGATAGAAGAATAGATATTATGAATTGGTTGTAAATCTATGTGGTACTTATCGATAAATAAAATATCCGCAAATTTTCCAATATCGATTGATCCAGAATTTAAATCAAACATTTCTCCCGGGTTAACAGTAATCATTTTTAACAATTCTTTTGGGTCAATGGAGTTAGAATATTTAGATGAATGTGATTTAATTACTTTCCATAAATAATCTAGTTCTTGTAAAAGATCCGGAGAATTAAGCATTATATTATCAGTACCAATCGATATCTTACATCCTAGTTTTATCATAGTTACAATATCAGGAATTCCATTTCCAAGAATTCCATTAGATCTTGGACATAGTACTATACCTACGTTATTATGTAAGGCAAGAGCGAGATCTTCAAAAGTAGCATGTGTCATATGGATAAGGATATCTGGTTTAAGAAAATTAATAACTCTCTCAACTTCTGTTTTTCCTGTATATAATTTTGAGAATTTGATAGTACTTTTTGATTCAGCTGCATGAATAGCAATTATTTTTTTTCTATTATGTAAATAATTATTATTTTTATTGAATTCTTTAACTTTACGTAAATATTGTTCAAGAGCATCATCAGTATTTTCATTGGCGCCGCTTAGTCCTAAACCATCACTTGATTCTAATACTCTTGAAAGAGACTCTAAAGACAGCTTTTGTAATTTATCTAATTTTTCATCAATATTTCCTTTAGTTTGTTTTTTAATTTCCAATATTTTTTTTAAATCAAAATATTGTTCTATTCTACCTAAAATTACTGATTTTATAGGTAGATCCCTTATAGAGTCTTTTAATAACTCAATTCCTTCTGGACCACCTTCACGAAAATCTACAAAGAATATTGTTCCTTTTATCATCATAGAAATGGCAGAAGTTCGTATAAAGTATTTTAGATGTTCTTTAGTACTTTTATTCAAAATTTTCTTTTTAATTCCATAAACAGGATGAATCATTTCATTAAAAGTAGAACTAAATGATATATCCTTTCCTATTGAATCTGCTATATGAGTATGAGAATTTATAAAACCGGGTATAACAAGAAGCCCTGTTCCATCATAAACTTTTGTATCAGTCAACCTGTACTTATCAGAATAAGTGTCTTCACTTCCAGCTTCTATTATTATTCCATTTTTATTAATGCAAATAAATCCTTTATTTATGTAAACTAAGTCTTTTCCATATAACAGACTTATATTTCTGATAATAAGATTCATTTGATCTCATAGATAGGAATAATTTGTCCTTTCTTACGAAATTTTCTAATTGAATCGAGAGCTTCTGTGGCATTCTTGGCTGATTCTCTAGAAGTCCTTCCAAATCCTATACCACAATTAAATTTAATATCCAATTCATCAGAAATACTATTTAACAAGTCAGAGATTTCATCTTTTTCTATTAGATCAGCAATTATCATAAAGTTATCTCCTCCTAGGAAAAAAGTTAATGAATTTTTCTTGAGAAATTTATCCATAAGGAGAACATAAGATTTCATTACCGTAATAGTACTTTCATAAGGCGATAAATGATTTCCAAAACCTGATGAATCATTTATATCAATATGAAGTATTTTTACTTTTTTGTCAGTTAAAGAGGAAGATACGGAAAGATTATTTATTTCACCATAAATCTGAAATTTTTTAACAAGAAATTTTTCATTTTTTCTTGCCTGATACGCTTGGATATTTGCATCTAATGGAGTTTTTCCATTTCCTATTGTAAAAGATATGCATAAGTTTGGATGTTTAATGGAAATCTCTTTTATAACTGAGACATGATCTTCTAATGATAATGTATTTGTAATTACAAAATATTCATCAAATCTATTGAAGAATACCAGACAATTATATTTGGAGAATAGGTATTGCAAGTCATGGTAAATCTGAGCTTGGAGCATTTGTAATTTTGCTTCTCTGTCACTACCCAAGACCAATGTCCATGGCCCATAACCTTCTATTTTGATTATTGTTATCTGGATATTCATTTTATAATAATAATAGTTTTATTTTCATTATATTGACTTTCATTGAGTTTTTTTATTCTGATTACCATATTTACAGCTGCATTTACTGCACGTATGGGAACTATTTTTGCTCTTTCCCATGCTTGTTCAACCGTCATGTTAGGTCCTGATATACCTAGTGCAATTGGTTTTTTATATTGTAATGATAAATCAGATATTAATCTCGCTGTATTTTCGGCAATTATTAAATCGTGATTTGTATCACCTTTTATAACTGCTCCTAAAGTAATTATAGCATCAATAGTATTATTTTGTAATAAATGACTTATTATTAGAGGCATATCAAATGTTCCAGGAACGTAACAAATATGACTAATATCCGAGTTTAACTTTGAAGCATGAACTCTTGCTTCTTCTAACATTAGATCAGTAATTTCATGATTAAATTCAGAAACCACTATTGCTAAGTGAACTTTGACCAATTGAAATTTAAATCACCGAATATGTCTTTAATTGATTAGCTTCTAATAAAGGAATATCTTTTAATTTTGCATATTTATTTGCTTCATCAATAGAGAGAGATCTAAAAGTGTGAGAATCAAGCATTTCACATATTGCAACAGCTGGGGTTAGACCCGCAATCTTTGCCAAATAAACAGCAAGTTCTGTATGACCAAATCGTTCTTTTAATAGACCTTTTGCAGCGATCAAAAGAGAAACATGACCTGGAGTTCTAAAACCCTTGATAAATTCTGATACTCCACCATTATCAATATTTTTGCAAATTGATGCAAGTTTGGAAATTGTTAATGCACGATCATAATCAGTAATGCCGGTGTAAGTATCTCTATGATTAACAGAAATTGAGAATGAAGGTTTATCTCCATATGGAGCACGACCATGTGTCATAGTGGTAAATAAAGGATGAGTATTAGAAACACAGTTTAAAATATCATGTATATATGATAATCCCAACTTTGTAGAAATATAACCATCTATAGCTAGGCACAATAGGCCACCTGCGTCATTTCTTAAATTTGCTATATGGGATGGTTTTATATTTTCTGCAGCTATTATCATATCAGTTTCATTTTCTCTACTGTCATCATCATGAATAAGAACAAATTTTCCTTTACTTAGTGCAGAAATTGCGTCTTTTACAGTCGACAAACATAAATTATAAAACCTCAGTCTTTATATATTTTACTACAGAATTTGTTATTACTAATTTTTTGGTAGAAGCTTTGAAATATATTTACCAATAATATCAAATTCAATATTAACTTTATCTCCAATTGATTTTATTCCTAAAGTAGTTTTTTTTAATGTATGAGGAATCAAAGATATTGATAATAAGTTTTTATTGTCAATATCTACAACGGTTAAGCTGATCCCATCAATTGTAATTGAACCTTTTTGTACTATATATTGGAAGGACTCTTTTGGTTCTTCAGAGATTTTGATAATAAGTTTTGTTTCTGTGGGAAAAACAATTTTGTCATGAATAATACCTATACGATCTACATGACCCTGAACAAAATGACCATCAAACCTATCAGAAGCTTTCATACTTCTTTCAATATTAACCCTATCACCTTTTTTTATTGAATCTAGACATGTTTTTTTTACTGTTTCTCCAATTACTAAAAATTCGGCAATATTATTATTTAATTTGGTTATCGTTAAACATACTCCATTTACTGCTATACTTTGACCAATCTTTAATCCCTTACCTAAATTTCTAATATCTATAGAAAGTTTAATTTCAGCAGGATATTTTGAATTACCTGTTTTCATTTCGTTAATAGATTTTATTTCACACAGAGATTCTATTATACCAGTAAACATTCTAGAATTTCATTTATTTATTATTAATGGAGATAATATAAATACACAGGTATTAATTTCATTTATCAATCAAATTAAAAATTTAGAAAGATATTTTAATATAAATATTGTCTCTTTAGAAAGGAGGAATCAGTTCTCTTTTATAAGTAAGTTTATGAATTTATTATTTAAAAAACGAGAGTATTGAAATGCTCAGAGTAATTAATATCAAATGAGGCTAGTTCCAGTTGTGTCAAAGATAAATTCATTTTCATTTTTAACTGAACAATAAAATTATTCTTCTTAGATGTTGTATCATTATACATGAAAAATAAAGAATTGTATCCAGTTTATATACATGAAATAGATTACATTCATTTTGCATACATGAATAGTAGTCATCAAAATTTTCTATTCTATCCTTGAAATACTGGTTGACTCTTTCCATCAAGCTCTTCTCAAAAGAAGAATGTAAATTGTGTTTCAATCTCAAGACATTACATGCTTCTGGATACCAAATACCTCCATTTGTGTATACAGTATGTTTTCCATATTTCTCATTCAAGGACATTATGATATTTTCAGCAATAAGCACATCTCTCTTCTGAAATATAGATTAAGCCCAGAAATGTGTATCGGTAGTATACAAATCCATAACCAGAAATGTGAATACCGATATGAATGATTGTTTTACCTACAACAAATACTAAAACCTCTTCTGCGGCTATAGATCTGGTA
This sequence comes from Nitrososphaerales archaeon, assembly GCA_025451315.1. Lineage (GTDB taxonomy): Archaea > Thermoproteota > Nitrososphaeria > Nitrososphaerales > Nitrososphaeraceae > TH1177. Next base: position 8,522 of record JANWKP010000332.1, on the reverse strand, counting down.
TGCCCAACCATATAATAAATGAAGTGTAATTAAATTTGCCAATCAATATATAGGGAAAACCAGAAAACATAATATAATAATCTTATTATACTTAAACAATAATGGTGTTATTTGACAATTTTAGTTTTCAGATTGGAGGAGAGGACGATTTTAATTATTTTTTGTCCAGATAATAGTAAACAAGAGATCAAAAATTGACATTTTCTATCCAAAATGATTTATTTAGAGTATAAAAAGATGAAAAGATTAGAAGAAAAAAATCTAATTTTACAAACATTAACAGAAGATATGTTTTCACTTTGCCTAGATTATCAGAATTAATAAAGGTACATTATATTTATAGTTAACATAAATAATTAATTAATTAATATATAAAATCTATGAAAAATAGAAAGCTGGAGCAATATTATTATGGTAAAAAGTAGATTATCATTATATTTAATTATGCTCAAGTTTAGATTATAGGATCTAAAATTTCTTTAATAGTCAAGCAAAGCAAGCAAGGCTTATAATAATATTATATAATAAAAATAACCAAATACAATGAATAAAATAATAACCAAGCGTGGAAATCATGTTATTGAGAAATTAAGCGAATTTGTGTTTAAAATTAATGTTGATGATTCTAAAAAAATGAATGTACCGGTTACGATTTATGCAGATGATAATTTGATTTTAAAAATGAGTGAAGATAGAACATTAGATCAAGCTGTAAATGTCTCAACACTTCCTGGTGTGAGAAAACATGTAGTGGTATTACCAGATGGTCATGAAGGATATGGTTTTCCGGTTGGAGGGGTAGCAGCTACTGACATGGAAGAAGGAGTTATTAGTCCAGGAGGTGTAGGATACGACATTAACTGTGGAGTAAGACTACTTAGATCAAATCTTAACGTAAATCAAGTTAAACCTCATTTAAAAAATTTAATAAATGAATTATTTAATTCAATACCATCAGGAGTAGGTAGCGAAGGAGCTATTAAACTCACTAGATCAGAATTAGACGAATTATTGATCGAAGGAGTTGACTGGGCAATTGAACATGGTTACGGGTATAAACAAGATTCTGAAGTATGCGAAGAGAAAGGTAGAATGACAGGAGCTGATCCGGAAAGTGTGTCTGATACTGCCAGAAAAAGAGGAGCTCCTCAGTTAGGGAGCTTAGGCTCAGGGAACCACTTTCTGGAAATTCAACAAATCCAAGAAATTTTTGATGAAAATGCAGCAAAGGTGATGGGGCTAGAAAAAGGTCAAATAACAGTACTAATACATTGTGGGTCACGAGGATTTGGTCATCAAGTTTGTAGTGATTATTTACGTTATTCCGAAAAATCTTTGAAAAAATATAATATTGAATTAATTGATAGAGAACTAGCATGTGTTCCAAATAATTCAATTGAAGGAGAAAATTATAGAAAAGCGATGTATTCGGCTTTGAATTTTGCATGGTCAAATAGGCAAATAATTACCCATTTTACTAGAAAAACATTTGAGAGGATATTTTCTAGTTCAGAAACAGGATTAGATATGAAGTTGGTTTACGATGTAGCACATAATATAGCCAAAGTAGAACGTCATAAGGTTGATGGAGAAGGAATGAGAGATTTAGTAATTCATAGGAAAGGTGCTACCAGAGCTTTTCCAGCAGGTATGGAACAGGTCCCAGAGAAATATCGACAAATAGGTCAACCTGTAATTATACCAGGATCGATGGGAACTGCAAGTTGGATATTAGTGGGAAATAAAAAATCTCTTGATTTAAGTTTTGGATCAACTGCACATGGAGCTGGAAGAACTATGTCAAGAGGTGCAGCAAAAAGAAGTTATACTGTTGAAAAGGTAAAAGCTGAACTTGATTCAAAAGGAATTTATATAAAAGCATTAACAAAAAATGGAATAGTAGAAGAAACACCTTTGGCTTATAAAGATGTAGACTCAGTAGTGAATGTATCAGATAAATTGGGGATTGCGACTAAAGTAGCGAAGTTAGTTCCGATAGGAGTGATTAAAGGTTAAATGGAAGAAGATCCAGATATTGAAATTCTTAAAGCTAAGAAAATGCAAGAAATAATGCAACGTATGATGAAACAGAAGAAGAAAGATAACATAGGAAAAGATATTAAAAAACGCGAGCCTTCTGAAAGAGAGATCTTATTATCATATTTGTATGACAGAGGAGATGAAGTATTAAATTTAGCAGAATTTCAATTTCCCTCAGAAACTAGAGCAATAGTAAGTAGAATAGTAGAACTTATTAATAGTGGAGAAATAAACCGAAAAATTTCTGGAGGAGATTTACTATCGTTATTTCGCACAATAGGAATAAACGTTAAAATAAATACAACGATCAAAATTGAAGAACATGGAAAATATATGTCATTTGCAGAGAAACTTAAGCAGAATAAAGAGATTGACGATGGATAAAATAAAAAATAATGTCAATAAATAAAGGGGCATTTTATCAAATAATTATTATTAATTTATTTTGTGTATCATTAAAAAATGATAATAGTAATTTGGCTAATTTCGCCATTGTAACCATATATCTAGATAAAAATATTCATAATTAAGGCTTTATATTCTACTTGAGAAAAATTAAAAAGTATAGTAATGCTATACTCTTCTTCCTCTTCTACCACCAGGTTTCCTGGTTGTATCATGAGGAACTGGAGTAACATCATCGATTCTCCCGATCCTAAAACCTGCTCTAGCTAAAGCTCTTATTGCAGCTTGAGCTCCTGGACCGGGTATTCTAGGCCCTACTCCTCCAACTGCGCGTACCCTAATATGAAGTGCGTTTATTCCTTTGGATTTTGCGGTATCTGCTGCAGATACAGCAGATTTCATTGCTGCATAAGGCGACGATTCGTATCTATCAGCAGTTACATGTCGACCTCCAGAACTAAACGATACTGTTTCAGCACCACTAATATCAGTAATATGAACTAAAGTATTATTATAACTGCTAAAAATATGAGCTACTCCCCATTTATATTGAGTAATATCCTCAGTTTCAGACATAATCCTATAATTCACTTAATTTGGATATTAAAACTTTGTTAATATATTAAGAAAAATGTAAAAATCCCTTATTTTCTAATAGAAAATAATCTTTATTTTTTTCAATTTTTCTTCCATGAAACACTTCAAGTGCATTATCATATTTAACAAAAACATTACCATTTCCAGTCATTGCTTTTCCTATTACAAATAGTGGTAAATGAAATTTTTTTGCAAGAAAATTTACTTTTGGCAAATTCGAGGGATTAATCGTAGCTATTATTTCATATTCTTCACCACCATTAAATATTAGATCATAAATATCTAGAGAATTAGTTTTGGCAAATTCAATTAAACCTCCAGGAATCGGAATATCATTAATATAAAAATTAATCCCACTTTGCTTAGCCAATTCGTAAAGAGATGTCCCTAATCCATCACTAGAATCAATTGATGATGAAAAATACTTTCCCAATAATGTTCCAAATTTTTGATTAGGTTTTGGAAGTAGAATACTTGATATAGCTCGTTTTTTAAAAGATGGTATTGCTTTTGAATTGACAAGCAATATTTTTAATCCAGCTGAGGTATAACCAAATTCGCCTGATGTTATCACAATATCTCCAGCTTTAGCATTATTTCTCAAAGGAATATGATTAGATATAGAATCCAAAAAACCAACTAAAGTACAATCAATGACTAGCTCCTTAGATTCATTAGTATCGCCTCCAAGAAAAACTATACCGAATTCTTTAGATGCTTTTTCAAATCCCAAAATTAAATTTTTTATTTTATTTTTTGTCCAAGAGTTAGGAATTCCTAATGATAGTAACGAAAAATATGGTGGTTTAATTCCTTTTGCAGACATATCACTAACAGCAGAAACAATACTTTTTCGTGCTATTTGCCATATTTTCATTTGTTTAACTACATCAGTACTTTCTACTAACATATCACACTTTATAATTATATTAGGGAAATTGGTAGATTTTACATTATTTTTTCTTAAATCCTTAAAAGATAATATTGATACATCATCTCTTATTTGAAATTGGATTTTATTTTTTTCTAAAAGATTAGAATAAAATAGATCTATGATTTCTTTCTCATTTAATTTGGTCATGTATTTTAATTATTCTTTCATTAACATTTCTATAGAGAGTATTAATTTCATTAATAGTAGATTCTATTGATATTCTTAAAACATGTTCAGTGTTCGATATCCTAAATAATATCCAAGAATTCTCATCTATAATTATTTTAACCCCATCTAGCGTATTAATTTCTGTTGAATCTTTTTTAAATTCATCGTGTAACTTTTCTAAGATAGTTTTTTGTAATTTAGAATCAATTTGAATTTTAGTTCTAATTTGAGAATACTTGGATGAAATTTCAAAACATTCTTTTAATATTTTTTTATTAATTGTACTGATAAGAACGCTAGCTAATATAGCATCTCTACACATATTAAAGTTAGGCATAATAAATCCTGCACTACTTCCCTCTCCTCCTGCATTAGCATTCTTTTCTATCATTTTTTGAACAACATTTGCCTCACCTACCTTAGAATAAGTTAAATAACATCCATGATTTTTAACAAAATTTTGAATAGATATACTTGTATCTATACTAGTTACAAATTCTTTTGCCTGGAAATTATATAACATATTTGCTATACACAGTAAAAGCGTAATATCTGAATTTAACTTTTCACCGTTACTATTAACAACAACTAAACGATCTCCATCTAGATCAAATGAAAATCCATAATCAAGATCATTTGATTTTACAATGGATTTCAATTGTAATAAATCATCCACTGTAGGATCGGGGCCTCTAGAGAATATACCTCTATTACCACTAACATCATAAACAATATGTCCAATATTCTTTAATATATTATTAGCATATCCACATGCAGCACCACCTCCAGCATCTATACCAATTCGTTTGTTATTGTATGGATTCAATTCTTTTGACTTTTGAATTAATTCTAGTATATCATTTTCATAATTAGATAAGAAATTCCTAGAAATTCCATACGATGTGATTGGAAACGTTGTTTGAGTTGATGATAATACTTCACCCAATTCTTTTTCAAATATTCCACGGCCATCAATTATGAATTTAAGTCCATTCCAATCAAAAGGATTATGAGATGCTGTTATAATGATAGATCCATCAAATTTTTTGGACTCTCTAAATGCTATTGGAGTTGGTGCTATACTCAAATCATAAACATCGATATTCATTTCAATTAAACTAGATTTCACAATTTTTTTTATGATGTCACCTGAAGCTCGAGTATCAGACGCTATTAGACATTTTATCTTTTTATTTTTAGATTTCTTAAGATAAGATCCAAAAAGACAAGACAATCTATAAATTTCATGAAGATCGAGATCTTTTCCATAAATACCTCTCGCTCCAGAAATTGATATCTTCATACAATAAGAATAGAAGTTTTGATTTAATTGTGTTACTAGAATCTAAATTATATATCAGTAAAAATAAATTTCTTTATAATATTGATTTTAATCTGCCTCTGTAGCTCAGCACGGTTAGAGCGAAGGTTTCGTAAACCTTAGGTCGTGGGTTCGAATCCCACCAGAGGCTTTTAGTGCTCACTTCTAATTCGCTCTTTTGATGAATTCATACTGTAACAATGATTATCAAAGTATTAATTTAATTGAATAATCTGCCTTATTCTAATTATATCTTTATGAGTAATTTGTGACGATATTTACAATTTTTGTACATTCGTTTTGCATACATGGATAGTAGTCATCGAAAATTTTCTATTCTATCCTTGAAATATGGTTAATTATCCTTTAGATCAAACTTTTTTTCCAAAGATGAATGTAGATATTGTTTCAATCCTAAGGATAATACATGTTTCATAATATCATGTACTTCCTCCATCACCAATCTAAACGATTGTTTCATCTACAACAAATGTTACAATAAAACAGTACTTAATCTATTAGTGAAAGATTATTTTCTTTCAATGTATATAAATTTCTTTCAAATTGAATATAGCTAAAGAAATATTCGCTAATATCTTTTTTTTGAAATTTGAATAGTCCAAAAGTGGAATTTCCATAATTTAAGTATTCAATTAATTCATCTTTTGTTATTTCTAAATTTTTTTCATCACTGTTTGTTAATCTATAAAACAATTGATCTTCCTCAATAATTCCAAGATCTACAAATTCTTCAGATAACATAAAGTTTATCAACCAAGAAGGCATATCATTATTTTTATAATAAAAAAATGGTACCCTTTCTATTTTTAACTTGGTATAAATATCTTGAGGAATTTTTATAGATTTTAAATATATTTTAGAATTATCAATTCTTGATAATATATTGTTTTCAAAAAGTTTCTTAATTTCCAGATTATATAAATCGCTATTTTGTTTTTGTGGTTGTTTTTGCAAGCTACATAAGTTACAATGTATATCTTCACTGGATAAATTTATTTGATCAAAACTATAGAATTCAACAAGTGTATATTTAGAGCAATTTTTGCATTCATGGATTCTAAAAAGAAGGGGGTTTCCGATATTAGTATTTGATATTGATTTATATGGTATAAAATTATTGTATATTAGGAAATTATTAGGTATGATCGGAAGATATTGTAAAAATTCTCTTATAGTTGAATAAAATTTTTTATTCTTTCTCCTTATGTTTAAATCTGATTTTGATACAGTATTAACATGATTTGAATTACTTGTCCAAGAATTAAAATAGGTGGGGGATAGTGGTGTAAACTGATTCAGATTCTTTTCTCTATATTCTGTTAGATGACGAATGTATTCAGTCTTATCTTGATAGCTACCTGAGAGCAAATTAGGAGATATGTCTGACCCAGGATGTTTTCTGGTAATGTGCTTATTTAGATTGTATCGCCTATTCGAAGTAAGGTTACAATAAGGACATTGATATCTACCATTCTTAGAATTAATATCTTGATAGCTACCTGAGAGCAAATTAGGAGATATGTCTGACCCAGGATGTTTTCTGGTAATGTGCTTATTTAGATTGTATCTCCTATTCGAAGTAAGGTTACAATAAGGACATCATAAAATTGCATAATTTATCTGCTCTTTATTTACTTATAAATCTGCTGCAGCACCTGCAGTAACTGCAGCTACTGCAGCAATATAGCTGATGTAGATCTACTATACTGAGCATAATGACAGTTTCCTATTATTTTTAGAAGAAAAATATATCATTAACAATAATTGCCAAGATACAATTTTTTATAAATTATTAATCATAATTAAAAATTAATACTCAAAGCAGTAAAAGTTTTATCTAGATTCCATAATTCTAATAGATAGATACGATTTAAAGGAAATAGTTTAGTATATCTGACTTTAACTTACCAAACGATATGTTTTTTAAAGTGTATAGTACACAATATTAGAGAAGTTATGCACCTGTGATTGTTATTTTTCCGTGAATCCATGCATTTTTAATTTCATTTAGTTCATATGTTTTATGTTTTCTTCTTTCCATAACATATCCAGTTTTAGAATGATAAAAAATAACCATATCGTCAGGATAAAAAGATATCATTGCATGATTATCATAATCTGATGCCATATGTCTTAAATGTATATTTTCCCAATTAAATAATTCTTCAAGACTTCCATTAAAATGATAACAACTTCCACAAGGACATTCTATATCGCGCCAGTTTCCAGAAATATTTTGTAACCATGTATTATTATTAATTTTAATATTTTTTAGATTGTTCATACACTATTACTAACTAAATTATCATAAATTTAAATATTTCAATGAATTATATTTTTTATTATCGATTTTAACATGCATAAAGTATAATCTCCTCATGTTTTTCGTTTTATTATAATATTTGATGAATCCATTCCCTTCCAGACAATTTCATATCCTAAATATTTAAGAATATCGATAGTGTATTGGATAGGGATGTTATTATTTTGAAAAATCTCTTGTATTTTTATTAAATTGTCAATATCACCAATTCTATATTTTATTTCATTTAATTTTCTCTTGGAAATTAATAAAGAATTTTGAATAATATACTTTTGAATATGATTATTTGTACGTAGGTTTGAAATAATATTAGATATAGAATTAATGGAAACATCATAAGTTTTAGATATTTCTTCCAAATCAATTATATCTTGGTTCTTATTTAAGAGTTCTACAATATATTCAGTCATTACAGATCTGTAAGTTTCAAGATTCTGATTCATTATTTGACTATCTATAGATTTCAGATAGAAAATTATCTTTTTCATGGGAATTGAATCTTTTTTATATACTATGATTTTATCATAATCTAAAATAGAGTCCGATAAAAGGTTTTTTATTTCTCCAGATTCTGAAACAAAACTATTTTCGTTTATTGCGACTAAAAGATCGTTTTTATTATCACTTAATTTTGAGATTTCGTAAATTTTTTTAAATTTTCTTTTTAAATATTGAGCGGTCCAGAACCCTACTATTTCAAAATATATCTTTTT
>JANWKP010000331.1 GCA_025451315.1 Nitrososphaerales archaeon | reverse complement strand
ATAGGATTTTAGTCCTCTTACAGATGGCTGGAGCAATATCTCTAGCCGTAAATTTGAATCAGGCTTTTCATGAAAGTCCGATAGGGTTTATAATCTCTTATGTTGCGATCAGGTCTTTTCTAATACTCGAATATGTAAGAACAGGGAAAAAATTAACCGAAGCACATCCTCTTACAAGTAAATATAGCATTGGTTTTTCTTGTACGACCTTTTTGTGGTTGATTTCTATATTTGTTCCTGCGCCATTCAATTTTATGATTTGGGTGGTGGCTGTAATTATCGATATTATAGTAACAATATCGATAACTAAAAAATATGTAAATTTACGTCCTAATGCAATTCACTTATCTAAACGAATGGGATTATTTGTTATTATTGTCCTAGGAGAAACAATATTTGGATTAGTTTATAATTTATCCCCACTAGAATGGTCCATTCCAACCATATTAGGTATGGGAACAGGAATAACTATTGCATTTGGTCTTTGGTGGATCTATTTTGATACTGTAGATGGCTCTGCCATACGAGCGCTTAAGGAAAATAACAGAATAGGAATCTATTTGTCATGGCTTTACTTACATTTCCCATTACTAATTGGTCTTGCTGCTATGGGTGATGGAATAGCTCATGTAATTAGGGCCGACCAAAATCTTTCTACCCCATTTTCAGAACTATGGTTAATATGTGGTTCTGTTGCGTTATGTCTATTTTCTATGGGATTCCTTCATCTAGTAACCTTTGAAGCAAATTCTTCAAGGAAAATTGGATTAAAATGGCTTTTCTATAGATTTATTTCTGCTTTCATAGTAATTATGATCGCAGTTTTGGGAGTAAAGGTTTTGCCAATTACGTTATTGCTTACTATAGCTATTGTGTGTATTATTCAAATTATCATTGATCTAAGATATCATCCTCATCATCGCATATTCAAAATATGAGAAGGATTGAATCACATCACTTATAGAAAGTTGTCTTGAATTAGGCATTCTGATGTATTTTCTTTTGGTTAGATGTCTATTCAAAAATATCCTTAAACTGACCATTTATTAAATCATGAAATCCTCTCAAATATACTCAATGGTAAATTAATGATGCAAACATTTATCACCAAATATCATGACTAATGATCAATTATATGACACAAATCCTACCGAGTTTTGGCTCATGATATGATGTCACGACATCTGGAAAAAGTTAGTGGTGCTAAGTGACAGAAATAGTGAAATAGCGACCTTCAATATCATAGAATATTATGATATTATGATACTTACTTTTTCTTTTGAAGTCAAAAACCAATATAATTTATGGCTCTTAACTTAATCCGATAATTCCTTGTCTTGTTGCTGTGTAATCAGATTCAACTAGTTTTGTACTTGTTGTAGTTGCCGCGGTATATTGTATTAGTTGTTAGGAATCTTATCTGTTTACTATAATATCTAAATGAATCATATTTCGATCATTTCCATTTCTTAAGTTGTCATATTCAATAGTAGTGATCTATTCTGGATGGAATGAGGAATGAGTGCCTAATGTCATCCGTATACCTTCCATTCAGGTATTGGTATCTTGGTAATCTATTGCTTGGAAAGGTGTGCCTGCCTGGTAAATCATATAGCGGTAACAAGCTAATTATTCTTATACTAAATATTCTAAATGATCTATTAAATTCGGGTTTTATTATTCTACATCTAAAATAAAGATGAGTCAGCTGATCCGGTGGCGCAATAACAATTCAATGATATGGGTAAACAAAAGATAGAATATTTTGTTCTTATCATGTCTCTGATTAAACTGATGAATCTAGGATAAATGAAATGGAGACAAACACATAACTGAAGATTAATTTCTAGAAGTTAAATTAAAAGCTATGTAACTTCTGAATATTCATTGCTAACGTTATCCCTCTTAGCAGGATTTTATATTTAGGATGTATACAAAATTTGATAGATAGAAACACTACCAATTACAAAGAATGGAAGCTTTACTATGCTATAGAATTGACTTTGTAGTCACTTGTGTGCGGTAACGTTTGTTTTCCTACTATATTCCTATTGTTATCGTAGCCCAAGGGCGTCTTTCAGATCAATCTCATGATCTTGTTCTTGAGCAATAATTCCTCTTAATATTTCTGATAAAGCGTATTCACCTGCTTGCTCTGCCTGTCTAATCCTCTCTCTATAGTTTTTTATAGTTTCCTGTTCTGCTCTGAGATCAATTTCGAGCATTTCTTTTGAATTTTCTGAATTTTCAGCTTCTTTACCTTTGGTTGTAGGCGTTCCCCCTAGGTAATCAATTTGTTTTGCAATCTTCAATGCATGATCTAGTTCGTCAGACGCATGTTTTTCTAATTGCTCTGCAATATTTCCATATTCTGCACCCTTTAAAGAGGAACTAAAGACCACATACTGAATAATTGCTTTGTATTCTCTAGCTAGATCTTCATTAAGTCCTCTAATTATTTCTCCTTTGATTGAGGACGATAGTCCTTCGGCATCCCCTGATTCAGATAATCCTGACATGCCCTAAAGCCTATTTGGATCTATATAAGTTTTCATGAACTGGGTATAAGATAGCCCATCCCAAAAAAATTAAACCTAAGAGAGTCCAAGGAAAAAGTTGATTTAAAAGATACTAAAATTCCATTTGAATATCTGATGTTCATACTGAAGGAACAAAGAAAGAAAGTAGAAAATATATATTGAGATCGTTTAAGTCGTTTTGTAGACAGATTCCTTTTACAGAAAAATGCACCTAATTGCCCTATTAGTAACAGTAGTAGTGTTGGGTGATAACACCAGTACTTGTAATATATCTGTTCTCAACTCCAGGACTGAGAAAACATGTAAAAAAATCGACGCATTTAAAGAGAATCTGATAAAGTCGATCGTAGAATATGTTAAGGTTAAAGTAATGTAATCGATAATATGCCAAATACTAATCGAAAAATACCTATACTTTAAGAACAAATGATAAAATGAAATGAGATCTTGATGCCATCACCGGAAAATAGTTTCGACCATTAATTTCCATGTGGTAACGGGTTTAGCATCGACCAAAAGTATAGTGTAGATGATATTCATTAAATCATTTATTCTTTTTAGTTGTTTCTGGGAAATCTATATAGCATTTGTTCTCCAGTTTAGCGTTATGAGAGGAGTCAGAATTGAGTAAAGGTTTCATTAAGGTGGCGGATACAAACGACGTTCAACCATCTAACATGAAAGCTTACAACCTAGCAGGCGAGAGAGTGTGTATTGTAAATATTGAGGGAAATTACTTTGCAATTGGGAACGTGTGTACTCATCTTGGTGGACCACTAGACGAGGGGACACTTGAAGGATACGATGTGGAATGTCCATGGCATGGATCTAAGTTTGATGTTAGGACCGGGAATCCGAAAGCCTCCAGCGCGACTGCCAGTTCCATCGTATGAAGTGAAGGTGGAAGGCAACAATATATTACTTAGAAAAAGGCTTTTATGAATAGTCTAAATATTGAAAAAGAACAACAAGAGTAACAGTCATGTGTAGTAATAACAGAATGAACAATAGTATTTTTGGGATTTTACCTATTCATCAAAAAATTCAAATGTCTCAAAGATGGGTGTTTAGAAGGATAATCCTTAACAACACCTCTATAGATATAATTCCATATAATGTCAAATGCAATTGATAGTTCGGACGTCATTATTATTGGAGGAGGGCTAGCAGGACTTGCTACAGCGGCACTGCTTGGACGCAGTGGGAAGACAGTAACTTTGTATGAGCATTCGTCTAGAGAGATCGGAGGCCGTGCAAGGACTACTGAAATAGATGGTTATTACTTTAATCAAGGACCACATGCACTTTGTCTAAACGACGCAAATGACTCAATCTTAAAGGAGATAGGGATATCTTATACTGGAGAAATTGCTGCAGGGAAAGGATATCTAATTATTGGAGGCAATAAAAAAGAAATCGGCAGTAATTGGGGTTTAACGGGAAAAGATGAGAGTCAATTCTTTCTGTCACCTACCAATATTGATTTTTCACAATTAGAAGGTACCACGGTACAAGAATGGCTAGACAAAAATATTCGTGACTCAAATGACTCTGAAATAATTAAGGCTTTAATAAGGCTAAACACCTATGGTAACGATCCTGATATTCAGAGCATAGGTCCTGTGCTTCACCAAATCTATGTCGGGAGCCAAGCAGGTTATATGTATTTAGATCATGGATGGCAAACTCTCGTTGATGGACTACTAACAGTGGCCAAAAATGCAGGTGTAAGAATTATCTTAGGAGAAAAGGTAACCAAGTTGAAAAAAAATGATTCTTCGGGTTGGCAGGTTTTGTTATCTAACAAAACAGAGGTTTCTGCAAAAACAGTTGTGATAGCAGCAGGCCCCATGGATGCACTTAACCTTTTTGATGAGAACGAAAGACCAGAAGTATTAGCAAAGGCTGCAAAACAATCAAAGCCCATACGCCTGGTTTGTCTAGATGTTGCTCTCAGCAGCCTACCAGACAAAGACACAACGTTTGCGATTGGAATAGATCAGCCGCTATATTTTTCGGTTCATTCTAAATATGCAAAACTAGCTCCCGAAGGTGGGGCATTAATCCATGTTTCAAAATATCTTGGCACTTCGATTGCACCAAAGCCAAGAGAAGATCAACCCGAGTTAGAACAATTCCTCGATTTACTTCAGCCTGGATGGAGAGAGGTGCTTGTTAAGAAAAGACCGTTACCCAATATGGTCGTATGTAATGCTATTGTTACTGCTGCAGATGGCGGTTTAGCCGGAAGGCCAGATACAAAAATTGCAGAGAATCTGTACGTGGTAGGAGATTGGGTAGGCAATGAGGGGTTATTATCCAATGCCTCAGTTGCAAGCGCAAAGCGTGCTTCTGAGCTGATTTCGAAAGGCTAACGCAATTCCATCTCAACCTGAATTATTATTACTGCATGATAATGCTTATGAGGCGTGTCATGTAATTTTTGGTAATACATTTTTAATCTATTCATCGTTTTATTGGACATTCTAAGGTACAAATTTTTTCAAAAATGTCTTATTATGTTATCATCTCATATTGGACAATGTATCCTCTTAGAGTAGCTCAGAGGGCTTGACATAATTGCAAAAAGGATTTAGTCGTCGAAAACATCATAGTCCACCACCTGATGGAACCGCGAGTCAATATTTACAGAATTATGGTATCTTGTTTAAATAAAGAAATAGCCTTATTTGTGATAGGGTATAAAATAATTGACATT
>JANWKP010000330.1 GCA_025451315.1 Nitrososphaerales archaeon | reverse complement strand
CTCTGATGATTAGCAACAATCTTTCTTTGACTTTAGGATTTTTCCTTCTTGTACAGGTTAACCAATTGGAACTTGGTTAATAGTGGTGGTGATGGTGACAATATCATTATAACTTGAATAAATAAATGTAATAGGGTACATAGCTGTTATGATTTTATGTTAATCACAATTATAATGTGTTTAGCATACATGTGCTAATTGGTATAGGTTCCTGAAACTAGAGTATCACATTCATTCCTCTTTGGAGAAAAGCTTGATAGAAAGAACGATGCAGTCCATCAAGGACAGAACAGAAAGTATTGACGATTACTTTCCATATAAATTGAAGAACTGTAAACCAAAGCATGTTATGAATTGGCTACAACTATTTGTAGTTCATTATAATAGTGGATTAAAAATGCTTAAGTGAAGGAGCAAGATTAATTAAAAAAGCAATTGAATATACACCTTAGATTGAGTCAATGATGTGTCAGACTTGATCATTGATATATCAAATTCAATGCTTGCGTTTGCATTTAGATCGTCTAGAATATCGTTTAGCTTTTATCATGAACAATGAAATATTTGGATACAATATTTAAAAACAAAGAATAGTGCTTCATGATTTTCTTATCTCAACAATGAAAAAGTGCACAGGTATTCTTTAAATTTAGAATTAAAAAAAATTCTTAATATTTGAGTGTGGAATCTATTTGAAATTTAATATTACCTGACCATTATTGTCCATGACTTTCTTTAACATTATCTGCCAACACTATCTGACCTGTAATAATTGCATATAATATTTGAAGGTGTCTTATCATATGCAATCATTTATGGGAATATATTTAAACTTTTAGTAAAAGGTTACGATGCATCCGCTCTAAAAAAGCTTAGAAAATTGAATAGGTTGTGAAATTATGTCTTTGCTTGATTAAAGTTTTTCTAAAACTTTAATCTGTCAATCAATGAAATACGCATTTTAATTGAGCTTTGGTAAATCGTTCCTTCATAGAATCCTTTATAAATAAAGAAAATTGTATATGATCATGTCTTTAATTGGGTTTTACTTCGTAGGTTTTGCAATCTTTGCTGTAATCTTGTCAATCTGTGCTACCTCAGCGTTATCGGATGAATATAATGCTGGCGTTTACCCAGTCGATTCTAAACCGTTCGGTCATTCTTATGGAGAATGGAGTGGTAATTGGTGGAAATGGTTTAGCCTTATTCCGTTGAACATGAATCCGACCACCGACCAACATGGTGAGAATTGTAATGTAGGTCAGAATGATCCGAATATGTTCTTTCTGGGATTAACTCAGGGAGAACCTAGTGTAGATAGAACATGTACCATGCCCGCAGGAAAATCTATATTTATCCCCCTTTTGGCAAACAATTGTGATTATTCCGAGGTAAGTCAAAAAGGAAAAACAAATGACGAATTAGCCGCTTGCGCAAAAGAATTATCGGATCCTAGTCCAAGAGGGTTGGTAATGAGCTTAGTTATTGATGGTAAACCCGTGAGTAACCTAGAACATTATAGATCAGAGTCTCCGCCATTCAATGTAACATACCCGGAGAATTCTATATATCAAAAAGAAAATGTAACAGCCGGAACTTATCCTAGCGTAGTAAATGGATACTTTGTTATACATGAACCTCTCCCTACAGGTCTACATGAAATAACAATCGTTGCAAAAAACGACTGCTTACCAATACCTAAAAAAAATACACAGCCCACATGTGGACATACTATTCATGATCCTGTGAATTATCATTTAACCGTTAAATGATATATGGCCGTTAATGGTCTACTTGTGATAAAATTTTGACAATGAATATAATTTTCTTCGAATGGGAATAACTTTTTTCTGTTATATTTAATTAATTCATTGATTCGTTTGATTGAAGATAGAAATCGTTATATAAATCCTTTACAGAAGATATAATTTGCAAAAGAGATCTAGATTGCAACAAAACGGGATTTATTACCATGATGGTGATGTACCGGGAAGGAGTTTCGCAGTTATGTTATTAGATTTAAATTTGGAAGGTGATATCACATTGTCTAATATAAGAAGCCAATTAAGTTCACTTTTCAGGATTTATCAAAATATTAATAAGGGTAGAATTAAAGACCTTCCCGGAATAGAATTCGGTTCGGAGGGTAGTCTAACTTATCTCATAGGGTACGGAAAGAGACTTTTTCAGAATTTGAGCAGAACCGAGTGTATGCCAGAATTGTTAAAAATTGTGTCTTCTTTTAATGATCCTAAAGTGAGTCGCTTTATATGGAATGATTCAGGATTAGAATATTCATCTAACGTTATTAAGAGAGGGAAAAATAATGGTGATGCTGATGTTATTATCCAGTTTATTTCAGACAGTGAATCAGAAACAAAACAAGCCGTGTTTGAGACCTGGAAATACTTGTATGATAAAAAAGAAAAATCTAGTCTAAATATTGTTGGTTACTATACAGGATATCGTAGGAATGATTATCGTAATGTTCTGGATTTTTTGGATGGGATCTCTAACCTTAAATCTGCCGATCGAAAATATGCAATTTTTACGGACAAGGGTAACAATTCGAATTCATTTGAAAAAAAAGTCAAATGGATATCAAATTCTACATTTATGTGCTTCATGAGATTCTTAATTGACATTAGTAGATGGCGAGGAACTAAGATAGCATTACAACAAGAAATTATAGGACGTCATAAATATACAGGTTGTCCGTTAGATTATGAAAATACCATTTCAAAACTTAATGGTTGTCCCACCAAGGGTTCGGAAAGCATTTTTGATCGGCGTAATGCTAAATATAGAGAATATGTCTCCAAAGATGATCGATTTAAGCTAAGTCATATAGGGAGGGTGAGACAGGCGGGGAACGATCAGATCAGGATATTCCGACAAGGGTACAATTTTTTTGATACCTCACCTGTTTTTCCTTATTTCGTTTCTGGATTAAATTTTGTGAGCTTTCAAAGGAATCCTTGTCATATTTTTACTATTTTGAACAGCCCAGTCTGGATGGGTGGAGTAAATCTAGGAGGTTCAGTGAAGGATAATCCTCTAGAAGGGGCAATAAAGGTTGAATCAGCCGGAATTTATTTTATTCCACCGGTTAACAATAAGAAAAAGCTTCCGGGGATAGAAATCTTTCTCAAAAACAATTGAAAATGGCTTATATTATGTAACAAACATTAGCATAATTTTAGAGATTGGCTAAAATATAAGTTATGGTATTGAGCGTTTAGATGCGTATCAAAATATCTATTCACGAGGTGTAAAATTTACATTAAATTAAACTCTGTCAATATAATTTTCATTACCTTTCTATTAAGCTGCTCATGTATTATCATCAGCAATACGCTTTCCCAAGTAAATAATATGGTAAACCAAACTATTCCCCTCTCAATAAAAATCTTCATTTTTGCTTTCGGTGTAGTTATGTATGGAATCGCTCAATATTTGGTATTAAGGTATTTTGATTCACAATATAAGAAACTCTCCCGAAATATGTCTCAATTAAAATTTATTCATACGAGTATGAGGGTCAGTCAGATTCTTTTACTGAGTGGACTTTTTATCATTGTGATAGAAATGGTGACTACATCTTCATACAACTTAGGTGTAATGCTAACGTTGGCTATGATCAGCTATTTGTTCTCTACAGCCATTTTACTGTATTTTTCAATAAAAACAATAATCTGGATATCACGACAGCCGAACGTTACTATGATTATGTTCATGATCACTATGATTATGTTACTTGTCAATATTTCATGCTCGTTGGTATATCAACAGAAGGCATATTCTGCTGGGATGTACGGACTTGTTTTAAGAAACACTCCTGGTAATGAAGCGAGCATATACTTTCAAGATCCTTTGCTAAATAACCTGTATTTCTATTCATCTATTTTGTCCTTCCTTACGAGCCTAATGTCTTCAGCATATCTACTAAGGCATTATTTTCCCCGCGTTCCCGCTTTAGTTTATTGGTCAATATTTGTGGGTTCCGCCATCTATTATGTTCTTCAATATACAGATGTAACATACGCTTTACTAAAATTTATCTTCCCTGATCAAGTAGATCTTTCATTTGCTTATATTTTATCTTTCATAGCTACTGATGCGCTAGGAGGTATTCTTATAGGATTTTCGTTCTTGATAGCAGGAAAGAAATTGAATCATGTCGAACTGAAAAATTATCTATACTTAGCAGGTTTTGGGTTTATATTGTTATTCTTATCTAATTACGCACTAAATATATCGAGTTTGAATTATCCGCCGTTCGGAGTTTCTATTCTTCCATATGTAGCATTGGGTTCTTATCTAGTATTTGTAGGAGTATACTGTACCTCAATTTCAGTAGCACAGGACGCTGAAATTAGAAGATTTATTAACCGAACAATTAAGGATAAATCTATTATAAGTAAAATAGCACAAGTAGAAAATTATCGTATATTAGAACATAGAGTTACCGAGGCTAGTAAAAAATTGTCATCTGATCTTGAATCCAAAACAGGAGTTAAAACATCTATGGCTGATGAAGAAATTAGGAATTATATCAATGAAGTAATATCTGAGCTCGAAAAAACCAAATGAATAATTTTGTTTGATTGAGACAAATCAGAATATAGTATCTTTCAAATAGTGAAAACATACATAATTTGATCAACCTAATTAAAAATCACTGTATACTCAGCTTCAGTGCGATATCCATTCGAATTTTCCCCCTCAAATTTTATTTTATAAGTTGTTCGTTTATTTGGAGGTTTCAATAAGAGATAAAAACCGCCGGCTACCGCCCTACTACTTCCGGTCTTTATTACTGGTGCGAATTTCATTCTAAGGGTATCTGAAGGTTTTGGTACATCAAATATGAAATCAGGCGATTCTACATAGTACTCAGATAAATCTTTAAGTCCATTTAGTTTATATCCATTTATACTTACTTTTAATACTGGTGGCTTAACCAGTATATTTTGCATCTTTGTTCTTCTTCTTAAATCACTATCTTGCCCATCATATGCGGTTATTTCGCTTTCAAAGTCTTTAAATGCTATGATTTCACACAGAACTGGAAAAAAAACCGCAGTATCTGATAGAACTGAAATTGGCGGTTGTGGTGGCAATGGAGGGGTTTGTCCTTCAACATTACCCAATAGAAAGAGAAATTTTCCAACTGGTTGAGGTGGGCCACCCTTCGTTGTTATTATATAATTCCACCATAGGGTCACAATGGCACCCCGACTTAAACCGCAGAATAGCTTGTCTGAAGATATTATATCCCTTTTAGAAAAAGCCATAGTTCATAAATGTCAGAGTAATATAAAAATTTTCATTGGAGATAATACATTTGAAAATATTACTATAAAACGTAGCACAATAGATTTGTATGCTAAATTGCCATTATTTCAACTAAAATGAGAAGAAATGGCAAATAAATACATAACATGATGTAGAAAGGAGATGCGGTTTTTAAGAATTAACACATCACTCCCGGGTATGTGATTTTTCAATTAACAAATTGTGAGGCTTGTTTTGCCATAAGATGATTATGGGATTTTCCTGAATTCTTCGATCATTGGATAATAACCTTTCAGGTCTTTAGATCGTGGTATTTCTAATTATTGAATGTGTGGATGAATAAAAATGAGCAATTCGTGAGAAGCTGCGGGATAATATAAAGATTAATTTCGCTAAAGTTCCTGTGTATAATACTTTCGAATTATCAAAATTACGTATCGGCTTGTTCTCAAACAATTTGATTCACATAATGGGTGAGATATAGTTGAAATGGACCTGGAATAACTGATTTTTATAATTTAAGTCGGAAGTTATCTAACTGTCTACTCGCTGTTAACCACCTTAATAGATTTGAATCCACATAGCGATAAAATAAATATTCATATTAACATGGTATTCAATTATGATGTAGATGATTAGCATCTTCGATCAATTCTTGAAAAGGAGGCACTTCCAATTCAAAAATAGGTTGACTGCAGCTAGTGCTTTGGGAGAGTATTTAAAAAATAGTAACATTAAATTTGATAGAAGAACTACATTGGTACTGGGAATCCCGCGCGCCGGTGCATTAACTGCTGATATAGTATCAAAAAAACTCTTGATCGATAATTTCAACTTAATTATTCCTCGTAAACTGACTGATCCTGACAATAAAGAACAATCGATAGGAGCTATCATGGAAGATGGTTTTAAATCCCTGAATGCGAATTTAATCCACGATCTATTCATTACTAATAATTATTTGGAAAAGGAAATAAGAGTACAAATAGAAGAAATAAAGCGTCGAAAATTTACCTATTATCAAGGAGAGAGTAATTATGATATATATGAGGACATTAAACGATATCATACAATTATCTTGGTCGATGACGGCGCAGCAACCGGATATACGATTCGGGTTACTGTCAAATGGATTCGAACTTTAGACAAAAAATTCAACATTCCATTTAGGAAAATAATAATTGCTATACCTATATCTCCAAAGAATGTAGTCAATATGATCGAGGCAGAGTGTGATGCTGATGTTCGAGTCGTATTAAGACCCTCTACATCAACATTTCATTCGGTAGAACAATTTCATAAAAATTTTGACCCAATCTCTGATGACGAAGTCATTAGAATTATGATGAATCGGAAACGGTACAAGTGTAAATAGTGTAGAAATGCCTCTTAAAGTCTAATTTATGTAAACATTGAAATTTCACTCTGGGAATTTATCCTTGAACCATTTTGCAGATATCCTTGATACTTGTTCCAGTTTCCCAGTTTCCTCAAATAAATGAGTAGCTCCAGGTATGACAATAATTTTTTTATCATGATCTGGTCTTAGTTGATTGTAAAAGTCTTTATTGATCTTTAAAATTGTATTATCTTTTGATCCAATTATTAATAGAATCGATGATTTAAAATCCTCAAAATAGTTCTTCTGAACAAGATCTGGTCTGCCAGATCGCGATACTATCGTGATTGTCTTATTAAACCTTTTGGCTGCCGCTGCAATCGCAACTGCTGTTCCAGTGCTAGACCCAAAGTATCCTAATCCATGCGAGCAAGTCCGATCGTCCTGGGATAGAACGTCTGTAATTTCCAAGAGCCTTTTTGCTTGCAATTCTATGTTGAACCTATATTCTTTCGTTTGATTATCTACTTGGGTTTCCTTAAACGTTAGCAGATCGATCAATAAGCTAGCTATACCAAAATCATTGAAAATCTTAGATAGAAAGCGAATCCTTGGACTATAGCCGCTACTAGCACTCCCATGCACGAAAATCACCAAACCCGTACTCTTGAATTCAGGAAACGATAAAACACCATTATGTCGATAATTATCAATTACGAGATTTATTTTACTAGTGGTCAAAGTAACATTTGAATATGATTCATATTGGTATTTGTTCCTTTTTAGATTTTTTTAAGGTATTAATACTAAATTTAAGAATTGTCCTCGAGGAAAAGTAGTCACTTAACAACTAATTGTGTACTATCATGATCAGAATTCTTAAGTTCGATGATGTGATATGTAAAACGCGGTAAATACAAATTGGATTTGATTAAGATTACTTCCTAGTCTATTTCAGTCAATTATACCACTTTTAAATTTTTAGCTAGTATAGTCGTTGTTAGTAATAACTCCAAATTCTATTTCATGTAAGATCAATTAGTATTAAATCTGTTACACAAATAGTTTACTGTGAAGAGCCAATTTCTTTTACTTGGTACATCATAATCTATGTTATTAAATGAAATCAATTGGTTAGGTTGTTTAACAAAGAAAATGATATGATAATACAGAATGTAATTACTATACGTGGACTGGGAAAGTCTTACTCATTTTTTAAACACGAATAACTAGACAAATCAATTGGCAATTGTTTACACTTCAGTTCAAATACATTCTTAAAAATACACTGAAATCCATAAAGTATAATTGAGATGCTATAATTAATCGGGATCGATGTTTAATGGATGATTGGCCCATTCTTTTATCCATTCCCTTATGCGATTTGCACTCGTTTCAGCCTTCCGTCTAACAAATCCGTCTATATCATCTCTTGCAATTTCTATGAGTATTTGCATAGATTCGTAGGTCGATTTTTGTGGGAAATTCGCAAATTTTGCATCGTCGTATGAAAGAGCTTCGCAAGCATTTATTTTAATTTTTCTTCTCTCGTCATTTAATAGCTCTTTTAATCTAACGAATACCTTCTGATTCATATTCAAAATTTCAGGATCACTGGAATTGAATTTATTCGCCAGAAATTTTCCCAAGAGTTTTGTAGATTTGGCTCTTACAAAGTAATCTTTGGATTGATTTGTGTTTTCCAAAAGGAAATTGATGGTTTCTAAGTAAATATATTTATTATTGGTATTAGGCAAGTCGCTTAATCCCTCTAATGCTCCCGTTGCAATTACAGCTTGGAATGATTTGGAAGAATTTACTATGTGTTTCAATAGCGATATGATTCTTTCTTTCTCTTGTTTTGTGGTAGTATTCTTACCGCCCTTACCTAGCGCATTTGCTGCTGCTGACTTGGTAAAATCACTAAACCCGTTCGGGTCTTCTAAAATGAGTATGAGCAGGTTTATTGATTCTAATCTTCCAAATAATCCAATATTTTTTATAATAGCACTCTGGATATGATGATTTAAATTTTTAAAGTTTTCTTTATTTGAAACAAAGTTTAATAACTTCTTAAAGGCTTTGTCAGATTTTTCGTAGTTATTTTTGTCGTAAAAGGAACCGATTATTTTAGCAGCTTCCGTGCTCACTCCATAAAACTCGTCATTACTCACTGCATAACCCAACGCCTCAATAACTTCATCGCTGAAGAAGTCTTTCAATATCCTTGCCGCTGCTATTCTTTCTATAACCGTATCACCGCTTTTCAATTGATCCATTAGCAAGTATTTTAGTTGAAAATCCTCGGTTTCTTCAAGAATCTTAATCGAATTAATTTTTATCAAATTCTTAAAATTGGGATCGATGGAAATATGTGCTATTGAATGATCCCTATCAACATCTATAATATGTTCTGAAATCCATTCTGAAATTTGGATAATATCCAAAATTTCCTTTCTATAACCGTTAATATCTTGAACTATAATCTTAATCTCCAATTGAAACCTATGAGGATTCGAATCTAGTTGATCGATATTTTCTCTAGACAACTGAGTTACTTTGATCTTGATTTTACATCCATTTTTGCTATTTTTCTTTTGATCCATTTCTATTATGGAATACTCTATCTCCAGTTCGGGATGTCCTATTCTATAAATCCATTGATCAAAGAAAGTCCGCATTTCAATGCCTGATGTCTCTTCTATTGTTTCTATGAAATCAGTCGAGGTGACTGACAAATTTCGAAATTTATTTAAGTATTTAGTTACTGATCTTCTGAAATCATTTTCACCCAAGTAATTTCGTAGCATATGGAGAACAAATCCTGCCTTTTCATAAGAATGAGCATCAAATAGCTCATCCGGATGCTTATAAATATTAGTAACTATTGGGCGGGCATAAGATTCATTCGCTTCTTCAAAATAAACATCGGTTGATTCAATAAGACCGTAATGGAATTCATCTCTTCCTCTTGAATTCTCAATGTATAATGATTCACAATATGTTGCAAATCCCTCATTAAGCCATATATGTGACCAATCCTTGCACGTTACCATATTACCGAACCATTGATGGGCAAGTTCATGAGCTATCAGCAAGATGTCATTCTTATAGTCTAAAGCCGTTTTCTTATCATGTAAAATCCCTCTAGTTAAGGTAGTACAGCTTAAATTTTCCATCCCACCAAACTCAAAATTGTCAACGGCAACCTGTGCATATTTCTGAAAAGGATACTTAATATCGAAATATTCTTCAAAGAATCTAATCATTTGAGGTGTTTCTGAAAATGTGAGCATTGCATTCTCTTCTGGAATATCCTCTGGCCAATAATAATGAAGGCAGGCTTCATTGTGAATTGTTTCGTATTTTAAAAACTTACCAATTACTACCGAAACAAGATAGGGCGGCAAGGGATTTGTCTCAACATATTTCCAGGTTGTATTATCATTGCTCATGGAAACTTTCGATTCTAATATCCCATTTGAAATTACCATATATCCTGGTGGTACAGAAATTTCGATATCTAGAGTAAATTTGACCTGAGGTAAATCAATAGAAGGAAACCAGAAGCGCGATTCAGTCGCTTCACCTTGTGTCCATGCCTGATACGACGTGGATTGTTTATCGTGATCACCTTTTGTAATAAAGTGAAACCCAGTTTTTGGAGAACCGAATTCTTCTTTGCCGTCAATAACCGTATAGCCTGCAGAATATGAAACATCAATATCGACGGTGCTTCCAGCTCTAACTTGTTCAGCAAATTCAATTATAATTTGGCGATTGTCAACGCATCTAAATTTTGAAATATTAATAGACTTTGAATTTACCTTTTTAACTTTTAAATCAGAAATATTAAACACGATTTCTGATAAATCATCAAAAGCTCTTATCGTTAGTTGTTGTTCGCAATCAACAAGAATCTTGTTCACAAGATCTGGCTTTATCTTTAATGTCATATGTTCAATCGTATAGGACAAGAGGGGAATAGGGTGGATTTTACTCCCAGGAAACGCAAACCTTTTTTTTTCTGACCCTTTTTTTTTCCTCTCAATAGAATTTTTGTTAAATTGTATCATACCTTATTTCTTTTATCATTTACCAGTATGCGCTAATACAAAGATAAGTTTATTGAAAATAGAATAGAATTAAAATTATGAAAATGAGATCATTTGGTGTTTGTCTGACCTTTCTAAATTCACTTTTCAACGTTTTTCCCTCAACTACCCACTCTCGTTTAAATCCTCACACTTATCAACAACTTTTAGTTGAAATTCAGGGTGCAAGATCTTTGCATAGGAGCATTTGATTTTTAAATGATTGTTTGGTGATTAACTAGTGCTAAATTTTTTTGATTTAGCAAATAATGGACTTCCTTATCCACTTACAAAGGACATTCTTATTTTATACAAGCAGGTGAGCAAGCAATATTTGGATAAGAGTCTACTTGAATCCATCCGAACGCTTGTGCCAGTCAAAATTAAAAACGAATTTGTCAAGGCCGTCGGTGGAAATGTAAACTTGATGATACCTCTGACCTTGCTTCTTAAATGGTTTAAACAGGATTTTATGAAATGGATGGACAAGAACCCAATATGTCTATCATGTAACTTATCATTGAATCATAGATATGTTAAAGGCAATTCTTGGATAGTAAGAGGTGTAGAATATCATAAATGTCCTAAATGTTCTTTTACAGTGGTATTCCCTCGGTATGGTGAAATAGAAAATATAGCATTTAATAGGATCGGCAGATGCACTGAATGGTCGTTTCTATTTGGAGCCATACTCAGTTCTTTGTCGATTCAAACTAGAATAGTTCATGATTTTCTCGATCATTGTTGGAACGAAGCTCTTATTGAGGGAAAATGGATTCATATGGATTCAACTCTTGAATATCCCATTTCAATCAATAATCCTCATTATTATGAAAAAAATTGGAACAAAAAGTATCAATATGTATTAGCGTTTTCAAATACTGGAATAACAGACGTTACAAAAAAATATTCCTTTGATTGGAAAACTATACTTGAACAGAGAAAGAAGAGAAAAAATAGCGATATGTCTAGAATAAATGATTGTTATCAAAAAATATGATTTTTAATTTCCTATCCGATCTTCTACGGTGACACATGGTTCAAAGTCATACGCTCAGTCTTTCTTAATGATGTCTCCATCATTTTTGTATTTTTCGAGGTCTCTAAGAAAATATTCTGCCTTTGTTCTTACAAGCACATCAGTATTATGTTTAGTCCGTAGGACTAGTTCCCAAAATCATTTAACCATTTTATCCTATAATTATCGTCAAAGACTGATTCCCATAGAACCCTTTCGAGGTTTTCACTCAGCATTCCACAGTTATCTTTATCTTAAGTTGTAGTAAATATGTTAATATTTAAGGTAGATACTTCCATGACTTTAT
>JANWKP010000329.1 GCA_025451315.1 Nitrososphaerales archaeon | reverse complement strand
TTTTTTTAATTCTTTAACAAATTCAATAGTGTTATTTACGTCATAATCCTTTTCTGCATTCACAGCAAGAATTACTCCGTCTACTCCTAAATTTTTGAGTCTAGATAAATCAGAACCAATTTCATCGATTTTAATTGTATTCATCTAATTTGTTTATTTGATGATTTTATAAAACATAATATCAATTAAGTGTATGAAACTACTAATAGAATCTAGTCAAGGAGATTGAAACTATTTTGACATAAATATTAATGCTAATACAAAATGTATTATTTATAGAAATTGAATAATGTTTAATACCATCCAAACTTATTAATAAAAAAAATAATTAACATTTAGCATTATTATATGTTTATTTAATAAACAAATCTTTATACTTGGACAAAGTCAGAATACTTTATCGTAGAAAGATGATGATTGTTAATGGTTGAGCCGTTAGAACGTCCTCTTTCATCCTATATTCATACTCAATTTGTCACTGCAGACGAGAATTCTTCTGTGGCTGAAGCAGTAAAAATATTGCAACCTAAAAATGTAGAAATCATTCTAGTTACCTCATCATCAAATGAATATTATGTTGGAATTGTAACGGACAGTGATATATTAGAAAAGGTAGTAATGAAAGGAGAAGATTCTGATTTAATATCTCTAAAATCGATTATGAGCTCACCAATAAAAACACTGCCTAGTTCATCTACAGTAAGACAAGCTATTCAATTAATGCGTGTTCACAAAATAAAGCATCTACCTGTTACTGATAGTACAAATAAAGAAAAAATTATTGGTACAGTAACACTAGAATATCTTGCGGAAGCGATTCGTATAGCAGTTATTGAGAAAACCTTTAGAAGTTATAGGAAAATTATAAGAGAACATTACAAACCAATTTTTGCAAATGTAGCTATTATAATGCAATTTACAGGACTACTGATGATTATACCTGCATTATTAGGCACCTTTTGGGGGGAATGGCAATCTTCAATTGGGATTTACTTGGCATTTGTGGGAATGTCTTTAACAGGCTATATTATGAATACATTAGGAGAAAAAAGTCCGCTAAATCTAAAACAGTCATCTATTGTTGTTGTATTAAGTTTTGTATTGTTAAGCTTATTTGGAAGTTTACCTTATATGTATATCAATCCATTTTGGGATGGAATTGATTTTTTTTCTCTTTTTGCAGGTTCTTTTCTTGAAAGTACGTCAGGTTTTACAACTACAGGTCTTTCTACAATAATACATCCTGAAAATTTACCTGAAAGTTTCTCATTTTACCGCTCCTATACATTATGGGTTGGGGGATTAAGTTTTGTTTATTTAGTTATGGCTTTGTACTATCCAGAAACAAAATTAGCAGGGATGAGGCATTTATTGGGTGGAGGAATATTAAGATTCAAACAATTACTTTCTACAATAAGTGTAATCTTTGCAATATATACAGCAATTCTTATTTTATTATTTGTAATTTTTGGACATATAAATATACTTGATTCAATATCTTTGTCTTTTGGTACCCTTTCTAGTGGAGGATTTGTACCTACATCTACAATTCTTAATTCAGTAAATTCAAGTACATTGATTATAATTATGGGTGGAATGATAATTGCTGCATTACCTTTTGCGTTTCATTTTGGTATCTTTAGTAAAGAGATAGAGGCTACAAAAGAAATTCAAGAAATTCTAGTTTTTATAATTCTTATTACTATATGCATTGTTTTATTTTTATTCATTGAATCTTCTTTTTCGAAAAATGAATGGCTTTCTTCTATTTTTCATGTCATCAGCGCATCAACGACCACTGGATTTCAATTTATAGATTTATCTCATATATCAACTTCTGGTAAAATATTACTTATTGTATTAATGCTAATTGGAGGAACAGCTTTTTCGACCGCTGGAGGGATAAAAATAGCAAGAATAATATTAATTTTTCACAAGCTAATTAATTATAAAGAAAATACAACCACATTTTACGACAAAAATCATAATCATGATAATAACCATCATAATAATAGTCAACCTACTTTTATTTCGTCAACTGCGATTCAATTTCGAAAAAGAATCAAGCCATTTTACAAATCAAATTATAAAGCTAAAAAATTACAAAAAAATAGTGATAAACTATCAATGAGTATGGTTCCTTTAGATAAATATAAATTTCATATTCTTTCTGATAAAGCATTTAGAGAAGCAATATTTGTTGTTGTTCTATTCATTTTATTTACAATGGTAACCGCAATATGTATCTATTATTTAAATATTAATACTAAGAATACTAACTTTATTAATGTAATTTTTGAAACAGCTTCTTCAGTTTCCAATACTGGATTATCAGCTGGTATAACTACTATGCACTTAGACTCATTCTCAAAATTGATATTGTCTTTTAATATGATAATGGGTAGATTTGAAATAATAGCTATACTCTATATTTTCATTTCCAAGTTGAGGGTATAATAGACGTAACAATAGAAAATTTATGATATCTATTTTTTTATACATAATTGAATAATTCATGCTAAAAATTGAATAAGTTGTTTTTCTGAGATTTAATTTATCAATAGTTCAATGAGCCACCAAATTATTCTTCCAAAGACAGCTACTTCGTTTTTCGAAATATATTAAGCATTTAAATTATATAATATCTATATATGTGACCGTAAAATTATATAAATGAAATTGATAACTTTTCAGATATAAAGAATGAAGTTTTAATGAAATTGAAAGTTATCGAATAATTTGTAATGATTGAAGTTTCTAATCCTATAATTGCGAATGCAAGTCTAGAATAAAAATCATTAAATGTAGATCATCATTTGCGATTATGAGGATATAATTTCTACATTGGTTACATAATGGTTGAAAGATTATTTTGATATTTGAAGAATCTTACCATTCTTTGACTGCCCATCAACTACATAAATTTTACCATCGTATGGATTTATTTCGATATCAGTAATTATTCCAAAATTTCTTCCTAAGGTAACTGGTTCTAATTCTTCGTCAACATCTGCCATTTGATCTCCCAATTGTTCTGATGGCAGATCTAATCCTGTCCTCGTTTCATTTAAATTAAAATGAAATATTCGGCCTTGTTTTACTGAGCCTACCAAGAGATCATTTTCGTATTCTTCACCAAAAATTTTTGAATCTATAAATGTAATTGCTGTTGGAGCCACAGTATCTACCCATGTAAATACAGGATCATAATATGTTCCTTTTCCATTAAAAAGAATTAACTTGTTTTTATCAAATTCTTTATTTTTGAAATTTTCATATTCTGCAGATAATCCCAAAACCTGTCGCCAACCACCATTGAATCCTGGTAAAATTACATTAATTTCATCTCCGTAGTTAGACCCATTTTCTGTTTCCCACAAAATACCGGTTACTGGATCAAAACCAATGCCAAAACTATTTCTTATTCCATATCCATAATAGAAATTTAAAAGGCCAGAATCTCCCAATGAAAAACTATCATTATCCATAACTGGCGTACCATCTACAGTTAAACGTAGTACTCCTCCACGCCCATCAGGTACTTTACTACCTTCAATATTTTGGGCTAGAGTCATGTAAGCTAGATTGCCTTCGCGATTAACGTCTCCTACTACAATGTACAAATTTTTGTCTGGCCCTATATCTAAAACTCCACCATTATGTGATGGTCCTGGTAAAAAAGGTAAATCTAATAGCAGTTTTGGGTTGACTAATTTTCCATCAATGAAATCATATTTGTATAGTCTATTTCCCAAGATATCACCATTATCAATATCCTTTGTCTCTGTATAAAACAAAAATACTTTTATTTCATTATTCAGATTATTTTCTCTAGGTCCATCATTAGCAATGTTAGATTGTTTTGTATTCATTATAGCTATACCTAATAATCCGCGTTCACTTTCTGAAGCAACATTTACATCCAAAACGGGTTCCTTCAAGACTTCACCATTAAATATTCTTTTAACCTGTCCTGTATTCTTTTCAATTACTAAAATATCATTTTCACCTAGAAAATCTATACCAGTTGGAAATTGTAGTCCATCTGTAAGTTGAGTTATTCGTAGATTTTGGTCATAGACAATTGGTGGTTCTTTCTCAACCCCCCCAAATGCATTATCAGAGAGATTATTCTGTAAAGTAGTAAGAGTAAAAACTAAGGAGATGACAATTCCAAATATAATATAATTACAATAAGAATAGTTATTTCTATTCAATCTGTTACATGAAATAATATAAATTTGTGATTTAAAAATGTTGGTTTAATTCTTTCAAATTGGAATATAACTTAAGGGTGAAACTTAATTCGAATATAATATTATACAAATAATAAAAAAGGTTTAATTTTAGACATAGCTTTATTGTTTATTTATACAACTATACTGAAATTCAAAAAATTTTGAATTAGTGAATATAGATGTATCTAGTAGATACATATTCTAAATAACATCACTCACTCACTTATAGTATAAAATTCTTTTGTCTGTTTATCCAATGATTTAAAAATAGCATTAACAAGGCATGGCTCTAATACCCTAGATTTGTGCCAAACCTCCATCAACGAACAGTTCGATACCTGTGACATAACTGCTCTCATCCGATGCAAGAAACGAGACTACCTTTGCAACTTCATCTGGATTACCCATTCTCTTCATGGGTACTGCGTTAATGATGTTCTTCTTGAATAACTCGCTCTGTTCCTCATTCTGCGTTATGCTACTAAAGATCGGGGTATCGATCGGTCCTGGACTAATGGCGTTGACCCGGATCTTTCTATCTTTCAGATCGACAGTCCACGTTCGCGCAAACGAACGTACTGCCGCCTTGGTCGCACTGTAAACACTAGACCCCCCAACTCCTTTGGAGGTACCTATTGAAGCATTCAAAATGATCGATCCACCATCCTCTAAAATAGGAAGTGCTTTTTGCACAGTAAACAAAAGTCCTTTCACATTTATGCGGAATATTTTATCGAAGTGTTCCTCAGAAATTTCTCCCAATGGTGCAAATTGTGCAATACCAGCATTGGCAAATAGTATGTCGAGGTGGCCTTTCTGATCCTTCACTACATCGAACAACCGATCCAAATCTGCTAGATTCGATACATCACCCTGAATACCAATGACGTTTTTACCGATCTCTGATACGCCTGCATCTATCTCATTTTGACGACGACCAAAAATGAAAACATTTGCCCCCTCAGAGACAAATCTCTTTGCAGTCGCAAGGCCAATGCCACTATTTCCTCCCGTAATGACTGCAATTTTTCCTTCAAGTTTATTTCCCATTTTCAAACTCACTTATAGTTATTAGATATAATAAGGTAATTATATAAATTAGTAGGTAGCAGAATAGTTATCAAGTGAATTGATGGTAAGTGTTAGAAGAATAAATGTTGTCTACTCACAAAAAATATTCATCATTGTCCGGTTTTGACTTAATATCCAATTTATGTTGTATTTTGATTTTACTGCAAATTTCACATTTTAAATAGGTAAATTTACAGTTTTATAAAATTTAACTAATACTATTTTCTTGTACTCATTGTTTTAATGGATTCTTTGAGTATTAAATGTATAATCAATTTTTATTGTGTCCGTCTTTTAAAATAATTTCTGTCAAATCGTTATTAATTAAAATTATTTATATAATATATAACATTGGGTCTAACCAAAGTTGCAGTTAGTAATACCTCAGAGGGATATGAAATAAATTTAACCATTTCCGGTACTTTTTTAGAAAAGTACGCATTTGAATTTGATAAGTTCATGGTAAAAATTAATTTATATTAAAGATAATCATCTCACAAGTAAGCAATATCTTGAGAGCTAATTTTTAATGCTTTTCTCACAAAAATTATATCAAGACCATTATTCGAACAAGAATTTAATGCCGTTGCTAAATATTTAAAATGAATCTAACTCGATTCATTTTATATAAATTCTAGTTTTAATATTTTTCTCTATTTTGATTCTTTTATATTTGAAACTAATTTAGGTTATAAATGGTTATTTCAATCAGAAAATTAAAATTTTATATAAAATGATATTAATAAATAATTGAAACTAATAAATGACAGTTTTGAAAATTTCGCAAATAGAAATTAATGAAGAAAAGCACGAATGGTGGTTTGTCGAACCGTATGATGACGTCTTTCAAGAATATGATAGTATCGATGGTTATCCTGTTCACATAATAAATAAAGTAGAAGAAATAATTTCAAAAAAAATTGGAAATAAGAAAGTAAAAGTGACTGTATTTTCATATAAAGATGTTATAGGTAGTTATGATATATTAGATTAATTTTAATATACTTTTGCAATATTTCAGCAATTTTCTTGTTTAAACATTTTCTATAATTAGAAAAAACTTTTAAGTATATACTAATAAATTGAGAGACGTAACTGAATCTATAAGAATGAATTAGACTTCTAGGAATGCTTAATTATAGTAAGCGAATTATCAAGAAGAAAAATAATTTGGGATTAAATAAAAGCAAGTTAACTTCTACTACTGATAGGACGATATTCTAATTAAAGTAGTTATATTACTTACAAGATGGAGGCTGGTCATGAAATCAGATATAATGAAGGTAAGAGATGTAATGAACAAAAGTCTCATTACTGTAGAAAAGGACGATACTATAAGATTGTCTATAAAGAAGATGGTACATGGTGAATTTGGCGCGGTTGTTGTCACCGAAAATATCACCTAAAATGGTAAACCAATAGGAATCAACTGAGAGAGACATCTTAAAATCCATAGCTGATGAAATGATGGAGCCAGAAAATAAAGTAGAGATCATAATGAGTACTCCTTTGATAGTTGTAAATTCATCTACAAGTCTTGGTGAGGCAGGAGAGGTTATGCTTACGAACAATATTCGCAGGTTGATGGTAAAGGAACGCTGAATACGTTGGAATAATTTCACAGCGCGAACTTCAGAGATTTATAACTGAATCAAAATAGTTTAAATGCTTGAACTATGATTTTATAACGGAGATACTGCTAGAAACTAATCATTACATAATATGTGAAATTTAAAGTTTCCTTATTTTATAACTAATTAGAATAAATAGTCTTTAAAAAATACAATATCAAATATAAACATATCAATAAAAAGGATTCAGTAGTTTCCGTTGTGATAATGCTATTAAAAATAGATTTATTATTAAACTAGAATTAAGTAATAAATGTTACTTACTCATATCTTAAGATAGAACTTTGTATAACTATAATTCTTGGAATATGAAAAGAACTATTGTCAGTTACGTTGTTGTATTAATTCTTTTTCTAATTGATTAGTCATTTAATCATTATTATATAACAAGTAGTAATTAAATAATCTAATCAAGTTGTATTTCCCAACTTAAAACAATAAAAAAATATTTATTGTTTAGAAGATTCTTCTATTTTCTTGAGGAAGTTAAAGTAGTTTTGAATTGATTCATTATAGTATTTTTGTGAAATTTCTATTGATTTGTTAAAAGTTTCTGTAGATCCCAATACAACATCATTTATTCTGTTTGTAGCAGTAACTGTATTGTCTGTAATAGTTTGATTGGTCTTGTTGTAAATATCTGTATATCTTTGTGGTGATGTAGAATTATTTCTATAAGATTTAGATGTAATGTCTAAAAATCTTGATATTACTGATTGGTAAGTTTCAAGAAGATTCTTTTGCAATTCTACAAAGTTGGTTGTTATTGATTGGAATGTGTTAATTGTTTGTTGTTGGTACTTGGCTGTGGGATCGATACTTTTCTCAATAATTTCATTACTTGTCTTTTGATATTCATTGATATTCTGATTGAATTTATCTGTTGCATTTGAAATCTGTTGTTTTTGTTGGTCTAAAAGTTTCTCTGTTTCATCATTTATAGTACTGGTATGTTTTTTATTGTCTTCTTCTGTGTTTGTCATGTTAGTAATTAATTACATGTTTATCCAATTTATAAGTAATAATAAATTAAAAAAAGTAATACTTAATTTATTATCATAGATATTTGATTATTAGTTAATTTAAAAATTAATAATTTTCTAATTTATTAAAAAATCGTATTTTATATAACATTTCTAAATCTTCCATACTTTTTATACATAAATATACATTTTCTTTTGCATCAATTTATGGTAAACATAAGTAAAATTTTTTAATAATTTGGAACGATTATCTATCACGTTTAGACTCCAAATATCTATCATCATTTTTTTTAATTTTTTACTTAATTCATTTTTATTTTCAGGATTTTTGGAATATTATTGCAAGCATTATTGTCGAGTAATTCTAAAAAATTGTATAATCTATTAGAGATTTATGAAAATTCGAGTATTAATTACGATAACATCATGATATCTACTAATATTGAAGATAATTGTATCGGTAAGACTAGTATTGGAGAGGTTAGCCTTGGAGAGGTAATCTCTTAATCTTAAGATAATAATCCATTGTTACTTGTGATCTAACTGTATATACAAATAACGAATATACATTGCATTCTTCAAAGCTTTGTCTTATTGTTTTCTTTTATTTTTTGTTCGTTTTATTTTTTAGTTTCGAGTGAATCCAATATGAGGACTATTATCACAAATCAGCTAGTGAGAAGTGAAACAAATTTGACCTAAAAAGAAAAATTATTTTGAGGATGGTTTTAATGCTCTGAATTTAAGAATAAGAACCTTTAAGATAATAACAAAAATTCTATTAACTTAGATGATAAATAACAACAATAATTATTAGTTACATATACAAAAATGAATCATATATTAGCCACAGAATATTAAAAGCAAACAAATTCAATGATATATTGAGTTTTTCTTCTTATTTATTAATTTATTTTTGTAAATAATTATAAATATTAAATTTATTCTAATTTTTCTTCCTAGTGGAATAAAGAATACGAAGATAAGGTATCTCCTATAATGTCATTTAATATAAATTTCTTGATTCTCTTTTTTCTATTTGTAGAATATCAACAGGTAAATAACTATGATTAGAATTATTTCTATATATCTATTTTCTAAATATTAAGGAATAATAAAAAACAAGATCAAGTTTATTGTAATATAAATTAAAATTTGAGATATATTTTTTTAAAAAGGATTATAGGTAGATAAAACTGATCTTAGTAACTAGATTGAAAAAAGAATCGTCATTTTATATCGTTAGCATTTGTCAAAAAGAATTTCCTTATTTGTCTGTGCTAATGCATAATTTGGGTTTATCTCCAAAGATTTATCATAACATTTTATAGCATCTTCATATTTACCTAAATTTGAGAAAGTATTGCCTCTATTTATCTGTGCTAATGCATAATTTGGGTTTATCTCCAAAGATTTATCATAACATTTTATAGCATCTTCATATTTACCTAAATTTGAAAGGATATTGCCTTTCCAAGTCCATGCATAAGCATTATTTGGACTATTTTCCAAA
>JANWKP010000328.1 GCA_025451315.1 Nitrososphaerales archaeon | reverse complement strand
TCAAAATCAAGTAATACCTCTCCTCGTTTAACAAGAGATTCATTGTATTTCTTCCAGTTCACATGTATTATGACTAGAATAGGTTAGCTAAATCTGTTAGGAATAGTTAGTTGCGCAACAAGGCAGTCATTTTTACAAAATCATGATAGTACATGCTAGGGATATATATTTAAAAAGATTTATTGACACAATTCTTATCAAAATAACCCAGCTTCATATATGATCTTATTATATGGAATGAAGAAATATATTTGATTAACAAGAAATAATCAAAGCAATAACTTTAGTCGACAAATTTAAGCTTTGATTAGAGTCTTGTGAGAGTTCTGGACATGTGAAAATTCATATTGGAGCACTTAAGCCCTAGAAGATAATTTCTGAAACGTAAAATTAAACTAATCAGATTAGAGAATAAATTTAGAAAAAGATCATTACATCTAAAAAATGATATCCTTGATGTTTCTAATAAAAAAGAGATTAATACATAGTCAATTTGTATTTTATTGATAGATGGAAAGAAAAGGAGGAATAATAAAGGCCGACTTCTTATCTAGAAAGAGAAAAGAGATAGGCATTATTTCAGTACTTGCAATAATTATTTCTTCATTTATTTTATTTTTCTATCAACAGAATATAACAGAACAAAATATTAAAGATAGTGTATTTAATCAGTATAAAGACCGACAGATAGAAACTACACAAATTATTTCCGAACGCATTGAATCCGATTTGAAGTTGATTATGTCAATCCTTCAGGGCATAGCAGATTCTGTGCCTCTACAACAAGGTGAACTATATGGAGATAAAATTCAAAAGATTATGAAAGAAAAGTTTGATCAAATTAATGATATTACCAAAGTTGACGGATTGTTTATTGCTGATGAAGATAATATAATAACATATAATATCGTATCCGAAGGAAAAAGAAGTTTTGTTAATATAGATATTTCATTTAGAGATTATGTACAAGAGACAAGAAATGGTCTAAGACCAACTTTTTCAAATGGATTTAAGGGAATTGATAATATGTTCAGTATTGCATTAACTGTCCCAATAGTCAATAGTGATAGCGGAAAATATATAGGAATAATTGGGATACAAATACCTACTGAGCCTTTTTTTGCACATTCCGGAAATATTAATAATGTTGATTCACAGTTTTTAGTAGCGTATGATAGTAAAAAAGATTATCTTGCCACTCCTAGAACACAATTCATAGGAAAGAATTTTTTTGATAATAATGTTCAAAAATTTTTTAATGTAACAGATATTCAAAATAATTATTATCGCAAAGTCTTTTCCGGTAAATTGTTAGGAGGATCTGCAGTATATGATTTTGGAAGCGGGGAGAGACTAAATACAGGTCATCCAATTTTGTTGCAAGAAAAAAATACATATTTTATATTCGTAATCACACCTACTACACAAATATATTCGCATATTAATGATATTCTTCACACAGAGAGAGTAAAAGGTTTTTCTTTGATTTTTGGCCTTTCATTTGCCATTCTGATTTTAATCATATTTCTTATAAAATGGAACAATACATTAAATATTGAAGTAAGAAAAAGAACAAAAGAATTACAAGAATCAAATAGACAACTTTCATTATCAAATCAAGAAATTGCATTGGCCAATGAAGAATTAAAAGTTCATGATAAAATGCAAAAAGAATTCATTAATATAGCAAGCCATGAGATAAAGACGCCGCTTCAAGCTATTCTTTCAGCTTCCCAACTATTACAAATGTATCCTGAGAGACAAAAGAAATTTGCGTCTGCGATACAAAGAAATGCGATTAGGCTCCAAAGACTATCCAACGACATATTAGACGTTGCTAAAATTGAAAGTCGTTCATTAAAATTAAACAAGGAATTATTTGACCTAAATGAAGTTATATCGAATATTGTCGAAGATTATAAGACTATTATTGTAAATGATAATCATAGCGTCAAGTTATGTTTTAAACCATCCAACTATGCTTTATTCGTAGAAGCCGATAAAGAAAGAATTGCCGGAGTAATTTCTAATCTTCTAAGTAACGCTATTAAATTTACCAAAAAAGGTGAAATATTTGTTTCTATTCAGAAGGAAATTGACAATAGCATTAATCCTTATGCCTTAGTGATTGTAAAGGATACAGGAGAGGGAATAGATCCAGAAATATTACCTAAAATATTTTCAAAGTTTATTACAAAATCTTATGAAGGGTTAGGTTTAGGAATGTATATCTCTAAAAATATGGTGGAAGCTCATGGGGGAAAGATATGGACTGAAAATAAAAACAATAATAAGAATGGTAATCGTGGAGCTATATTTTATTTTACTTTACCACTAAGCAAAATAGAGGAAACATCAAATAACAACATAGATAAATAAAAAAAATTAGTTAAATTATAGCATAATGATCGAAAAAAGTAATGTATTTGTATTCTATTATACTATTTGGTTTGTATCAATATTACAATTAAAAAATCAATAAATCTATTTTATGATCTGTATATTATTTTAATGAATAGATAATGAAAGTAGGATTAGTTATTTACCAATTTGTATAAATGCTAGCTAAGAAGATTTGATTTGATTTATCCGACTGGTATAAAATGAATTACTTATCACCTTGGAGTACATGATCGTGTATTACATCCTCGCAATCTACAACAGCCATATGGTGAAACCAACTAAAAGAAAATGTCTAAATATTTTTAGAATATCTTGGACCGACTAACAACAATAGCATTTTGTGCAGAAAATATTATCAAGGCAAATTTGGGGAAAGAACAGATGAATTCATGCTATTAAAAGAGTATTGACAGACGATATGCAGAGTTTATTGGAGTTTTGTAAAAAAACTCCGAATCAATTATTGGTCCAAACTGGTTAAAAGACCTCAATCTAAAATTTTACTAGGAGGATTCTCACCAAAAATAGAAAGTATTGCCAAATCTGGAAAGGTTATATTGGAGTTTTAGCTATCTTTTGAACATTTGAACAGTTCTATAACAGTATTTAACGCTTCTATTAAATAAGATCAAACTCCTTTGATTTGATCTAACTATATTAATATAAGAAGCTAGAAAAGTGACCGCACTCCTATGACTGGGGCACTAAGATGAAGTAGTTCGGACTTATTCAAACTTCAAAGTTTTGGGAGAAGTAGATATAGCAATTATTGCCCTGTATGCAGAAAAACAGTGTAAATATATTATTGAATTGGTTAAAGAATTAAAAAAGTTCCTTTAGTTTTAAAATATTATTTTATCAATAAGATAAATTATTTAGTAATTTATATAATAAGTTCCTCATGGAACAACGCCATCGCACATAATTGTCTAGATAAAATATAAATAGTCATTTGAAAATAATTTTTGTTTATAAAATTAGGAAAATTGCTAAAAATGTATTGTCTGAGCTTTATTATTAATTTCATAGTTTATTAGAATTTATTAATCAGATTGTCTTGGATAATAACAGTGACTAATATGTCGAACTTAAAAGATGAAAATAGAAAACAAAGTAACACAATAAAAGAAGGTACAGAGAAGTTTTTAGACCAACAAAGACAACAAATAGAAAATACAACATCTAATATTTCGAGCACAACAAACAAGGTTAATGACAATTTCAATAAATATCAAAGAACAAATAATGAGATAATTGAGAAAGGTATTGATACTACAAATAAATATCAACAAGAAACCTTTAACACAATTCAATCAATCTCAAACAATTCTATAGAATTACAAAAGAATATTCTTAATACTTATCAATCAGCATTTTCAAAATTTATAGATGATACATCTAAATCTTACTGGAACAATTATCTCTATCCACAACGATATACTGATGTATACAATAAAACTAACCAAAACATTACAGATAATACAATCAATGCTAATCGAAGAATAAATGATTTAGTATTAGGATCAACAGAAACCTTTAACAAATCTATAGAAATTGCTCAAAAATACCATAATGAGTCAGTTCAAAATTACTTTAACTTTGTAAATAAGATAGAAAAATCTTATTACAACCAATAATTTTTTTCATAACTTTCTTATTGTTAATTAGTAAATAATTATCATAATTCATATAACCTAAATGGATTGTTTCTTTATATAACATAAAAATATAATAAAATATAAGATCAAAATTATTTTTGATAATATTATATATTTATGAAATGTTTATCTTTGAAGCAACCATATGCAGACTTGCTAGTTTTTGGAGAAAAGACTATAGAGTTAAGAAAATGGAATACTAAATTTAGAGGAGAATTTCTAATTCATGCTTCAAAAAATATGGATATATCTGCTTGTGAGAGGTTAAAGATGGATATTGATAAGCTTACAATAGGTGCTATTATTGGTTCTGCATTTTTATATGATTTTAAAGAATACAACAATCAAGAAGAGTTTAACAAAGATAAACAAAAACACTTTTCTATTGTTACCAAATATTTTGAGGGCTACAAATATGGTTTCTTAATTAAAAATGCTAGAAAGTTTAAAAAATCAATCCCTTATCCAGGCAAATTAAGATTCTTTGAAGTAGATAATTCTTGCTTGTCATATTAAACCCGACAACCTGAATTATGATACATTATGTATATCGATAAGCACTATCATGAACTGAAACAAGTACTGCTAAATGTAATCGCAAATTAGAATTCTTTACATCATATTGATTTACTAAGTTTATTTTTAATTAACGATATCTTATTACTTTTATTAATTTTTTTGTTTTATTCATTTAGTAATATAAAAATCAATAGTTCATAAGTAATTTAAGACTGCCCTATATCTTTTTGCTTAACAGTTATTTGATTACGGGACTCGATTATATCTTGATAATAGATTTGAATAAATTAATATCTAAATTGTCATGCCATATCAATTATTAGGGATCTTATTTTTTACCAGATTTGTCGCTTAATCACGTTTATTGCTTCTTCATATACCTTTTTTGATTTTTGTGTATCCCCGTTAAAACAATCATTAGATATTTTTTTTATTATTTCATCGTAGGTAATATTTTTTTGGCTAGTCTTAAATTCTTGTTTTTCATCATTTGAAAACATATTTGTTAAACTAGATGGTAGCATTGATAAAACACCTGTTGCTACGACTGGCTCTGAATTTTGGAGAAAATATTTCGATGTTATTGAAATTCCTTGTCTAGCTTTATCCGATGAGATTTCCAATCTTTGAGCAAACTTTTCAATAATATCTTCCATAACGAAAAAATGACAATTGAATATTTAATAAATTGGTAATATTTTTATCCATAATAATGCTGAATTTTTTTCCCTGTCATTATTTTCTTTATATTGAAATAATAAATGGAAAATCATTAGATTGTAAAAATATTAAGGATCATTGATAAAAATACCAAAAATAATCTCTATGATACCACTTTACTATAAACAGAATTTAATGTTATAAGAATCAGTAAAAACTATCTTTACTTTTAACTATAGATTTTAGAGATAATACCTTCTCTGAAATAATAATGGAAAAATTGTTCTTCTCTAATTAGAGAAGAGAATTTCGTAGTTGATTAATAATTATGCTAAATTATTACTAAAACCATTAGAGCCTATCTCAAAAATAGATAGGAATATAGCTCATTGTTTTTATCTTCTTTATTTATACTACAATTGAACAAAAGTATTAGAACAATTACACGCATTCCAGATGATCTATGGAATGAAATTAAAAATATTTTGCCAGAAGAAAAACCAGAGAATACGATAGGTTGTCCCATTGTTCCATATAGAAAAGTACTTGATGGTATAGTATTTGTTTTGAGAACTGGATGTCAATGGAAAATGTTACCGAAAGAGTATGGTTCTGGTTCTACATGTCATAGAAGATTTCAGGAATGGAGAGAATTAAATATTTTTGATAGAATCTGGACCAGATTATTAAAAATATACGATCATAGAAGAGGAATCAAATGGTCATGGCAATCTCTTGATAGTATATCTGTAAAATCACCTTTAGGGCGGCGATGACTTGTACAACTAGCTAATAGCTTTATTGTTTACAGGAGGTTAATTTTGGGATAGGCTCTTAATTCATTATTGGTAGACTAGCTATATAATAATAAGTAATTTTAGAAATTATTTTACAATTTGGTACAAAATTAATAATTGATAAATGGTAAACTACCTAATGTATATTTATGCCTTGTTGCGCAACTAACTATTCCTAACAGATTTAGCTAACCTATTCTAGTCATAATACATGTGAACTGGAAGAAATACAATGAATCTCTTGTTAAACGAGGAGAGGTATTACTTGATTTTGATG
>JANWKP010000327.1 GCA_025451315.1 Nitrososphaerales archaeon | reverse complement strand
GTTGTACTTGAGATATTTTTTCTTCTATAGTTAGAGGTTTGAGTTGGTCTTGTTGATGTTGAATTGACTGACTGTTAACTTCGTTGTCGTTAGAATGGTCATTATTGCTTGTCTGTAATGGTTGATTCTGTAGTTGATTATAGGATGTTACAGGGTCTCTTTGATCATGGGTAAGATTCCATGTTAGATCTAACATCTCCACCCACCCAGGGTTAATATTGGGTATCGGATAGACACCTTGACCTCCCATACCATCGTACTTCATTATTTCATCATCT
This sequence comes from Nitrososphaerales archaeon, assembly GCA_025451315.1. Lineage (GTDB taxonomy): Archaea > Thermoproteota > Nitrososphaeria > Nitrososphaerales > Nitrososphaeraceae > TH1177. The sequence continues at coordinate 4,948 of JANWKP010000327.1, read as the reverse complement.
GTATTAAACATGGGTTTGCCATCACTGGCATATTCTCCAGTTAATAAGACAGTTCCTGCAATTTGAGCATCAGAAGCGTCCCCGTCATTATTTGGATCTCCATCAATTACAATCATTCTATTAGAGAATTTACTTGATACATATGCGTAATATCCACCTCCTTCTTTCGCTCCAAAATTGACTCCATTACAGCCTGGATCGCATGGCAGAGTTTTCACAACGGTGTGTGTATCGGTATCAGTAATAGCAATACTTCCTGTCAATGTGTTAGCTGTTACAACGTATTGTCCATTTGGACTCACAGGAGTCTGAATAGGTAAAGCATTACCTTTATCTGCTAAATCTATTTTATCTAATACCCTTCCATTATCCATGTCTACCACATCTAATGTACTTGAAAGGAAATTAGATACATAGGCAGTCTTTCCATCAGGCATCATTCCGGTCGCAATGGGCATATTACCTGTATATGTTCGGTTTTGAATTTCTCCACCTCTCAAGTTAGTAGAGAAATTAACTATACCAATGTCATCAGTGGAATGGCTTGGGGTAATCATTTTTCTTCCATCTGGAGTAATCCACTGGCCATCAGGAATAGTCGGATTTTGTCCAGATTCTTGCATAGGTATTATTCTCAATACTTCGAATTTGTTATTTTCTTTGTTAAATTTAATTTCCGCAACTCCTTGTTCTCCGCTTAAAGCGACATATATCAAATCGTTTATAGGATTTGTAATTACATGAGATGGCGCATCTCCTACTCCTATGTCATCGAGTAATTTTCCAGAATTTCTATCGAATGCAGTGAGTCTGTTATCAAACCACTGAGTTTGATATATTATATCTTGTTTCGAGTCACTCCACATGTTATGAGGATTATTCATGTTTATTTGAGGTAAAGCCACTTTTCTCTCTACTTGCCAATTTTCTACGTTCACTTTAGTTGCAGTTCCAGGCTTAGATTTATGAGCGGTCTTTTCAAATTGAGTATCTATCCAAACTTCACCAATGCCGGGTTTGGATGGGGATTTAATTGGTGTTAATGGAATTGTACCATCCTCTTCTGTGGAATTCAAAAGTAAAGTCTTAAGGTTTGTTTTCTCTTCTCCAAAATTGACATCAATATCTGGAATCTGAAGGTTCCAAGACGGATGTTCCCCACTATAATCTTGCCAATTGTTTGGATTATTTGCTATGAAGAATGTACTTAGAAGTGCCACTATAGTGGCTTTGCCATTATCTTTACTTGGATCCAAGGTTGTTCCCGTGCTCAATGACAATTTATCGCCCAAATCTAACCCTTCAGTCTTAGGATCATCTTCAATAATTGCACCAAACATATATGGATGAATTTTACATGTGAAAAGATATAATCCTGGTTTCTCTAATTGAACAATACCTCCTCCTCGGTAGGGAGTCATTTGATCAAATGGCATATGTGGTGCTCCGGTAGGCCATAGAAGACTTGATATGGTATGAACTGTATTTGTACTTGACATTATGAAATGAGCAGTTCCCTTCGATTCTACCACTCCCAATGATTTGGTAGTTCCAGGTAGTAATTCACCTCCAACATTTCTGAACCACTGTCCTGGTTCATCTGTTATATCAAAAGTTACGAAATTTCCTTGAGAACTAAATCCTATTTCAGATTGCGACGCCACTACCATACTTTGATCATTTCTATCTGAAGAGTCACTAGCTGATGAAATTCCTTCAACAAGTGGTGATACTCCTGGAACACTTTGGGTATTACTACCAGCAGAACCCACTTTAAACTCTCCCATCATTCCTGCTTCCATATGTGCAAATACATGGCAATGATATTGCCAAGTTCCTATTCCTACTTTATCACCTGCTTCAACGATAAACCAATGCGTTGATTGGGGATCGATTAATTTGGTATCAATGATATTTGTGGTTCCTGGATCTAGCCACCTGTGGGCATGAAGATGAAAAGTGTGTTGATGTGCTGCACCAAGTATATGAAATCTCACTAATTGATTAAGGTCTGCACCAAGAGTAGGATTAGTCCATAATGGTTTTTGATTATGATTTGAATCTATTTCTTGTCCCCAAAATGTAGACCCCACCATAAACAACACATATTGTTTTTCTAACGATGAAATGTCTACACTAACTACTTTGCCGTTTATCTGTGCAGGGACTTTTTCAACAGGGTTTACTATTATTGCGCCAAATAAACCTAGAGTTCTATAATGTTCTCCATAGTATTCAAAAGTACCCGCGTTCTGTGCTGTTATCTTTTGCGTTTTTTTAACCCCTGTTTCGTCAATTGAATGAAGAATTAATGAGTCATGTTGAGTCATCTCTATTGATGGTCCTGGAATAGTAGGTATTTTTGGATACCTCTCTGTGAGATCTTCAACAGATTGACCATCATATATGATGTGTTTCAACATTCGATATGCATATTGACCATTTGGCAATTTTTCTGCTTGTATAGTTACCTCATTTACTGTTCCATTTTGAGAAAGTGTTTCTTTTGTATTATTTCCAATTTCGGAAGTTGACTCAAAAGGATTTGATTGCAAATTCTTTAAAGATTTTTCAGACTCTATTTCATTATCAATTTCCTTTGACGCTTCGGCCATTTGTATAATTGGATGTACACTTCCATTATTTTCAACAGAATCCTCAATTTTCTCGGTATTAATGCCGTTTTGTACTCCCATTGTTAAAGTGGAAGTTAATAACATCACAGCAAAAATACCCATTAAACTATTTTTTAATACATTATTCATTTTCATTATCACCATTAATTAATCGGGGATTTCCCAGGAATACTTACTCCTCTATCATCCACGATAAACTTTCCTTTCATGCCAGATAACATATGAGAAGACAAAATGTCTCTATATTCAGCAACTCCATTTTTACCTTGAAAAGTGAAAACATGGTTTTCGAGAGGACCAAACTTCTTTTTTGAAATTACATTAGTTGTGCCAGGTTCTAACCATTTGTAGCCTGTCAGCTCAAAAATGTGAAAATCTGTCCCCATACCGTATAAGTGAAATCTGACCAATTCATCGTTTTTCAAACTAATAGTAGGATTTTCCCATAATGCAGTTCGTTGCGCATTATTTCTGTAATCTATTTGATCACACCAAAAAGCATCATCCGTAACGTAACATAGAATGTCTTTTGATATATCTGCTATATCTACTTTGGTAGGTTTATCATCAATTAATGCCAGTGTTTTACCTGTATGACTATCGATCACCAAAGTTCCAAATAATCCTATGGTTTCTGCCCCATTCATATTGGTTCCAGGGGAATTGCTGTGACCTAAACTAAGTCCTAGTGTATGATCGTGATATGGCCATGTACCTGCTGTACCTGGACCGGCTGTCCAGTGATATCGAATAGATTGGCCAGGTTTAACTCCTTCATCACGCAATCCATTTAACATACCTAAGGTTCCATCACTTGCTATCGAATAATGGATACCGTGTACATGAACTGAAACCATACCCGGAGCTCCTGTATTTTTAGGATTTGATAAAGTTAGTTGGACAGAATCACCTTCTTCTATTAGTAGAGAAGGTCCTGGAATAGTAGGACCTGAAGAATATTTTTGTGTAATATTATTTAAAAATTCACCAGTATTTGCGTTAAAGAGTAGGTGCTGATCCAACTGATATCCATATAGATCTCCACCTCCACCTGATTTTTCAATTTTTTGCACAGATATGTCAATTTTATGGAGAACTGGATACGGATAAACCGGTTCCTCAGAATCGCCTTGAGTTTGTGCGTAAATTGAATCAAATACCTGGTCTAAATTTCCAATAACAAATATTGATGCTAAAATAGCAATCAAAATTAGGGAAAAATGGCGGTAATAATTCATTAGTAAGAAAAGAAAAAAATTGAATATATAACGATGGATTAAAAGTTCAAATTGATTGTAATTTAATAATCCCCGTAGAAACTATTAGGTATCAATAGAATAGAAAATTAGAATTAGAAAAAATTTGAGTCATATAATTAAAAATATCCAATTAATTTCTTTAAGCATGCTGTTCTTGTTACTAATTCTTTTTATGAATAATCATATTTTTATAATCGGAAGCAATTCATTAGCAGGATGTTAGCTTGAAAATAAATAAAATAATCTTCTAGTCCTTAAGTGACGTGAACACCAAACTGAATTTTATTTAATAACATGGACCGCTAAAATTTTGGAGTTGAATTTAAACAATGGAATATTATGAAAAAGTTTACTTAGGAAATTTTATTAATCAATAATTTTTTCGATGCGCAAATAAAGGTAATTCATTCATGTTGATTATTTCCTTTGGACCTTTGTATATGTCTTAAAATATCTTCAGCAAATCTGAGTTTGTCTTCGACTTCTATGATTACTTCTTTATACTTAAAATCATCATTTAACTTTAATGTAATACATCTATTCTTCCGGTAAAATGCATAAAATACCTTCCCTTTTCCTACAACATAAAATATTCCAATATTTCTATTAGCAAACGATATACCTACAAATTTTATTGTTCTAGTTTTATCGAGTCGAACATTTTCCGTTAAAACTTGATGGATAGATGAATAAGGGATTTTTATTTTATTAGTGAAAGGAAGAATTACCCCAAAAAATCCTTTCAGGGTTAAAACCATATAGCCATTTTGTTCCAAACATATCTTCATCATATCATTATCATATAGCAGTTAAAAATAAAAAATTTTAGGGGTTAAGGAAAAAGGGATGGTAACTGAAAGGGAGGAAACATACCCTGAGTAGGTGATTTGTTCTGTATAGAGGGAGGAACAGTTGCCCCTGTAGTTTCATTATTCAAGGTTGGTGGTTGTTGTTGGTTATTCAAGGTTGGTGGTTGTTGTTGGTTATTCAAGGTTGGTGGTTGTTGTTGGTTATTCAAGGTTGGTGGTTGTTGTTGGTTATTCAAGGTTGGTG
>JANWKP010000326.1 GCA_025451315.1 Nitrososphaerales archaeon | reverse complement strand
GGCTCTGCTTTCTGCCGAAAGTACTCCGCAACGATGTACTCGTTTAAATTCACCATAAGGAAATTTGATTCTTTAGCCAGCTGCTCAATTTCATCGATTGTCTCTTTGTTCACTGTCTCATATTATAGCTGTGGAATCAATATATGGTAACATACTTTCAAAATAGCTAATCATTAGTCATTTTTAATTTACATCATCTTCCGCTGAGTAGTATACTTGAACTAATTCCTTCTGTCCCACTCAAAGCAATTTTCACATGGTTGAAACTTAGGATATTAAGGAAGACACTCTGATTGTCGTAAGAAAATGAATTTGATGTTAATGTACCTTGAAGAGCTACACTCCTAACATAATGCCATTGACTCGCATTATTACTTACGAAAATATCATAAGACCCATTCTCTAAGCTCCCATCCGAAGTAATTAAAACGGATACGAGATTTAATCCTGAGATATTTAATATGCATTCTAAACTTTCGCCAGATGCGCCAGTTACAAACGAGCTATTAGCAGATTCTTGTAAAGTCATAAATATACTGCAAATGACAGATATAACAAAGGTATTATGATATTATTAAGCTCACGGCAGTATCAGAACCGTGTAGTCTCGTGGTAGTTAATAGTTGATAAAGACATCATATCGTGCTGGTTTTTTATTATTATCGAGAGCTTAATTATCTATATTTATGATTAGCAACTAACTTGATTTGCAGTAAAACAAATGTGGATATAAGCTCGCTCTACCAACGTGTTACTTCTTTTTGAGTACAATTGCTTTTTCGCCGACTCCGACACCATGAGTAGCAGGTAACTTTAAATCACCTCTCGCTCCCTTATCTGTTATTAGTAAGTTGAGCGCGGGGAAGTGTCAAAAACGCATAATCCGACGCCATTTTTCATAACAAAAGACCTCATTTATATAGGGAACCGCTTGTGTTTTCCCGTTCTGCGCCAGTGTGAACTATTAACATCTTCAAGGTTTAAAAGTATGTTACCCTTATAAGTATCATATGAAGACTTATTCACGCACATCTCTAAGCACGCCACCATCAGAGATAAGGCTAAACCCACATGACTCTTATGAAGAATTCGCTATGAATCACAAAGCTATTTTGCAGGTTTATCAGCTGGTAGTAACACAACAGTTACTGTCGCATGAGGATTCTATGAGCATGGATAAACTACGGGATCTTCTAAAATATTCTTATTACATCCCTTCCAACGTTGTAAATAGCTTTATGAATTTCATCATGAATACTGAAACGGTTCATATAGAGTGGGAAGAGCCACAAGAAGGTGTTAGGACAAACAGGATCTTTGCCCGACCGCGCCGTATGAGACCATCCATCGTTGGCACGTATTCACGGTGGTTGCCGCGACGTGAGGTTAAGAATTGACAATTCCAGACGACTTACTTGATTTTCTTTGTGGTGGAGAATTAGACCCAGAATATCCAATTAGACAAAAGCAAAGAGAATTGGCAAATGACTTTAGAAAGAACAAAGTAAGAACGCTGGATATAAATTCTGAATACAATGAATTTCGCGCCTTTGCCAGCTCACCTGAATTTAAGCACACGCAGATTGCCACAGAACTTCTAAGCAGGGATTTCGACGTGACAGACACACAACTGAAATCAACATTGCAATCTAATCATGGTTTATCTGATGGTGAATGTAATCAAGTTTTTAAGAACCTGGCTAATTCAAAAATGGTCAACTGTGATATAAATTCATATACTAAAGAAGTGAGATTGAGAAGGAAATAACAATTAATTACATCACCTTGTATCCCTAGAACCAATTGCTCCTATCTGTTTTAACAAATCCAGTTGATCCACTACATCCCAGTGTTCTACAATCTTATCATTTTCTATCCTATAGAGATCAGCAGACCGTCACTGGCTTATTTGTGGGTGGTCTTCCATTAAATTCTCCTTTATGTGTTCCAACGAAATTGAGAAACACTAGAACAAAATTATTTTCAGCAAGAATATGTTCTATGTTTACATGCAGATCTGGAAAGCCTGAGAATAGTGCAGTCAAGTACTTCTTGAATGATTCTATTGTTTTCCCTGAATTATTAGTTAGATATGGTGCATGATATTTGTCAATTGCTGTTAAATCATGTTGGTTAAAAACTTCGTTAATAAATGATTTAATCAGTTCCTTATTTTCTTCCATGTACTAGGGGGAAGTGCAGGATATTTAACAATATTTCTTACTGTGTCTTCTTTCATGTTGTGTTTGTGTTTGAACTTTTATGAAAAACTATATGAACTTGCCAATTTGGACATCAAGATCATAAAGTTTATTATTTTTCACTAGTTTAAGTTGATTTGAACTATAAATTAATGCAATATTCTGGTAAAATTGAGAGCAGATTGATTTATGTAGCTATCTTGAATATAATTGTGCTGATATCAGTAGTTGTATTGTCGAATTTTACATTTGCGAAAAAAACGGATTTAGATGAACAAACTCTTTTTGAGATAACAAAGCATACATCTCAAAGCCAAAATCCCGACATTATTGTGGGCAATGGACCTTCAGCTATAGGTGTTGACGACTTTATTTCAAATAAAATATTTGTTGCCAATTCTGAAGATAATACTGTCTCTGTAATTTATGGAAAAAATAATTCGAAGATAGCAGATGATATAAAAGTTGGAAATGGACCTTCAGCTATAGGTGTTGACCACATTCCCCTTACAGACAGAGTTAAAATATATATTGCCAATAAGTTTGGTTTCACTGTCTCTGTAATTGACGGAAAAAATTATTCGAAGATAGCAGATGATATAGGAGTTGGTTCTTTTCCTTCAGCTATAGGTGTTGATAACCTTAGAGATAAAATATATGTTGCCAATTCTGAAGATAATACTGTCTCTGTAATTTATGGAAAAAATAATTCGAAGATAGCAGATGATATAAAAGTTGGAAAAAGACCTTCAGCTTTAGGCGTGGACTACAACTCGAATACGATATTTGTTGCTAACTATGATAATAACAGTGTCTCAATAATTGACGGAGCAAAAAATAAAAAGGTAGGGGATATAAAAGTTGGAAATGGACCTTCAGCTATAGGCGTTGATAACCTTAGAGATAAAATATATGTTGCCAATTCTGAAGATAACACCATCTTTGTAATTGATAGAGAAAATCCCTCGAAGATAGAAGATGTTATAAAAGTTGGAAATGGACCTTCAGCTATAGGCGTTGACCACGATCCATTTTCAGACAGAGTTAGAATATATATTGCCAATAAGATTAATGGAACTGTCACTGTAATTGACGGAAAAAATAATTCGAAGATAGGAAATGATATAAAAGTTGGAAATGGACCTTCAGCTATAGGTGTCCTGCAAGATACGATATATGTTGCCAATTCTGATAACAACACTATATCCGTAGTTGATGGTAAAGCAAATAAAGTAGTTGCAAAGGTCATGTTTAATATTGAACCCTTTAACGCAGGTCATATAGAATGCCAAGAAGATAAATTAATAGCTCCGATATCACAACAATTCTATATATGGTCAGGTTCTCAATGCACAGCTAAACCAAATCAGGGTTTTGAATTTGTCAGTTGGCAGGAGAATTTAGGTGGGAATTCAACTCAATTGTTACAACTTTCATCTCCGCCATCCACGTGGGATTCTATATTAGATTTTATACATATGAAGCCTAACAAACCTGAAGCGACACTCAATATTACAAAATTTGGATCAAGTTTCACTGCTAATTTCAAATCACTTCCCCCGCCAATCCCACAAGAGTATTTAATTGGACTGTTTACCATTGTTGCTAGTACCATAGTCGGCTGGTCTATACCATCTATCATAGGCTGGATCAATTTTAAAAAGCGAGCAAGAGTAGTATCTAGTTATCATGAGAGAATCAAATCAAATATCAAAGACGATGATCATAAAATAGACGAAAAAGATATCAAGGATTTAGACGAGTTGAGAGATGAGATAGCCAATGACTATTCAAAAGGAAAGATAAGCGATCAGCAATATGAAAATATGAATAACGAGATTGGCGCATTATATGAGGAGATTTATAATAAGCAAATCAGTTCGTCTGATGGTAACTCAGGTAGAAATGATGATAGGTTTTTGAATATTCTCAAAAAGGAAATATCAAACGCATTCAGAAAAGGAAAGATTAGTAATCAGCAATTTGAAAATATCAAAAACGAAATTTCAGTCTGTTACTTAGAGGTATTTCAAAAGAATATTGATTCGTTGAATGAATTATCTGATGAAAAACGCGCTGACTTATTAAATAAAATTACGAGTGAATTGGCTGACGCGTACGGACAAGGGAAGTTAAATGAATTGCATTATAACTTGTTGAAGGAAAAATTTTCGGAGGTCAAGGATGATCGAAATATTACTACAGACTAATGCTAATATGGACATACGAAATACGATGATTTGAACATAAAAACGTTCAATAGTCAAATCAGCAATATTCTATACTTACTGTAAACCTAGATATTCATTATTGTTATATTAATGTCAATGAATCCAAATAATAGCGAAATGGATCAATACCTAAGAACCATGGGTCAAGTCGAACCAGAGCCAGAGCCAGAACCAAAAGAACCAGAAAAGCCTAGTGGTGGCGAACAAGTAACAGACAATGAAGACCCTGCCTAATTTTTTTCACAGGACTAGTACACTTGGCGATTTATATCAGGTAAATAGACAAAGATGATTACGACTTATTCGAATGTCCAAATACTTCAGGATTATATCCAGAACTCTTCAAAGTATTAACTACAAAATTTTTAAACTCTTCATCCGGATTCCAAGCACATTCTCTGCCATGCAATATTACAGTATGAAACCTTCCCGTTGAAGGATGAACTGGTATACTTCTCCCACATTTAATACAAACTTGATCGATCTCTTCAGCTCTCTCATTGGCATTCATTGAGGCATTAAGTGCTACATTACAAATATATTTTGCCGAAAAAAATTACGCAATTTTCTGAACTAGGATATTTTGACCCAATTAAAGACAACCCTTTAGTTTACGATGTGTAATTTCTCAGCGCAAGACTTATGATAATAACCTCTTCCATTTCCATTACTAACCACAGTATCAGATAATGTAATATTTCTTTTGCACTGATGACACTTGCCATTTTGTTTCTTTTGAATGACAGAAAAAATTCTAGTACGAACTTGTGACATCTTTAGATCAACCACGGTACTCTTACACTAAGTTAATTCGTACTTATTGTATATGATTGGCTCGCGGGTTCAGAATTAAATTGGGGACGGTAAAGGCTTGGACAATCTTGGAGCACCCAGAATAAAGTCACCTTGGTATGTAGGATCTAGCTGTTTAGCTTTGTCAAATAACGGTTGTGCCTCTTTATGGTTTCCCAGTTTTTCCAGTGATACTCCTTTGTTATATAAGGCTGGAACATAATTAGCATCGATTATCAATGCATTATCATAATATAGAATGGATTCTTGATACTTTCCACATTTCTGGGCAAGATTTTTTCCTGCATTTGTAAGTATTTTGATGTCGTCTGGTTTTAATTTTAATGCCCTGTCCACAAGTTGTTGGATGTTAACGCAAGTGGCAGCATCAGTTTCAGCTACAATGAAGATATTCTTGCCAGAACTTGATATTGACACGAATCCATTGAATGCGTTTGTATTACTATGAAACGAGACTGGCGTAAAGTCAGGAGTTAATGTTCCTAGAGCAACAATTTTATTGTTTATAGCCTCAACATCATTTGGATCTATTGCTAATGCCTTATCATAATAAGTAATAGCTTCTTGATATCGTCGAAGGTTATAGAGAGCTAAACCTTTGTTGTTCAGGGCATCAACATTGTTTGGATCTGTCTCTAAAACTTTATCAAAATACGTTATCGCTTGCGCGTAATCTCCTAACTTAACCAGAGCTGCACCTTTGTTGTTTAAAGCGTGAACCTCCTTTGGATCTAGATGCAGAATTTTTTCAAAATACGTTATCGCTTGCGTATAATCTCCTAACCCTATTAGAGCTAAACCTTTGTTGTTCAGGGCATGAAGATCATTTGGATTTATCGCCAAGGCTTTATCAAAATATGTAATAGCCTCTTCATACCGTCCTAGATTATCTAGAGCTATACCTTTGTTATTCAAAGCACCAACAGAGTTGGGATCTATTTTCAAAGCCTTATCATAATTTGTAATAGCCTGTTCATATTGCCCCATTTCACTTAGAGATATCCCTTTGTTATTCAAGGCATGAAGATCGTTCGGGTTCTTTTTTAATATCTCATCGTAATAGCTAATCGATAGTTCATACTGCCCTAGATTATCAAGAGCTAAAGCTTTATTGTTTGAAGCATCAATATCATTTGGATTTATCGATAATACTTTTTCAAAATATCTTATCGCCTCTTCATTTAATCCAAGCTGAGCCAGATCTAAACCCTTATTGTTTAATGCATCAATATCATTTGGGTTTATTGCTAATACCTTATCGTAATAGCCAATTGATCGCTCATAATGCCCTAAGTGACGCAGAGAATCCCCCTTATTGTATAAAGCATAAATATCATTTGGATCTATCTCCAAGACTTTATCATAATAAGTAATAGCCTCTTCATCCCGTCCTAGATTATCTAGAGCTAGACCTTTGTTATTTAGTCCATCAAGGTCGTTTGGATCAATCTCTAGCGCCTTATCATAATATGTTATAGCTTCCCCAAATAGTCCTTGATCATAGAAAGAATCGCCTTTGCTGATTAGATCCTGGGTTGTCGGACCCTGTCCGCGCGATAATTCATTTTGGGAGATAGATACAATAACTAAAGTAGTCAATACTACAAGTAACGAAAATCCTTTCCACCATGATATAGTTGTCCAGCTATTCAAAACACCTGAAGTTCTAGATTACTAGTCTTTAAAGTATTTCCTTGAAATAATGGATTAATATCATTCACAAGCAATATTATAGGAGCACTGAATGACTGCCAGTTACAAAGATAATAATTCGTGATGCGTCACCGATTATGACAAGTCTCAAACAGGATTATGATACTTATTTAGGCTAAACTTACATCAAATCATAAATAAGAATGCTTATTAAGATTTTGGTTTGTCATTTTTTTCCTTTTGTGAAGAGGTTATTTTTGCTTCATCATGTTTTTGTTTTTTCCGATAGAGCTGGATTATTACTGGGACAACAACTGCGCCAACACCTGCTACGAATGTCCATAATCCACTTACTGGAGTGATTGTGGAATTTACAAAACTGTTCAACTGCTCATTCCAATTATAATGAGGCATAATTGTGAGAGTGAAATTTGATGACTCTGGTAGGATTATACTTCTGTTATTAGTAAAAGTATCACCTCCCCTATTAGTTATGGCGGTAGGAAAAGATATGTTTGCCTTAATAGGAAGAATAACAGCTGTTGGTGTGGATACAGGTGTGTTGTCAAAGAGCTTTATTCGAAGAGTTGAAGTACCTGATGATGAGGAAGGAATAGATGTTCTGTTGGGAATAAACGTAGTCGATAAATCCTTGCGAGCGTTGTCTACTGAAAGAGACGCTTCAGATTGAAGATTTGTAATTCCGTTTATTTCCACTAAGATGCTCTTTTCTTCACCAGGTCTTAATTCCACAGAATTTGGGGATGTTGACATTACAAAATTAGGTGGCGGAGCGATAACCCAGTTAGTTGTGTCCACAAGTCTACAAAAATGATGACCGAGAACGAAATGATCTGCAACATAGAAAACTACTTTATATTGCTCAGGTGAATTAGCCGATTCAAGGTTAAATGAGAAGGGAATCCGATATGGCATTCTCTTATCGAATAAACTTGTGTTGGAACTTTCTTCTACGAATCCTGGCTTATCATATGCTGATACTTCCTCCATTTGCCTTGTCCAGTTTCCTGTCCATTGTCCATAAGGCATTCTAGAATATATTATCCTGTAGTCAGTACCTGCATCATAGATCGAGTTCAAATCAACAGCCATAGTGAAAGTAGTCTCATGCCATGAAGGCTCATTTGTCTGTGAATCCTCGAAAGGAGATTTCAACGTAACACTACGACCTTCATTACTGTGTGACTGCAATATCCGCCAATTTGATGGATAATTAATCTTAAAATCAGAGTCTTGATAAGTTCTCATGCTTTGTGAGGATTGGTTAATAAGAGATGAATTTGATCTCAGATCATTAATAATAAATGAGTTTATCATGTTCTGAATAATTGGATAATACTTGGAATATTTTGAATACAATGCTGAAAATGTAATATCATATACTTTGTTGTTGTGTATAGTCCAAATACTCAGTTTCTCTATCCTGTTATCACTTTCATTGTAAACAACTTTGTGTGCAGGCGACCCAGATAACATGAAATTATCAATATGCAAATCAAAAATACCGATCTCCCCGGTTTTTATTATGGTATAGTTTTCTAAAGATATATTGTCATCTCGCATATCGATCTGAAGAGCTTCCTGATAATTGTCAACAGTATCATTTACTGGCGGCTCTATAAATGGAGCCGTAAGCCAAATCGTTCCATCCAAAGTCTTGCCATCGCTCTTGTAACTGATGGATTCTATATCTGGTGAAATGAATTGACCCTTGCTCTTGCATTCTGACAAATTGTTAGCCATGTCGAGGGAGACAGACTTGCCATCATGAGTAGTAACGTTAAAAGAATGAAGAGATCCTTTCCATAATTGCCAGTCTGCTATTGAATCTTTGATTTCTTGGCGGACAAAAGAAGGAGAGTCAGCATAGGCTTGCTTGTACAACAATGGTTGATAGAGTTGTAAAAGCATGATTATCAGCATGACCGAAACGAAATATCGTACTGCGACAGCAATGACCATTGTTATACTGGGTAACAAGATATACGAATAGATAAATATTCCAGATAAAATAACTATAGTATTATTCAGTATATTGCAATAAATTTGTGTAAGGTTTGTTATTACGATCTAAATCGGCGATGGTAGCGATTGAGACACACGTGGAGGAGAGTTGATAAATGAGCCAGTGTAACTGGGATCGATTTCCTTTGCTTTGTCAAATAACTGTTGTGCTTCATCATGGTTTGTCAGTCTCTCTAGTGCCACCCCTTTGTTATACAAGGCTGGAACATAATTTATATCAACTTTCAATGCTCTATCATAGTAAAGAATTGCTTCTTCGTACTTTCCGAGCTTATCCGCTAGATACTTTCCTTTATTGATTAATATTTTAGTATCATTAGGTCTAAGTTCGAGAGCTCTATCAAAAGGAGTGGTATCGTTTGCAACAGCGCCGGTTGATGTAACTATGGAAATATAATTTCGTAAGTTGAAAGTTCCTCCATTAAATAAAATTGGTTTGAACTCTGGTGTTAGTTTAGCAGTTGCAATACCCTTAGCATTTAGGGTGTCAACATCATTTGGATCAATCTTCAGCACTTTATCATAGTGTGTAATAGCTTCTCTGTACTGTCCTAGATCATCAAGAGCTGGACCTTTATTGTATAATGCCGCAACATTATTTGGATCTATCTTCAGCACTTTATCATAGTATGTAATAGCTTTTTCGGACTGTCCTAGACCGTCTAGAGATACGCCTTTGTTATTGAATGCCGCAACATTATTTGGATCTATCTTCAGCACTTTATCAAAATATGTAATAGCTTCTTCATACCGTCCTAGATTACCAAGGGATCCACCTTTATTGAGTAATGCTTTAACAAAATTAGGATCTATCTTCAGCACTTTATCAAAATATGTAATAGCTTCTTCATACCGTCCTAGATTATTAAGAGCTAAACCTTTGTTATTGAACGCTTT
>JANWKP010000325.1 GCA_025451315.1 Nitrososphaerales archaeon | reverse complement strand
CTATATATGATAAAGGTACTCATTATGTAACTAATCAGAGACTTACACTAGAATTACTTAATGAATTAGCTGAACCAGACGATGTTCTAGAAATTACTGGCGATTTTACTGGAAATTTATCAGGAGTAGGTGCGTCACATTCTAGGAGAGAGGCATTAGGCGAATGATAAATGAGGCTTAAAATCAATCGAATTTTATAATGAAGTGATACAGAAAAATAAAATTTAATATTAATTTATTTTTTTATAAATGATAATATTCCGTTAATTATTTTATCATGGTCAGAATCTATCTCTAGAGTTACTAAAAGAAGATGATCATTTTCGAGAGGAATAGTAATACGTTTTATTTTTTCATATACAGCCATAGCATATTGTCCTTTCCCAATTTTTGAGGCTAGAGAATTACGCAAAGACCATCTAGCTAACGCTTGTATATTGGATCTTTTGGTTTCTTCGGGAGATAATAGGTTCTTAATTCCTTCTCTCTGACCACCGTATTTGATCTCGCCAGAATCATCGCAGACAGCAGCAAACCTGACTTTATTATCCAGATTCATAATATCTTTAGTTAGTGAATTATACTCCATAATTGAGGATAATAGACTAATCTTATAAGCTTTATTTAATTTAAGGCATATTTTGTAAAAAAAATTTGTACATGTGTACAAAGTGGCGATTAAGAATAAGAGTTACAATATCCAGAATAAAAAATTAGATGATTATTAAAATATTGTTTAGCAAGGTTATTTTTTCTTGCATTTAAAATTATCTTTATTGAAAGAATTTGGAGTATTACCATCATTAAATTTCCAACTATTAGCATACTTTACTGATTCCAATTCACATGCAGAAATTTTTGTTATTATTTCATCTACATTGGGGGACATGAGAGTCCCTTTAAAAGTTGCATGTCCTAAGCCAAGTGCATGTCCCATTTCGTGTTTTGCAACATGTTCTAAAGTTTGTTTATCTAACGTATAACCATATGATTTTTTAGATATCGAAATATCTACCTGATCTATAAATCCTAAATGATCGAAAAATGTCACTGTTTTTCCCACTTTTTTTCCTTTTCCCTTTTTAAAGTCAATTTTAATATCGGCATCCGCGTTATCCTTTATATATTTGAAGTCTACTCTACCTAGGGCGTTTTCCCAATCATTAATAGCTAGCTTTACAATTTTCGCCAAGCCTGATCCGCCATTCTTAATAGAAAATGTTAAAACCCCATCATCGAGAGCATTACCCCATGCACAACACAATTCAATTTTCTTCTTTGAAGAGGAATCACCTTTTTTTGCAAAAGCTTGATCGGTGTGAAATGTTACTACTGCTACAAGAAGTAACATAAGTGATATTGTTGCAGCAATGTAAAATCTCATCTTAATACATCCCTTTATTTAAGGCACAATTAATGACAAAGTACAGTATAGTAGATTTATTCCTTTCTTCAATAATATTATCGCTTATGAAAGATATAGAAAGATAAAATTCAGCTTTACTATATAAAACAATAACTATACAATGTTGCATATGATTTATATTTTATATGTTATATTTATCGAGTTCACTTATATATTCTCTAATTTTATTCTAGATCATATTATACTATTATGATAAGAAACTTTCTACTATAAAAGTTATATATACAACTACAGTTGTTGTATGTCTTTACTAATAGATGATAGGTATATAATGAAGGTTGATCGTTATAATCTCTAGTTTACTATAAATATTTTTAAAAAATTTAGTAAAGCATTTATATTTTCCTTTGCAATATTTGCATATTATCACAAAAGTCAAATACTAACTATCCTAAATAATAAACTTACCAGCAAAGTTCATATGTTTTAAAATCTTATTTTTTTATCTTCTATCGAACTATTTTTATCATTCCAGATTAAATCTGTTTATTTCTCTATGACTTGCTATTTTGATGACTTGATTTAAATTAAACTCCTTTGATATATGCAAATTTGTTTCTAATTTCTATTTCCAAAAATAAACAAATAATTGTATTCAATTGTCTATTTTCTAATTCCAAAATCGTTAATTAATTTTTTACAGATGATAAATATTAAAACACTTCATTCGATCCTACAAAAAATGCACTACCAATTTACCTAGCTTGCTTTCAATGGTGATTGTAACAGGTTCTAGATTCAGAAAATTTCATACTTGTAGGTACTATATATCATTATATGTGTAAATTGCACGTACTTTATATTTGTCAATTAAAAAAGGAAATGTAATTTTCTGCTACAAGCATATTTTTTTAAGCAAAATTTAAACAAACGACAGATTGGTATATTGGTTCAATAACAATAGATAACCAAGAATGTTGGTATTTAATTTGAATATTTCTTTCATCTATAACTAGTGCGAATATAATTGTCGGTTTTATGAGATGACATTGAGCAATCTAGGTACCCTATCTATACCGATACATAACTTGTGCTATCACAATGATTGAGTGGGTCAAATATTCTTTGTGCGATACATCGATTGAGAGCAACAACAAAGTACAGATTACACACAAATGCTGATGTTCTACTATAAAAAATGTAAAACTCCTACTATTATATTCGAATTAGATTATTTCTAGTAGCTTTTAAGACTATAGACATTTTTTTTACTAGTGATAAGATAAGGAATTATGATTATGTTTCAATTTTGTTCTTTTTTAACATTTTTGCTTCAAGATTTTTATATAATAAAGAAAATATTTTATATTAATAATTCATTGATTAGCATTGATTCCCTAGCTATTCTTAGAATATAAAATACTAAAGTCTATATAATAAATACAAGAGAAGATCAATTAACACATTGAAAAATTTTTCAAAACCTGTAAAAATAGGCATGGCAATTTTGCTTATCGGAGTAGCTGTAATGGCTTATGGTACATATTTAAATAATGATACCATTTCATATTACGCTTTGCTAATTATTATTACTGGTCTATTCATTTATCTAGCATATACTTTAAACTTTGTAGGGAAATCCAACATTGAGTATAAAAATAGAGAAAAACAGAAAGAAAAGAAGAAATAATATTAATGCTAAACCTTCAAAGAGAATCAAGAACTATATGTAGAAATCTATTTTTTGGAGCCATTATTGTCTTTGTGTATTTACTTACTACTTAAGCTATAATCATTATAAGGTACACATAACCTATATAAGATAATAATTACTCGAATATCTAATTTAAAATGGATGGAATTTATCCTATTAACGCAGACATAAAAATGTAATATTCTAATTAAAATTAAAATATCACATATTATTTACTAGAATAACAACAGATCAATATACATATCAATCTAAATAAATAGTTAGAAAGGTTATATTAATTGCATGGTTAGGTGGTGTTTAAGATAATTTTATTTGAAAATATAATCATATAAATATCAAGGTTTGAGAAATTTTATATTTCTAGTTATTTAGGTATTGATATATGATATTGGTTTTTTGTGGTACTATTAATGTAGGCTTCTATAGAAACTAATAAATTTTCATATTCGTCCTTATTTTTTGCTATCTCGCTTTCAGAATCTTTTAGATATAATTCCAGAGAATTCAGTTCTTGATTATAATTTGTATGTTTCCTTTTTAATTCATTTAATTTAGAAATAATATGCATATTCTTATTATTATTCAATTTTTTGATTTCACTAGTCAATTTTTCTTCTTTTTCTTTATAATCAGGTAATGCATTTATTAAATTATCTAAATAAGTTTCTATTTTCTCAGACTCTTTTACTATAATTTTACCATTACTAATGGCTTCTTTAACTTCTTTTATTAGATCTAAATATATAATTAAATCTTCAAAGATCTTCCATGGTTGTTCTGTCATTATGTCAATCCTTTGAATAATTAATTTATTCAATCCATAGGAATATTTATTCATCGCTCGACTCACTTTGCTAAAAGCATTAATCAACTCTTTATGAAAATTATCCTTTTCTATATCGAGTAATTGTATTTTTTTTGATATGTCTTTTGATTCTAGATATTTTTTTGAATTAATTAAATCATTTATTTCTGTATTCATTTTTTTTATCTTGAATTTCAATTCATCAAATTGAATTTGTTTTGTTTTGAATTTTTCTTCCTCCATTTTAATCGATTCAATTTTCTGTATTAACGCGTCGATATTATCAAAACAATTTTGAAGAGGTTGTCTTTCTTTTTCGAAATTATCTATTTCATACTTGCATTGCATCGATAATGATGAAATATTTTCAAACTCTGTTTTGAGTTTATCAGCATATTTACTTATAAAAAAGTTGAACACTTTTTTATGGGACTTGCTAACTTCTGAAAATCTATTAACCATTGAATCCAATCTTTCGTGCAATTTGATAACATCATCAAGAGTAGAAGGGGAAGATATATTTGAAGAAAGTTCTTTTCTAATGGAATTGATTACCATTTTTTTTGAATTTACTACTACTGATTCAAAGCTGCTTTCATGAACATCAATCTTGGCTGATTCTAAATCTGAAGTTATAGATTTAATGTTTTCGATAGGCTTGTGAGTCAAATGTCTTATTTTATCAATTCTTCCTGTCAGGATTTTAGTTTGGGTGAGATCAATTTTTTTGACTATGTCTTTAGCTTCAACTATTGTAATAGTTGTTCCTTCTCCTGTTTTTATTGTTTTTAAATGATCTATTTTACTATGATATTTGGGATTTATTCTATCTTTTTCAGATTTCTTTTTAAAAAGATTGAAAAAAGGTGACAACAATAAATATTATATCCACAATAAGAAAAATCTTTTTATTTTATCGAGAGTCTTTGTAATTATTCATAATTCTTTTTTAACGTTTTTAAACAAATTATTAATTATCTATATATGAAAATATACTTTTATAGGTAGATAGTCTAGCAAGATTTTTGTGAATAATGAAAATAATGAAAAATCTGATAACGGTATTTTATTTATCTTTATTTCTTTATCCGTTTTTTCAGCCACTATACTAAGCCATATTACACACTTAAAGGTTAATAATTTTTTTCTGGATATTATAATATGGGTGGGTTGTTTTGGTATATTTTTTATTATATTTAGAGGTAAAATAATACAATCCCTTCACATCATACGAAATAAAATAAGAAAAAGTACAGCTTGGTCACCATATATGAAATTAATAAATGGACTTTGCTGGGCAGCTCCATTCGGTTTAGGAGCATTAATTCCTTCTATTCATGAATATTTAATTTTGGCAGGAATAGGTTTAGGGAATCTATCTACATTCATGATTTTCATGATAAACAATAAACTTAAAAATATGGATCAATTTATAGTAGGATTAACTTCCATAATTTCTATTGGAATAATTATTCTACTATATAATGAAAATGTAATTGATAAATCCTCTGGTGATTTTTTAGCTAGAATCTTAATATCTGTAGCTTATGGAATAGGAGGAATATATTCGTCTATGATAAAAACTGAATAAAAATTCCATGTATTTACTAATGTTAAGAACTTTTTAATAAAACCAACAACATATTTATCAAGTGAAAAAATTATTTAATTTCTTTACAAGTAATTAACTTGTTTGACCTTAGACAGTAAAGTGTCACTTTATTGATTAGTAGTTTAATAAATACATTTAAAACGATAAAATAATAGAAAATGACTAGAACAATTCTAACATTCTATATTAATAATTAAATTACCTCCTGAAACTTAATTGAAAACCTTAAATATTTAATATCTACTGACTGAAAAATTCCTTTAACTACGAAAGGTACAATTAATTTTATGATAGAAAAATTATTTTCATTAATATTTTTTATATATGAGAATTTTTAACTATTATGTTTTTTTGAGGTAAAATATAAAATTCATGGATTTAGTTTAATTGGTAATAAATATCGATCTCGCATTATAGGCAGTTAATTTGTTTGATATAAAGTTCACCGTTTATATTGGATTTTTTTCCAATCTTAAATAAGTACCAAGATCTAGTAAAGTATTTATTGTTACTTTTCCATTTTCTTTGATTTTTGTTGTCGAAAATCTAGATCTACCAACTCCTAACAATTCCTTTGATTCACTTAATATTAAAATTATTGAATTTTCCTCAATACCAGGGGATGCATACTCAATAGAGTTGCCAAAAACATCTCTACCATATAGAATTAATTTTTCTCCATCACTATTTACAATAACATATAAAAAATTATTACTGTATTTAGCTACAACATTAAAGAACGTTATCGAAGGTAAAAATTTTTTTTTATGAAGGTTACCTATTGGTAACCCTCCATAACAAGTACAAGGATAAAATATTAAATTTTCTAATACTGATGGAATGAGAAATAGATATTTGATAGAGTTTTCACATTCTTTTACTGCAAGTACTTTATCTTGTAGATAATTAAAAATTCCCCATTTATTGAATTCTCTAAGTATTATAGTTTTTTCTTGCCTTGTCAAAATTCTAAACATATCATTTATTGATATTGTTTAATCTAATCTTTGCAATAAAAAAACCGGCTGTATTATGAATGTGAGGATAGAGTCTTTTTGTAAATTTGATGGATTTATTCATAATCTTATCTCCAAAATTTAACAGAGAATCCACACCATAATTAATAGACTCAACAGTAATATCATATTTGTCTATTATAGAATTTATTACAAACTCATTTTCTTCTGGGGCTAAGGAACATGTAGCATATACTAGTAATCCGTTAGGCTTAACTACCTTAAGAGCGGATTCAATCAAGTGAGATTGCCTGATACTGCAATATCTGATCGTTTCCGTTGTATATGTAAGTTTTCTTGTAGGATCTTTCTGCATTATTCCATCACAAGAACATGGAGCATCAAGTAAAACTTTATCGAATTTAAAATCATAATTTATTATTTTTTCCCCTTTGAGATTCCATAGCACTGTGTTCATAACTCCACATCTGGATAGATTAAACATCATTTTTCTTAATCTTTTTCTTTCGGATTCAAGAGCAAGAATCATGCCTCTATTATTCATTTTTTGAGCCATGAAGGAGGTTTTGCCTCCTGGTGAAGCTGCCATATCCAAGACTACATCATGCTCTTCGATATCTAAGCATTCTACAGCTAGACATGAACTAAGGTCTTGAATGTAATAATATCCAGATAAATATTCCATAGTAGCTCCTATAGGAAACTTTGATTCCTTGATAAGAAAAACTTCAGATAATAGGGTTTTCTCCAGTTTAAAATCTTTATCTAATAGTTTTTGTTTTAAAGTATCAATATCAATTTTTAAGGAATTTATACGAATATATTGATTTGATGCTCTGTTATTAATATAGTCAAGAAATTTTTCTGTATCTGGAACGATAGCAAGATATCTTGCAATCATCCATTCCTTAAAATTATATTTAGTTGCTAATTGATATGATTTTTCAGATTTTGGAAGAAGAATACAAGACATTTATTTTAAAGTTAAATAGTAAATATTTAATCTTAATCTAATAAAACGATTTGCAGAATTATAAATTTAATATTTTATAAAATTTGTTAAAAGTAAAGATCAGTATTAGCCAAACATATGAGTTTCAAATAATCTCTACTATAACCTGAACAAAATGACAAATAAATAAGTGATTCTTAATTATTAGTTCCGATACTACTTGGCTTCGCTATTTGTATCCTCGAGCGTTTAATGTAAGATTAGATTATTAATCTTCGACCCACTATATAAGTTTGGGACAAGTACATTGTATTATACTTTTTTATGTCTTTAGCTAAGTGTTTCTGCCTACTGTCTGTCACTGATGAGATAGAGACGAATAAGAACTTCAATAACCTCTGGTTTCTTTATAAAATAGTAATCTTTACTTTTAGTATTAATTGAGTGTATTCAAACGTTGTACAAAAATTGTTCAATTACCTAGCCCCTTAAGGTAATAACTTTAATATCATTCATTTATTCTCCTTATTAAAAATACCATAAAATAAATGGATAGTGAGCATATGGAATGTAAATCTTGTGTGAAGATAAATTCACAGTTAACCCCATATGACAAATAGAAACCGAATTGGTTAATAATATTTATACAAATTCATTCAACAGGTTTAGAAAACTATTTGATTTATTGTTTAAGGTAATTTGACAAATACTTATTAAAAGCCTTTTTATCAATAATTTTAAGTAGAATCTTCTAAAATATAATTATACATAGTACTAATTTGGCTTATGTTAAAAATCTCAAATTATATACTTAAAAATTAAGAAAAGTATACATACACAATATTAATCTAAATAAAAATCTATTAATATTTACACCTCAAATTAACTCATAAATGAAATTTGATTCAAATCAAATATTGAATAGAATTGGCAAAAAAAAAGTTTCAGATTTTATTGAATCTGCCAATATAATTAATTCAAATGAAAGTGTCTCTAAAATTCTTGGTAATCTTATCAAAATTAATAATTATAGCGTTTATTTTAAAAATGGAAATAAAATAACAGCTATTAATTTAAGAGATATTCTTTCCGCTAGAGATGTTCATTCTCAAAAATTAAACTCTATTGCAAAAAGTACTCCTACAATTGAAGAAGATAGCAATATTTCAAGTGCTGCAGGTCTTATGAGCCTTTACAGGTTGCGATCTCTTCCAGTAATTGAAGATGGAGAAATAATAGGACAAATAACTACAAAATCAATAGTTAAATCTATGGACCATACCGATATTAAAGTTAGATCTACTAAAATAATGACAGCGAATCCAGTTTGCATACACGAGAATGATCTAGCATTAACAGCTAAAAATCTAATGGTACGACATAGGATTGATCATGTACCTATAGTAGAAGACAACTTGAAAGGAATTGTTACCTCATTTGATATAGCAAAAATACTTCTTACTGCAGATAATTTGGATAACGAACATCTTGGTCGTACAGAACATACACGACCTCTTGAATTTCCTGTTAAGGGTATTGCTGAAAGGAATGCAACTATATCGAGTGTAGACCACTCAGTTGCCAAGGTGATTCAATTGCTCAATACCAATAATTCGACTTATTCCATTGTTACATTAGGCGATGAAATTCAAGGTATAATAACACATCGGGACATAATTTCATTACTTGGAGAAAAGGTAGAAGAAGATGTTCCTGCTTATATAATTGGTCTACCCGATGATCCATTTGCATCCGAACTAGCCAAAACGAAATTTAATACACTTGTAAAATTCCTTACAAAGACAATGCCAGATTTAGAAGAAGCTAGATGTAGAATAAGACTATCGACTGTCAGAGGTAGAACTAAAAAATATGAGATTGAAGTTAGTATATTCACACCAACTAATAGATATAGTTATAGGAATGAAGGTTCAGACTTGGCTACAATTTTTGACCAGATGAAGGATAGTTTAAAAAATAAACTAACGCAAAAGAATCAAAAACGAGTGAAGGAATGAAAAAACAGGACAGTATACATATAGAGTGTCACTCTTATCTATTCTAAATTATTCTATTTTTAACATGACTATTGTATGGTTATTGAACAAACGACAAAAGTAAAATTTAAGTTAATAAAAAAATATGATTATTTCAACTTGGACTTCATTTCTAAACTGTTAAGAATAATCTCATTTTTTCAAAATCTTTAAGATATCTTCAAAAATTTCTTTACCTTTTGGTGTTAGCTAATAATATTTAACAGCAGCAGGCCTGTAATCATCACTCAAACCAAACTCGCTTTTTACTAATCCTGCTTTTTCTAAAGTATTGAGATGAAATGCTATTATTTTTCTTTCTATATCTAATTCGCGTGCTATGTTACTTGCATACATTTTGTCTTTTCTAGTTAAAGCATTGAGAATCCATAATCTTATAGACTGTGCATCTATATGTAAACGTTCGATATCAGGATTATCATGTTCAATGAATATCAATCCCGTCTTTTAAATAAATATCCATTATATTATAATTTTTCTTTTAATTACCTTTATTATAGTTATATTTATTTACGAAAAGATAAATTATATCCATAGTGGATATGCTCTTGAGCATATGTGAACTAATAGGTCAAGAAATGACAAATAACAAAACTAGACCTAAGGAAAGAGATGATTCCCCAAATACAACAATCACAAACCTAGTTTAAAACGTCTGTGAAATAGGATCCGTAAAGTTTCATCTATTCTTGTCTAGTTAACTTGTATAGAGATGTAAAAAAACAGCCAATTCTATTGTATCAAGATTAGAGTTGAAATAATGAAAACTGTTGAACACTAGATTGTTGTTATCAATTCATTATAAGTTCAAAATTGTCGAATTTCTCAATTAGATAATAAGGTCATAAAGCATGGTATTAGAAATAAAAATTGGTCCAATTATAAAAATTCTTCTTTTGTAAGAAATGTAGCAAATAGTTTTCATCAATTTCGGATTTTAAAAGTAAATACTCTACAAATATAATACCTATCCTTAAATTGCATTCCACATATAGAATCGCCTAGAAATATTAAATATTTCTTGTAAGTGAACGAGTCAACATTTGATATCTTGCTGTTTATAACTAAATATACAAATATTTAAAATGGATAGACAAATATTAGATCGAATAAAAACTATTTTTACCTAGACAGAGAAATCATGAATTATTTCTTAAATAATGGATATAAAATACTCTTATGCTCTTTTTGATGAGTAAACGAAAATCAGAGTAGTCTAACAAGTAGGAAATTTCAAATATAAATAGGATTTTTCTACTGTTATATAGAAAAGTAAATAGCTTACTGGAAAACTTTCTACATTAATAAGTTAAACCACCTCATTGCGGTGACGCAATCAAAATAGAACTACAATCCTTCAAACATTCAAGACCTATATACATAGGTTTCTATTAGGTTATAACATATTAATAATAAGAACAAATGGAAAGAATGATGGTAAATATTGTACATACTAAATAGTTACAATTATGTTAAGAAAATTCGCTAGTTTCGAAAGACAATAAAATTTATAATAATTTCATT
>JANWKP010000324.1 GCA_025451315.1 Nitrososphaerales archaeon | reverse complement strand
CAAAAGGGTCGTTTTTCTCAAAATTATCTTTCTCGTCAGGGTTAGAATGATTATCCATAGCGATATAGTTTGCTTGTGTTTTTTATTCTTTCTGTAAGATCTTAATTTACTATTGAAATTTTTTAAATGACAGGGATCAACTTGTCGTACATCCAAACGGGATTAAAACTGTGCAGTGTGTTTTATATAGAATTGTATTTGAAATAAATATCATTAAAATACTAGTGGTACCCCAAATGAGTCCAGTTCAAATTCCTAAATTGCATAATGTTTTTCTACTTTCAAGTAAAATAAATATAAAATACTTCTTAGTCTTAACAAAATTTTTATTACAGGATTTAATTAGATCATGAAAATTACTTCCATTATTTTCTCCAAAGTAGTTTTTATACTCTTATTAGCCAGGATTCAATATACTATTAATTGGTTCAATATCTCTTCAATTTTTTACTTTATTGCACTAGATTTTAATTTGAATATAAATACACTTGGGTTAATTACTACTAGTTTTCTTATAGGTGTAGGATTATTCCAAGTTCCTGCAGGAATCTTGGTCGCAAAGTACGGTCCTAAAAGACTCAGTATAATTGGAATATTTTTATCTTCGAGTATGGCATTGATATCGGGATTTTCTCAAGACGAATTACAAATTACTCTTTCAAGATTTGTGGTGGGTGTTGGGATGGCCTTCTTTTTTGGAGCAAGTGTTACACTTATTTCAAACCAACTGGGTAAGGGAAACGAAGGTTTAGGCGTAGGGTTATTAAATTCGGGTCATGCAATCGGTGCACTTTTGGGAATATTTGGTTGGGTAGCCTTATCACAGCTCATAGGCTGGAGGTTATCCATTATTATTGGAGGAATAATTGGCTTGGCAATTGTATTAATAATGAGAATAGGATTGTTAAAAGAAGAAAATAAAAGAGATTTCAAAATTAAATCTAATGAATTAAAGGATGTACTATTCAATAAATCACTAATAATACTTGGTATTACTTTGTTAGGTTATCAAACTGGAGCGAGTGTGACATTGACATTTATTGTTTTATATCTAATTGAAGAGATACATATTAACCCAATTGTTGCTGGCCTGCTTGGAAGTTTGAGCCTGATAATAGGCATAATTATATCACCAATTTCAGGTAAGATATATGATAGATTCAAGAATGCAAAGAAACTTTTGTTTATTTCGGCAATACTATCTGCATTGAGTATTATGTTAATTTCGACCAACAATATATACATTATAACAATATCATTAATTACTTCTGGCATATTCTTATCGGTTGGATTTGTAGTGATATATACCAGAGCTAGAGAATCAAGAAAAATTATTCCTGAATATCATACTCTTACCGTAGGTTATGTTAATGGTATATCATTATTTGGTTCCTTTTGGATCCCGGTTATATTTTCCTTTACTGTAAGCCAGTTTAGTTATAATATAGCATGGTTATGTGCTGGCATTACTATAATAATACTATCTCTCCCAATTTTAATGCTAGATTCCGAAAAAAATCAGATTGTCTAAAATTTTTGTAAGCTGTTTTTCAATACATGAGGCTCTGTTAAGTTAACGATAAATCTAATGCTATGGATCTCCTATTTCTAATGCTATGGCTATTAGATTTGAAAGAAACAGGACACCCACTATTGTAATTATATATTTTTTTCTATATTTTTTGGGTCTCAGTTTTAGAAATACATCAAAAGTATTATCTCTATTTGAAGATAAACTAAGTTATGTGTCTATCTGAAATTGGGTTCAACATTTTGGTTCAGATCCTATTTACCAACATAAAGAATAACTGCATTCATCATAGATGAAACTATTATTCAGATTGCCAGTAAACATTTTTTTTGTAGATTGCAACTGAACCTGTTCATAAAATAGTGTTTGGAATCTCTATTTCTGAACATAGAAATATGCTTGTTGCTGAGAAATTTATAGATTGTTAGTTGAGATTTATGGAAACCATACAGCGTACATAGATGGAGGTACATGGTATCCAGAGTCATGCAATGTGATTTGGATTGAAATACTATCTACATTCATCATTTGAGAAGAGTTTGATGGAAAGAGTTAACCAGTATTTCAAAGACAGAACGGAAGGATTTGATGATTATTATCATGTATTAGAAATGAATGTAAATATTTCATGCATATAATTGGATACAATTTTTTTTATATACAATAGTGTTACAGCAACAGGTAGTAATAATTTTAATTTTGAGTTTAAGGGAGGTGAAATTACTTTAACTTAACAGAGCCATACTTGATATGCTTTAAATTATTATTTACACACACTTTCTTATAATTAAGTTATTATTTCCTTAATTTTCATATGGAAAGTTGGGGTATATTTTTAATATTTCTTCATCGTGTTTATCTCATTATTATTGCAGAAAGAGGAATGTTAATTATGATTTTTAACAATCAAAAATGTTTTTAACTTGTAGCTATGATGTGAACTTTTGCCATTAAATGGATATGGGGGTACCAAAAAAATTACTACCAGCGTAAATTTCCTATTAGTAATATTAAAGCAATCATTTAACTATACAAATTTAATAGTTACTTTTTTTGAAAGTTTTATTCTAAATCCATATAATGTATAAAATGCTAGTATCTACAATGTTCAGAAAATATTCGTTTTATTCCTTTTACCTCGCCATCAAAGTAAGACTCTTTCGTTTAAATCAACGAAAACAAAATCAGCCTTATACCTTATCTTCATAGAATAATTATAATATTATTATTACTTTAATAATGAAAAAATGAATATTTATATAATTTAATAGCTATTTACTGACAATTTATTTTACAAAATACATTATATTAAACTACCTTATAGAAAGTTGGTTAAATAGTGTTTTAGGATTACATTATCAGCCCAAATATTAATTATAATCTTTAAATGATATTCTTGCTAGCTATTTCTATATGTCTTTGCAAATTTTTACAATAAAAAAAATACCTATTAAATTACATTTCACACTCATTATCGTTTTTTTTCTTATCTCGTGGACTCTTGCAACGGGGTTCATGCCACACTATTATCCCAATCTAACTACTTCACAATATTGGATGATGGGAATAATCGGTGCAATGATATTATTTGTTTCTATATTACTGCATGAATTATCTCATTCACTTTTATCAATTCGATATGGTATTCATGTCAATCAAATAATTTTGTTTATTTTTGGTGGGATTTCTGATATAAAAGATGAGACAAAAGAATTTAAAAAGGAATTTAAAATAGCTGTGGTTGGACCAATAACAAGTTATGCTTTGTCTGGAATATTTTGGATTTTGTTCATTCTAGTTTCTTTTCTTAATGATAACCAACAAAATATTGGAAATTCTCTTAGCTCTGTTGAGGGGATTTTATTATACAGTAGTATGGTTAATTTGATAATTGGGAGTTTCAATTTGATACCTGCATTTCCTTTAGATGGTGGACGAATGTTAAGAGCTGGATTAACAAAATGGAAAAATGATTTTGATTTAGCTACAGGTATAGCTTCGAAAATAGGCATAGCAATATCATTTGGAATAATAGGATTGGGATTTATTGCTATCCTAAAAGGATCATTTTTGAGTGGATTCTGGTTAATAATTATTGGTTGGTTTATCAACAGTGGTGCTCAAACATATTTAGACCAGAATGAATTATCAACCAGAATAAAAGGTATTAAGTTGAGGGAAATAATGAATATTAATTTCATAGCAGTCAACCCAGATTTAAAAATGTCTGAATTAATTAGAGATTATTTTAATGTGTACTGGAAAAGTGCATTCCCTGTAATAAATGATGATAAACGATTGGTTGGGATGATTACAACAGATGCTATATCTAAAAAAAATCGTATAGAAAATGAAGATAAAAAAGTCTCTGAAATGATGATACCATTATCTGAACTAATAGTAATGAGTCCAGATAAGGAAGTCAATGATGCATTAAAACAATTATTTAGAAAACGAATGAGTAGAGTATTTATAGAAGATAAAGAGTCTCAATTGGTTGGATTAGTTAGCAAATCGGATATACTCCATTTAGCTCAGGAAAGGAAAGAATTTTTACAAAGTTCAAAAAAATGGAAATCTCTTTAACTTGTCCTACTACTACTAATAATAGACTAATAACAATTGTCTAATTACTTTTTCATTTGAAAGTATACATATTTTTAATTCTCCTCATCAAATAAACTTTGTATTGTTGTATTTAGTTAAAATTAATAAAAACCATATTCAATAAAATCTAAGGAAAGTAGAATTTAAAAAATACAAATAATTGTTTAATATCATAAGGAACTTTAAATTAATTATAGTTCTTTATATTATAACAAAATATTTTATGCAATGAAAAATTTTGGAAAAATAAAATATGTAAAAAATAAAATTAAATCGTATTTATTTTATATAAAAGTAAACAATTTTGATTAACCGTAAAGGTTTATGTCAATGTTGAAATTTACTCATTCTTCATCATTAATGCATTTATTTTTTGAACTAGGTCATCAGTTTTAATTGGTTTCTGGATAAAATATTCTTCCCCAATTTTCTCAGATAATAGAAAACGTGCTTTCCTGAATTCTTCATAAAACAATTCGCTAGCTGTTAAAAAGCATATTTTAACTGTTGGATCTTTCTTCCTTATCTTGTTATACAATTCAAATCCGTCCATTTTTGGCATTTTTATATCTAGAATTATTAAATCATAAAAATTGTTCTTGTGAGAATTTAATGCTATAATAGGATCATTAAAAGAATCTATGTTGAAACCGTAATTTTCCAGTGCATTAGATAATGCATAAGTTATGTCAACTTCATTATCTACTAGAAGTATTTTTTTTATATCCATTATTTGACACTCTCACTCTTCAATTGTATTAATGGATTGCCATATAGGTAAAGTAAAATAAAAAGTAGATCCATTGCTTTCAGAATTGTTTTCTCCCCACATTATACCACCATGAGCTTCTATTATATTCTTGGATATAAAGAGCCCAAGCCCAGTACCTTGTTCAGATTTAGTTGCAAATTTTTTAAATAATTCTGGAAATATTTGAGGATCTATACCTGTTCCATTATCTTTTATACTGACCATAACTTCCTGGTTATCTTTTACCCTTTTTGTAGTAATATTTATACTTCCTTCTGTAGTAAATTTAAGAGCATTATCAAGAAGATTAGAAAGAACCTGAGTAATCCTTCCTTTATCTGCATTCAGAAAAATATTGTTGTTGTTAGGTTCATACACTATTTTAATAAGCTCGTTTCCATATCTTTTTTTATTTATAATCTCTTTATAGTCATTTACAACGTTTTCTATGATCTCATTTAACTGGAAAATCTCTTTATTCAGTTTTAGGGATTGACTTTCAATCTTTGTTACATCTAGTATATCTTCCGTAAGTCGATATAACCTATAACAATTTCTAAGAACAACTTCAAGAAATTCTTGTTTTTTTTCGTCTTCTTTTGAAAGATTCTTTTGTATTTTATTTTCAGCCTTGACTTTACTATAAAGTAATTCACTAAGTGTAATAATAGGAACAATTGGAGTTCGGAGTTCATGAGCTGTTATGTTTATAAAATCCCTCTGAATTTTACTTTGGATATTTAATTTTTCATTAGCTACAAGAAGATTTTTGTTGGATTCTTCTAATGCTTCCTCTTTTTCTTTTAACTTTAATAGAGCGTTTTCTATTTTTTTAGTTCTTTCATTGACTAGCTCATTCAAATGAGTATTTGTATTTGCTATATTATATCTCATGACCTCTAGTTGTTTAGCTAACTCTTCAATCTCCTTGGTGCCCTTTACATCGATCTTAGAATCAAATTTTCCCTGAGAAACATCGTTCATTACATCTCTTAATTTTTGAATTGGTTTAGAAATAGAATTACCAAGAAAT
>JANWKP010000323.1 GCA_025451315.1 Nitrososphaerales archaeon | reverse complement strand
TGCTTGCTGATCGCTATTGACTTTATCCAATGTAAGACGTTTAGTAAAGTGAAATCTTTCCTAATGGTATTAGCCACACTCCAGGGCAGCCATTGATCTTTGGGTCTATTACCTATGTTTAAGAATAACGAAGCATCCTCTTTTAAGACTCGCTTTATTTGTCTTCCGACTTGCCCAAGCCATGGGAGATATTCATGTTTTGGGACATAATCCATGTATGTATTATAGTCTTTTCCTATATTGTATGGAGGAGAAGTACTTACGACATCTATCGAAGTTTCTTTTAAACAATTTTCATTCCCATTAAACAATCATTCAAATATAATTTGCTGTATGAACCGTTTTTTCCTTTAATGATCCTATGTGGTAGATTAGATAATAATTCTTCCGTAGTCAATAGCAATTTTACAATTTACATAGTTATAGCTTTTTGTAAAAATATAGTTAGTTCTTCGAATTCAAATTCTTAATAACGATTATGAAAACGATTAGAGATTATGAATTGTTTTAATTTGAATCTAGTAAATAAAACATCTAACTTAATCGTGGCCCAAATGCAAAAGTAGTATTATTTATTTCTAAACAAATTATTCTTCAAATATATCTTTAATTTTTTTTACAGAATCATAATATTCTTTGGTATCGAGATATTCACTCGAACCATTTACTTGCTTGGACATTTCTTCCATAATTGAATCATCAACATTCTCTTGGAATTTGTCATCTGATTGGAGGATGGGTTTAGTATTGGAGATTTTACCATTATTTATAAGACCTTCCAAATCCGACACTTTGATTGAATCATTAGGCTTGATGGTAGGTTCATTTTTTGATATATTTTTTATAATATTTTCTAGAGGTTCTCTTGAGGGCCGATTTGATCCTTCTGTTGCAACAAACATCGAATCAATTTTTTCTTGGTCATAATAGTCTGATAAATTAGTTACAAACGGTAAATCTCTTATTAATAGTGCAATTGTCTTTGTGATTGAATGAATTTCTCTCAAGGACTGAATTTTTACTGAATCTTCTGAACCGGGATTCATTATCACATTCCAAAGTTCCTTCTTTGATAATTCCAGCTCATCTATGACTCTTCTGTATAATCCAATGTATACATGATGGTCTTTTGCCATCTTATAAAACCATTTTTTGTCCTCCAGTTCCTCAGATTTCTTTAGATATTCTATTCCGGTTCTTTCAATCCATATCTTTGTCTTTGATGCAATATAGCACTGAATATGATTTACCAAGGTAATCCCTCTCAATATGGCTTCTTTGTAACATAATCTCGTCCATTCCTTTTCAGTATTTTTTAGCTGCCTAATTGATTTTACTCTTTTTAATATTACAATATTGTCCCCAAACAAAGAACCATATTCTTCATCTAGGTGAGCACTAATTTTATTTGAAAAATCTGGATTCGTATTAATATACAAGTAGTAATAACATAAAGCTCTTTCTCTTTTGTTCTCTGTTATTTGTTGACGACTTTTTTTGAACGTTCTTAAAATTGTGATCGAGTAAAACAGATTCTGATCTTACAAGTAATTTGTAATATTGTTATTGATTAGTCTAGAACATTATTGAAGGGATATTCGATTAGCCATTTTAATAATGTTGTAGAAGATTGTTCTAAGAAATACTAGAGGTTTTAAACGCTACTAATAGCAATAATGATCTTAATATCTGCATGAATGAATGATTCTACTTGATCCTAAATTCTAATAGTAAATGAACTTTGCTGGATACTTTATTGGCGGCTCTAAATTCGCCAATGAAAGTCAATCTGCTGATAATAGTTTCTCATAGATGCTCCACCAACTTCAAAATATGAATTATTTTTTGAATGATTGGAGTAGCCGTTCAGAATTAATGACTTATTTTTTAATACATTGCATATTTGTTTCACTTACACCTTATTCTATTCTAACCCTATTTCCTCGACTCTTCACCATTTCCATTTCTGTCCGAATAATTATATTCTATGTCTTTAAAACTTGGATAGGGTTGTTTGAAAGACAATCTGTTTTCCATCCTCAAACATTTTCCTTTATATGGCAAGCGTTTTTGATAAATCTGGTAAAGTTGGTTTAGGTGTTTTACTCTCAAATATCCTCCTGGAAATTTGAAAGAAATTCCGCCACCTTTCCTGATAGGTATTTTTTCTACTACTGCTCTTTCTAGTTCCTTAATCGGTATGTCATACGCACCATCTATCTGCAAGACTTTCCACTCCATAGGGTCGGCCGATAGTAATTCCCCACCTCCAATGTTTCTGCAAAAATGTTCGACAATCTGACCACATGTAACATAAAAATCCATCAAGCCATCATGGGTAAACAAATTGAACGGATGTTTGGACGATCTTATTGTCATTATCATCCTGCCGTTGGGATAGAGAGTTAATAGAACCCCTCTGTATCTTGTTAGGGTATAATTTGATACCTTGGCTTTATTTTTCTGAGATGGGATACTCCAATTAAAATATTGATAATCATCCTTAAAGTTTAGTTCTATGGCGATTACAATATGATGGAATTCAATAAATTTATGGTCTAGCATTTCGCCGACTGCATCCATGTAAAATTTCGATATCTTTAAAATCTCGTTGACGTTTATCGTTTCATTAGAAGGTTTAACATCATAGGGCACATCGGCTTCCGTTTCAAAGTCTTGCATGTTAGAAAGCGCATATCTTATTGCATGACCTTTTCTTCTCGGGTGAGTAACAACAAGATCCCTTCCCTTTGCCCTCGCAATCAATTTTTTCTTATTTTCATACCTAAGCCCTAGAATTACGATATCCTTAATCGTAGGATACTTTTTTGCCAAATTGAATTCTCCCATCTTCTCTAACACCAATCTCATATTACCAGTTATTTTTTTGCCACTTATGGTTTCCAATTCGTCAACCAGCGCTCTAGCTTCCTTAGTTGAGTGAGACTCATCATCTAGTGATGATCTGCCTTTTAAGAAAGCCAATACTCTTTTATTTATCAAATTATAGGAAATCTACCCCTATGACCTTTGAGATGGACGATTTCCAATTACTCGTGAATGATGTGTTGCCTAACGGTTCTATAGATGGAAATGTTATGCCGAGTATCGAGCATATTCCTTCATAATTCCTATCTATTCTAATGAATGCGTGACTACCTGATGAAATGTTTGTTATATTTTTATTATTTATCCAAATCAAAAATGGTTCACCGTCTATCTGTAACGGATAATTAATCGGGACACATCTAATTTTGATTAAGATAAGAAGATGAATGGATGAACTCTTGCCCTCAATAGTTGTCATAGCGGAGTCGTGTTTCATATCGAGATATTTTTAATTTTATTTGTCCCTCTAGGTCAATCAATGGATAAGTAATGGATAGAAACTTCTTACGACTTCCTGATTGATTATTTAGACTTTTCATCTCTCTGTGTCAAATCTTTTAATAGTAGAATCGCCATCCCAAAAATGTAACATAATAACGGTCATGTAATTATACAAACACCCTTGTCTGATAGATCGCAATAGACTTTTTCGTTTAAATCCAGACACAATATTGCATCCATTACAATTTGTATAATCTTCACTCTACCACAAATCGGAAATTTTAATAATCGCATAAGCAAATCCCAATCGTCTTTAAAAATTATGACATCTATAACTATCTCTTTATCATTAATCTCTACCAGGGGACGATTTAATACCGACTCGCCTTTATCATTTAATTTCACACAATGAATAGAAAAGTAATCATATAAATCACATAGAGTGTCATAACTTTCTTTTGCGGTTTGAGAATTCATAAACTACTACCCCAATTAGTAATACTCTTCCTCGAATTGTCATTTCGTTTGATCCATTTTATTCGTAAAAACTTTACTTCTTCTTGCATCTTGATTGGAAATTTAAGAATTAGAACATTTTGATATTCAGCCCATTTTTCAGTTAATACTTTTTCTTTGTTATAAGTGGACACTACCTTTGTATTTTTTTTGCTA
The DNA here is from genome assembly GCA_025451315.1 of Nitrososphaerales archaeon. Lineage (GTDB taxonomy): Archaea > Thermoproteota > Nitrososphaeria > Nitrososphaerales > Nitrososphaeraceae > TH1177. Next base: position 3,173 of record JANWKP010000323.1, on the reverse strand, counting down.
TAGCAATAGGATGATGGTTCTGAATTAGATTTTAGATCATTTTTTTTGTTGTATCGTCCTATATGCTCGATACAATTATGGTTAAGTTGATATGATTTTGGAAAATTCTCAATGATCATTTTATACATCAAAGCCTAACCCTAAATTAAGCAAATCTCTACTACAATCATTACAAAACCATCCTGATTTATTTATGTATAAGATTCTCAAACGCTTTTTTGCATTTTTGTTACAATAAAGGCCATCACATTTTTTATATACCGGGATATCATTAACTGGTATACTGTCAGAAGCATTTTGGAGGTCATTCATCTTGGATATCTCCCCGGTAGTCATCGTCTGTTGATCCTTAGCCTCGAAACTTTGATCAACAGTCATCATATTTTCAATATTCAAGATGTGTTTTCCGCCTTGAATGCTTTCTCCAATAATCTTATAATAAAACGAGATCTTGGAACGTCCCCTCTATCACTATCAATTTTTCTCAACAATTCGCTTGGAATTGTAAAGGAAATATTTTTAATCATTTATAAAATATATCTAATAGGGTGGATATAACTATTTATGTGATTAAATATAATAAAAATAACACATTATGTTCAAACAACCATTTAGAAGTAAATTATACAAACATACTTGGTTAGAAGTCGCAGAAGAAGACACGAATGCGTACCAAACTTGGGGGCGTATAAAAGATAGCTTGAAAGAAGATTTGGCTGACATGGTCTTATTATATAAAAAACTTCCAAAAGAAAAAAGAGATGAACTTTATACCCAAGAAAATTTTAAAGATATTCTTAATCTTTTGCTACAACATGAAAAATATGACGATTCAATAAAATTAAGTATTGCAGTTTATCTTGTAGAAAAATCACTTGACTTTTTCAAAATAGAATTCTTAAAGCAGAACAGAAACACTCTAGAAATAGCGAATGCCATTAATGATTCACTAGATAAAGCCAAAGCAATCTGCAAGGATATCGTTTATAAACAAAAAATGGAAAATATTAAACTAGAATTTCCAAAGGAAGAACTCAGATATTTGGCTAGTTGGAATGAACTGTTGGTAAGGGAGAAAGGGGAACTAGAATTTTTCCTCGCAGATGTAATGGATCTCATATCTGACAAGGTCGACCTGCACTATTCTTCTATTGGCAACAGTTTTTTTGGAGATTTTCTAGAGGTTAATTATAAGGATAAATTCCGTATCCATTTGGAGCTGAACAATGCAAAAAATAAGGCTATATTAACTGTGACAAATGAAGATGGATTTAAAGAAACAGTACAATTTACGGTAAAAGCCTACAAAGATGATTACTTATTATACTATGGCAAATCCGAAATTGAAAAGATGGAATCAAAAGGAATCAAAGGGAATACCATTTGAATAAAGATTTTGAGGTCCTATGTAACTTTAAAGATTTTAGAACTTTATTGAATTTGGTTTGATATATATCTTGGAAATTACCATCTGAAATTCATAATACACATTATTTCTGATCTGTTCGTATGTTGGATGCTGTAAATCAACTTTCATATATGGATATGCAGAATATTATCTCAATGGTTTTCTAATACCAGTAATTTAGTATTATAACTGTTAGAACTTTGCTATGTGAACTAGAGCATCAATAATTTGGGTAAAAATATCATGATAAAGGGGTACAACAAAATAAATTTGGATTTTAATTTCTTCCCTGTTATATCCATTAACTCAATTTTTGTAATTCTATTTTATTGAGCAACTGTTGAAATTTGAATTCCATTTCGCTAGTGAGGGTTGATATTTTTTCGGAATATTTTTTTTCTAGTTCTATAATCTTATTCTCTTCTTGTTGCTTAATTTCTTCATATGCGGATGGATTCAGGGGATAACTGCATTTAGAACAATATTTGTTTTCTATCTGATTGACTATTTCACAGCGAGGACAAACCATGATTGTTGATTTTGGTTTCAACTCACCGTCAACAATAATTCCGTTTTGCTCTAATATTTTGTTTCGAAGTTCATCGCCCATTCTATTCTTAATATATCGCCTTCCTTGCTGTGAATTCATGGACCATCTGACCTTCTTTTTCAATGCATATTCAGGTAAATAGTCAGAGTCGGCCGTTATTGCTGAATGTCTTATACAATAGGGGTTCCATTTTTTAGTATTTAGAAAATATTCTAGTCTTTCTTTTTCTCTTTCATCAGTTATTGAGCCACATTCCACTAATCTTTTTATTCTGTCTCTCAAATGGATCATGATATTATATATATATCCTGTACTTATTGGTGAACCGTCCCTTAGCGTGCATACTAGTCTAGCGTCACTATTATTTCTGTCTGGATGTTCATTAAGCCAATCACGCAAATAGGGAAGTGAAAATGTAAGTAATATTGGACCACTTCCAGTCTTTGCTGTAAAAGGTATCTCCCCCTCTCCGTATTTTTCCTTTAGCCTAATGTGTTTTATTTTTAATAGAGTAATTTCATGAGGTCGGGCATCAAGATCCCATAATAAGGCTATGATTGCTTTGTTTCTTCTAGAAATTTCATATTTGATTACTACTTGTAATTCATCTCTCTCCCAAATATCATTACTCATATAGGGACTATCCCTTTTGGATTGTTTTTTCTTTATCTTTATAAAATCTGGTGTAGTCCAGTATTCTAGCCCTTTACTTTCGTCATCACAGTTATAGACCCATCTGTAAAAAGTTCTAAGTTTTAATAAATAGTCATTCCATGTTGTTATATATTTTTTCTCCATATCATAATTTTTTATCTTTGTATTTAGATAATTTATAATTTCATATTTTTGCTTTACATCTATCATATTTGTATTTTCTAAATATTTTGCATAATAATAAACAGTCTTCAAGTAGGCTATCTGGCTGTTTATTGAATTACCTTTTTCAATCAGATAATTATGATAATTGTTAATAATCTTGGAATTTTGTTTGTTTGATAGAGTATTAATGTTTTCAACAACTTTTTTTAGAGTTATTCCCATTTGATTCTTTATACGATACTATATAAGAAATAATTAAAGATTATGCAATATACCACTATAAATCATTAAGGTATAGTTCAATATACCTCTAATCCTATTGATACTTATGCTCGACCATTTATCTGCCAAAAGGATTGATTGGCAGAAACCGAGGAAAGAAGGAATTACATATAT
>JANWKP010000322.1 GCA_025451315.1 Nitrososphaerales archaeon | reverse complement strand
GACATCTTTACATGTGATGGACAGAAATAAAGCTGTTTACACTAATTACGCAAGAGATCTATTGAAGAGCTATGAGGGAAATATAGTTCCTATACTTAATAGATCAGCGGACGATGACTTGGATGATGGCTTTAAGGATATCACAATTCATCAATATATGAATATTCGAATTGAGGATCATATAGGATATTATAAAAATAGATCCAAGTATTTAGAAAGAAGAATGAAAGCAGGACAATGTATCATATATATAGTAGGGGGAGCAGGGACATTTTTAGCTGCCATAGGATTTCAATTATGGATCGCACTTACAACTACTATTGGTGCAGCATTAGTAGCTTATTTGGAAAATACTAGAATAGAACAGAAATTGACTAAATATAATGAAACTATATTGGAATTAGAAAGTATTAAGTTGAAATGGATGGGATTATCAGATGATGAAAAGAAAAACCCCGAAAAGATAGAAGAGATTATTACTTCCTCAGAAAACTTGATAACATCAGATGTAGTAACAGGAAAAGATCCTATGGATTTTAATTTACACATAGATAGGGATGCATTTAATCTTTTTGATAAATCTGGAAAATAGATAGACGTTGTCGGTCTAAAGGAGATGTCAAAAAACTAAACTATTACCATCAGAGAATAAAATCACGATATGGAGATGGAAAATTGGTTGAAAATGATATTGAACCATTAGACAATTTGAAGAGTGATATAACGGACTTATTCAAACGAAAAGATAAATGAACTTCACTACAACAGTCTTAAAAATGATATTTATATGCTCTACGAAGAAATATTCCGGGAATGTATCGAGTCAATAAGTATTTCTCCTAAGAACATTAGTTCAAAGGAACATTTAAACAAACTAAAGAATGACATAGAAATCGCATATTCAAGTGAGAAAATCACAGAGATTCATTACAATTTACTGAACAAGAAAGTATCTAATTTAGATTACAAGGAAGATGGCAATGAGGCAGACATCTGAACGACCGAACCCTCATACCAGACGGGACCTAATCCCACCGATTGTAATTTTTAAAAGACTTTATAATAAGATCTAAACTATGAATGATAATATGAAGAGGATTTTGCTTTTCTTATCTCTAATTAGTATTGGCACAATGATATCATTTGCCTACGCCCAGAATAATTCTACTCTAACAAGCGAGAGGACCTTTTTAGATAATTCCACAGAAACTCCAATGAAGAATTTGATTATACAAGCAGAGGTTGTTCCTGATGAGGAAGCCTATTCATTCACCAGTGGTCAAGTGTATAAAATTAATGATCCTAATGGGATTTTCGTTAATTTTAATCCTCATACTAACGCAACTGATTATCAAATCTATCCATACTTATCAAGTCCCAACAGAATAGATTTTTCAGAAGATTCTATCAGAGTCAATTTTGCATTTAAATTACCAATTTCAAACATAACTTCCCAAATTGAGAGGATAGATACTACTTTTCCAGTTAATACTATCACTAATTATCCAAACAATACTACATATCGAGGCTGGTCAAGTTATCCAATTACCATTAATGGAACAGAATACCAACCAAATATTTTCTTTGTTCTACGACAAGATTCTCCAAGTTACATTTCTATAGAAAACTTCCCTCCTTAACTTTTTTTGAATTTATTGAAAACCAGATCTGAATTCTATTTATTTATTCTAGATTTAATATTGCTATCTTTGATTCAAACATCGTGAATAAATTAGAGTCAAATTTGTATCACATACCACCGAACCCGCGGTAAATTACACACGGCACTAGTTCGACATGTCTAAATGATTACTCGTGAATCTTCATATTTGACCTCTAATGGACCTGAATAACGTTAGTCATTTCGTGAACAGAAAATTGTTTTATTTAAACGTAATCTACTTTTTGTGCGGCTGCCGCGCAAATATTAACAAATAAGAAATAGTTATCAAGTCAGGTTTAATAGTAACATTGACGATATGGTGAAACCAGTGAAACCAGTGAAGGTTTTAGAAGAGAGGTAATGTAAATAAATCAGGATTAACCTAAATGGTTATCCTATCAAATCAACTACATAAAAAAGAATTTTATTTAGTTTCAATAACAAAAACCTTTAAACATATAATATAATGGCTATTATTCTGTAAAGATAGATAATTTAGCAGGAAAATCTTACCAATACCTTATGGATTTCTACTGGGAACTATGATTATGGTTCCTCCTAGTGTTGACGATTACATAAATCAACTACCTGATGGCTCACACAAATTTAAACATCGAATTATAGTTAAAAGAGATTCTAAGGATATTAGTAAGGTATTGACTGGTTTTCCTATTATTAATAATGAAACTAAAGAGTTAATTGCTTTCGTAGATTTAAAATGGGAAACAGAGAATTATAATAGATAATCTTGGCAACTATAAATTTTAAATCATTCAGATCATGATGTATAATAGCCAAACTAGTCAAAAATAAATGGTTAATTATTAGTAATCACGATCATTCTTTTTCCTACGGACCAAGATATATCTCATTTATGATGGAGGGTTCAAAAAGCTTATATATTTATAGTTATGTAACCCAAAGTAATTATGTCCGATATAGATTTTTCAGAACTTATTGTGTCAAAAAAAGGTGTGGTTTTATCCGATCGTCAAGTTGTAGGAAATATAATTGGTGAAAGAGGTGACTCTATTATAGTAGAAAAAGATGGAGTAAGTGAAAATATATACACGATACCAAAATCCAAGATCGGAGGATATGACGGAACACAATTAATATTGAATAGTAATGAATCCGAGCTTAAAACCTATGAACAAAAAAGAGAAAGTAATGGCGAATCAGTTTTAGGAAGTATAACTGATAAGTTAGGAGATGTCAAAGACAAGGTAGTAGACACGACAAAGGATGTTGCAGGCAAAGCAAAAGAGAAAATAGATTGATCATACTTTATTATCCACAAGATGTTCCCTCTTTTTTTCGTCTTCGTTAGAGAAAAACTAAAGGGTCCCGCTTTCCAGAACCTTCACTGTCTTCACTACCTTCACCGATTGCTAATCTATCGTTTCCTTTTCCATTTCTTGCAGGTTTAGATTTTATAATTGAAACCAAAAGATAATTTTATTAGGACTTATTAATTTGTGATTGTCCAATTAACTCCATTCTTAATTCATCTAATACAGGTTTCACCTTTGTTACTATAATCTTGTTTATATCTGGCCTATAGTAATGATTTACAAATACCGAACTTGATATTCTACCTTGTAGTAAATCCACTACTTCAGACTCTACACCATGATTTCTCAAAAAAGTAGCAAATACCTTACGACAATAATACATTTGTATGTCATGACCTTTTCTTTTCAACATTAATTTTAATTTGTTATAACTATCATCCATTGAACAGCTCTGAGCTAACTTAATGATAGAATGATTAGCCACACTTACATAGACTTTCTTAGTTCTTCGAATAAATTCGTAGCCGAATTTGTAATGCTCAAGTAACTCCTTATCTTTATTCCAATACTCATCTAATTTATTATGAATTAGACGAACACATTTTACAGATTCGCTTGGCCTTAATCCTGTTAATGTGGTGAAAACTAAGAGATTAGCTTGTGGTTCAGGTAAAATAGATATCGATTGTTTTATCCATTTTAACATTTCTCCATAATTTGTATTATTAAATATCTTGTCAAACACTTTTAGCGAACTTTCACCTGTTGACCACTTTATATTATGTCTCTTAATGTCTTGTTTCCATGTTTCATGACATCCACAAAACTTCGATAGTGATGATAAGGCCTTCATAATATGTAATCTCTTATTGGGAGTAAAAGTCAATAATTCATTGATCTTTTCAGGATTTAGTAGATAATGATAATATTTGATCGAATAATTATATCTATCATTAACAGTGTTTCTTATTCCATTTGTTTCCAGATATTCCTTGTATTTATCCCACTTTATTTCTCGAATATTTTTTGAATGATTCTTATCTATTTCATTATTATAAACTGTTACTGGATCTAGACTTGACATGGCGGGGGTCGTTGGTTCGAATCCGACCCGGCCCATTCGGAAATTAAATCATCTTGAATAGATTTATGGAGATTTTTTTGACTACTTCGGATATTTGTTGAAAGAATTGGAGAAGACTGAAATATTTATAGGAATATTGGAATTTGTACCGTTAACAACATGCAGCCGATTCAGTCCACAATCACCAATTAAGAAATTCTCTATATGCGATTATGTTCAATCTTGAATCGTATCCTCACGGATACATCCAATAAGAAAATAAATGTTTTGGTCCTAAACTAAAGTAATATTATTCTATATTTTTTACTATTTTAATATCTTTCTATAATAATTTCAAAGAATGTTCCTCAAATAAGCATTTATCAAATGATTGGAGAACTTTTTATGCTCCATACATGTTCGCTTGCTTCTTTATCTTTAGTACTCTACATACCGTCCCCCAAATGAAGATTCGTTATTGCGATAGAAGTTCTTCTTCCGATTGAATCCTTTTGTTGTTATATTAATAACTTAAGACGAGTTATATTATGATGAAAATAGTATCATAAGATAGAATTCTAAACTAAATTACAATTATCTTCACAAAACTCCTTAAAATATTGAATTAATTCTTGACATGATTACGCCTTCTCTGAATGAAGAAGGATTAATCCGACCGCCTTAATATATTAATTTCGCAAATATAAAGAATAAAAAAGTTTTTATAAATGAGTCGATGAAGTTAGATATTGACAAATATACCCAAAAACCTTCTAAACGTTGGTGATAAAGGTGAAGAAGTAAAAAACTTGCATCAATATCTCAAGGCCTTTGGTTATATGATTACTGATAAAACAAAGAGTGTAGAATTTAGAATAGATGTAAATAAATCTGTTCAGCCACCAGATCAAGAAGACACATTTGATGCTAATACAAAAGAAGCATTAAAGAAATTCCAGGAATTTAACAAGCTACCTATAACAGGGAAACTAGATCAACAAACTTTGAATTTAATGTCAAAATCGCGATGTGGAAATCCCGACATGGTTGAAGGCGAACAAGTAGATTATGTTATAGTAGGAAGATGGAATAAAACCAATCTGTCTTACAGGTTTGAAAACTTTTCTTCTGATCTCTCCAACTCAGTAATAAAAGGAGCTATAACATATTCATTAGATCAATGGAAGAATGTAACTCCACTAAATTTTAGTGAAGTTGGTTCTGAAGGAGATATTAGAATAAGCTGGCAGGTAGGAGACCACAATGATGGTTATCCTTTTGACGGTTCAAGTGGCATTCTCGCACATGCATTCTTTCCTGAAGATGGTCGTCTACATTTTGATGATGCTGAAACATGGTCTAATAATAATCCACCAACAGGGATTGATCTTACCTCAGTAGCACTTCACGAGTTAGGTCATTCTTTAGGTTTGGGACATTCTAGCGATACTAATGCAGTAATGTACGCATACTATGGGGGGATTCGACGCGATTTACGAACAGATGATATTAATGGTATTCAAGCAATTTATGGAGCACATAACCAACCCAGTGCTTTATGGTATAAATGGTATGACGGAAGTTGGCATGATTGGATATCGCTTGGTGGAAATTTGTCTTCTGACCCGGCAGCTGTATCGTGTGGTCCTAATAGAATAGATGTTTTTGCAAGAGGGACCGATAATGCCCTAAAGCATACATGGTTTAACGGAAGTTGGCGTGGTTGGGAATCGCTTGGTGGTAATTTAGCGTCTGGCCCTGATGTTTCTT
>JANWKP010000321.1 GCA_025451315.1 Nitrososphaerales archaeon | reverse complement strand
ATGGCACAACAGGTTCAGGAAACTGTTCACACGATATGAAAAGAATGTTGAGAACTATCTTGGATTGGTACAGTTCTCATGTTGTATCATTATCTATAGAAAAATAATTTTGGGATAGGCTCTAAGTCTATTTTGTCTGTTTTCCCCTAGTGAGAAAATATATACATATCTCAAAAAGTAATAAGACAGAAACTGAAACTCCACCATTCCAGTACACTTGGCTCGAGTATAAAGTTGAAATTACAAATTTTCAACGATGATAAGTAAGATGTAATGGAGTTTTCATGAATGGTGCATGGTAACATCAATTCTAATCGTATTCCACTCCAAATGATTATTCCTGTTACGGTGACCTTTTCGATGTCGAAATATTTCCAAAACTAGATGGAAAGGTTGATATATATAAGTTTGTCATATCCATACAGCATTTCATCTTCTCGCCTGTTCAATCAATAAACTCATTTAATGAGAGGAGCTGATCTATCTACTTTTAATACACGAACTCCTACGTGTTTTTCAATTCGAACTAATTCCTCTGCATCTATGATTTTTTTATTTTCTTCTGGAATTGGATCTTCAATGGAATCCATTACTACAAGCAATGCAACTCGATCACAAATTACATCATTTACACCTGCTGACGTTTCCCATTCCCATTCCTTAGGGGTATCCCATTCCCAACAAATCACTGTAGGTTCTACATTTGTCAATGTTTTAGGTTTCATTGGAAGACTTATTTTTTCTCCAATCTGTTCCCATGGACTTGAATCAGCATGATCATTCAGAAATTCTCTCCAAAAGTTTTGTGAGAGTTCAGGTAATTTTGGCTCAAAAGATTTTGTTCTTTCATTACTAATTTCATCTATAATCTTGGCGTAAAATAATTTAATGGTTACATTGCTAGCATTCTTTATGCCTCTATTATGTACTTGTACATATACACGATTTTTTTCGCCCGCTATAGGATTTTTATTTCGGATTCTATATTCAAATTTTACATAGTCTACATCATCAATATCCATTTGATAATATGGAGGGTCAACTTTAATATCGGCACACATCCACCAATACAGATAATCGTAGTTATCGTCAAATTGGAGTTTATGTTCATCAACATATTTAATATTTCGTAAAGGATCCTCAAATGAGGATTGAATTGATCCTGATTTCGATGGGGTAAACCTTCCCGTATCCATAACATGGTCTCTTACATAAAGATCTACTTCTTTTTTATTGCTTCTTCTATCCACTTCTAATTCCCACATGCCTCTACCATGCGTAACTAATCGTAAAAGCCGCATATAGTTACGTTCATCCTTATAATATAAAAGTCGTATATCTAATACTGCACAATTAGGAAGACCTTTTCCAAATCGTTCCCAGGATTTGCCTCCATCCATAGTCCTAAATACGCCTAGATCAGTCCCAACGTATATTATATCATGGTTAAAAAAGTCCATGGTTATGGCATTAGCTGGACAATTCGGGAGATAAGTTTTATTATCATCAATTTCTCCACTAATATTTTCCCATTTGATTGTATTATTATCATCAGAAATTTCGCCACGCCATACATGCGATGGTTCTTTATCTGCATTAAATCCACCTAATGCTACAATTATAGTATTATTTTTTAAATATTCATTACCTTCACGATAGGTTATAATATCCCATATATATCGACCAGGAAGAGCAATGTCCTCTGGTTCCAGCCTTAAAGTTGTCCATTTATTATTGATCTTTTTGAGAAGAAACATATTTCCTAGTGTTGTCCCCGCACATAAAAGATTTGAATCAATGTAATTTATTGCCGAAATAAGCTCTTCTGCAGATAATCCTAGCGTATCTATAGTTTCCCATTTCTTTTGTCTTTGATCATATAGATAAATATTTTTGGTCCCCATTGCTAAATTGTTGGGATCGGATTGATCGAATGCGAAAGGTGGATAAAAGAGTGCTTCTTTTCCAAATTTATCGGTATCAATTTTTTCATAAAGTGGTTTCCAGCTTCCTCCATTTTCATATAGCCCAAACATTCCTCCCTCATCTGATCGATGAATAGTAGGACCATAATCGGTATGATAAACTATGTTTGGGTTATTTGGATCTATTGCAGCAAATCCCCCATCGCCCCCACTACAGAAATAAAATGCCGGACTATTGCGAAATTGTAGAGTACCATTATCTTGAGTTCCAGCAATTATTACTGCATCGGATTCTGGATGCTGACCCATAAACTCGAATTCAGTGATGCATAATCCTTCATTCATAGTATCATCCCATGTCAACCCACCATCAGTAGATTTGTAAATTCCACCATCATTACCTGTAAATATTATCATATTGTCCGTAGGATGAAATGCAAAAGCGTGATTATCTGTATGGATATTTCTCCCTACATCTATAAACATCCAATTTTTAGATCTTGGATTTCTAATTGCTTTTAGCAAGGGCATTGCACTCAAATAAACAGTATTATTATCGTCAGGATCTACAGCGATGTTTAAATTATAGTTTCCTTGAAGTCCTATTCCCTCAGGGCCGTTTTCGTCATAGTTAAATCTATCGCCTTTGATTGTTATATCTGGAAAATGTATGAAAGTCCAAGTTGACCCACTATCCTCACTCATATAAAAATACATAACAACTGCAGGATCACCGCCACTCATTAGTGTATAAATAATCTTTGAATTAGTTTTGGAAATGCAAATTGCTATTCTACCAATATTTGACTGCTGTAATCCCTCAATTTTTTTCCATACGGGATTGGGTGAATTGGAATTTGTCGTTTTGTAAATTCCATCGCCCCACAATGCGGCATATACTATTTCACAACTATTTGGATCAATGACTATATCTGACACTGCTTTCACTGATCCTGATATCCTGGGGAGTCCAGTCATAAGTTTCCACTCTTCTCCACCATTTAAGCTTCTATAAACTCCTTTACTAGTGGCAGCAAATAAAATCATTGTATCTTTAGGATTGATAGCTATTCGAAAAAATCTAGTTCCAACAAAATTGTTTTCATTATCTCGCATAATCTCCCATTTATCACCACCATCAGTTGTTTTGAGTATTCCACATCCATAATAACTATCAGGATTAGAGGCTCCCATGAGATTCCCTTCACCTGTTCCTGCATACAATACATTGGTGTTTTTAGGATCAATTGCTAATGCCCCAATGGCTAAAGAGAGACAATCATCCGTAGTTGCTTTCCAATTTCTTCCATTGTCTATAGTCTTCCAAACACCTCCCTGAGCTGTTCCTACAAATATTATCTCAGGTTTTTTTGGATTAATTACTATCGATGTTATCCTCCCTGAAACTATCACTCGTGCAGGTGAATCTGTTTCTCCAAATGGAATACAAGTGGGCCCTAACTGTAACCAATCATATTCATTGACTATGGGCATTTGTTGGGTGTATTCCGAAGACAAAATACGAACATTGCTTACGGACTGACCTTCACTTTGGGACATATATTCCCCTGTGGTTCCTGCTAGCCGACGAGACACTCCATCTTTCAAATTCCATTCATTTGAGTTGCCTTCTGTTCTATCTTTTTCCATGATGTCACAAAATAGTTACTTTCATATTAATTAACAGGATCTTTTGGATATTTGCAAATCGATGTGCAGGAGGAGAACTAATTATTACACATCTCATCCATTATTGCAAATATATACTCGAAAAAACCATGTACTGTTTATATATCTTAACATTGTTCCTCATATTTAATTTGTGTAAATGAGCATTTTTTTAAAATTCCAATACATGATCATATATTCCCTCAACGACCAATAGCCTTATAAACCAAAATATTCCTAATAAGTTAATGAATGATCTCATAAATGTGTGCATAGATATAATTAGAAGTATAGATCCTTATAAGAAGGACTCATCTGGTGCTATTGCGAGTATTACAGAATTAATGTGGCCAAAGGGAACGACAATCAAAATTAGATTTTTGGAGGGCGATCCGAATGTGATCACAAAAGTAAAAGAAAAATTTAATTTATGGTTACCTCTTGCAAGTACCTTGAAATTTGAATATGTGGATGATGATAGTGCCAATGTTTTTGTAACTTTCAAAGAAAATAAGGGACATTGGTCTTGGCTTGGAAAAGATATCTTAAATAATCCTGAAAAAAAACCGACAATGAATTTTGGTTGGCCTCACGACAGACAAATCCCTGACGAAGAAATTGAGAGAGTTGCAGTTCATGAAATGGGTCATACGCTAGGGTTTATACATGAACAAAGTTCGCCTAAAGCAGATATTGGTTGGGATGAAGATAAAGTTTATGATTATTATAAGAGGACACAAAATTGGGATAGAGAAAAAACATTTTTCAATGTGTTACAAAGATACGAAGAGCCAGTAACTCAATTTACAGAATTTGATCCTACCTCAATTATGGAATATCCTATCCCAGGTTTTTTGCGTAAAAATGGACAGAATATTATAGGTGGTAATAAATTATCTAGCATGGATAAAAAATTTGCCACTGAAAAGTATGGCAATCCATAAAAATTTTTTTAGATTTTATTTCATCCTCTCATATCGATTCCTAAAATATCTAATCGAACTGAGATATAGTTAATTATTATGTTCAAATAGTTTTATTCTGTTATGAATTAGTAATGACAATTGAGAATCTAATTAATAAATTATGCAGGTTACAACAACAAAATATATCAAAATTTGATAAATTTAAAAATCCACTTCTTGGTTTAATCTCCCCTAGTTGGTATTTTTCTGATAGTGTCAGGTTATTTCAGGGTATGGAACTAAGTTGGAAAAATTGTGAAAAAACTGATTTTGTTTCTAGATTGGCCAATAATATTAACGAAATTGATATTTCTATCCCTGAAGGTTCTACTTTTGAATCAAATTTTTGTTCATGGTATCAACCCTACCACTATATACCGCGAGACAAATGGGGAGTGCATATACGATATAGATGTTTACAAACATTGTCAGCCGAATTTTATAGAGATTGTCCTAATTTGACTAATAATCCTATCGATTCTGCACAAGCTTCTTTTTTTTACCTTTATATACATGAATTTTTTCATTATTTAATTGAAAATGAGACTACTAGCATAGAACTAGAATGTAGTGATCCTTTACTTTATGCCAATTATTTGTCAAATATTTATACTAAGGTATTTAATACTAACGAATGCATTGAGGAGGCTTTAGCAAATAGTTACCTTTTTGAAAGATCTAATTTATGCCGCATAGAAAAACAATATCTTAAACAGAAATTGTTAAATCAATTGCCAGGATATAATAATTTTATAAATTATTCTGACTCAAAATTTAAGGATGGATTAATCCAGTTAATTGCACAAATTATGAAACAGCGTAACCATGAGTCAAATACTAAAATAATCCATGTTGTGGAAAGAGATGAATTTTCTAATATTTTTAGCTTGGAAAATATTCCAATATGGATACATCAAATACCATTACATATCTACTAGGCCTATTCATATCAATATCTTCTATATTAGTCATCATTATGATCATTTCTACTTAGCCTATTAGGTGGACTTGATGATAATCGTATCCATATTTTCTGATTTCCTAAAATTCAAATAAATATGCATTTTCGATCTATAGATGATTATTAAGCATTACCTTATAACATATTACAGTTCACTTAATACTTCTTTCCTTAATGCTGTGATTTACTTTTTTGATATCGTATTAAATTAGTGTTACAAACCTTTTGACAGTTTTACGTAGATGGCTAAATAATTGTTATTGAACTTTTAGTATTAATAAAAATCTAAAGGTCTAAAGTCTTGAAAATTACATAATGGTAATTAAGACATGTATTAGAAAATTTAATGTATATAATACATCTCTTAATACATTTAATTAGTCAATTGCTATAGCGCAGGACAGTGTGAAATATGAAAGTAGCATTTTGACCATCTTTGTTCACTTGATTGGAGAAATAGAAGAAGTTGTTTTTGCAATTGAAAATGCGAAACCTGAAATATCTCAGCCAAAGCTAACTGAAGCAGTTGTTTTATTGTCTTATATAGGGCAAAAATGTTTTACTAATATTGAATAAATTATAATCTTCTACATACTAAAAAGATTAAGACTCTAAAACTAAAAGACGATATATAATATATTATTGGTAACCATAATGCGAATGCTATGAGAAAAAATAATGAAGATTTAATTCGATCTTAGTCCTATTTTGAATCGTTGACTAACAAACGTTAATTTGGGTGTTACTAATTAAGCACGATGAGTAATTATATGTAGAACAGAT
>JANWKP010000320.1 GCA_025451315.1 Nitrososphaerales archaeon | reverse complement strand
GTTTGGAGAACATATATCATCCAGATTAATACGAATGCAGAACAGAGAATTGACGTTCAGATGTATTACATACAATCTTCATAGGATGTTAAATTTAATTATTATTAAATGGATTCTACTGAGCCACAAATCCGTCTTCTTTATATATTATTTTTTTAACATGTTAGATAGTAGGACTGTTATCAGGACAACATGACCATTATTAGGACAAATAATAAAGAAAAATTTCTCTTTTTATAAATTACTATATATTGAATTTAATAAATTAAAGTCGTCTCATTATATTGAATGGTTCAAATCTCCTGGATTCTTCCGTTCAATTTCTCATAATTTATCAAAAAATAGGCAATATGTTTTAGATGCAAAAAGTTACATGCTTCTGGATACCATGTACCACCATTAGTAAATACAGCATGTTTTCCATATTTCTCAACGAGATCTAATGAAATTTTTCAGTAACAAGCATGTTTCTCTTCTGAGATATAGATTCCAAGCACAGATTTGTCAATTGGTTCTATACAAATCCATAAACGAAAAGTGTTAACTAACAATTTGAATGAGTCTCATCTATTATAAAGGTAGATACTCTTTTTCTTTTTTTATATATTGCATAAACCAAATTATTGAAACCAGTTCCATACAGAAACATAAGTTCTATTTTTATCATCCTTGAATATTACTAATGCCTTGAAAGTATTACGTAGACTTACCTAGAAAATATAGATAAAGAGAACACATAACTATAACAATAGATGTTTTATTTCTTTCAAATCTAATTTTAATAATACTAATGGAATATTCCTAGCTATAGTTTTTATTGTTTAACTTAATAGAGCTGGTTGTACTATATAAACAAAGAAAATCTGTCATTTTTATTTCTGTAATAAAAATATCTTAAAACTTTTTAATAGTAATTTCTCTAATTAGGAATCACACATACGATTTAATGAATTATCATTATAGGACAATCTACGGTTTCTGCAACTTTTCTTGAAACACTACCCAATGCTTTAATCTTTGAAATTTCACTCAATCGGTGACTACCAATAATAATAAGATCTATATTGTTCTCTGTTGCAAATTTAAGAATTTGTTCACTGATGGGTAGCTCGTCTGTTGATACAATTAAATTAAATTTTATATTTTCTTTTTCTAGTCTAGGATTTATTTTTTCTTTTGCCATTTTTATCCAACCTTCCTTTAATTTCTGTGCAATATTTCTTCTTGATTCTGCTATCCATTGTCGATCATGGTCTAAAATTAGTGATGGTGGAAGAGGACTATGTTCTACTATATGCAATATATAAATTTCAGCATTAAATGCTTTGGCAAATTCTTTCGATTTCTCAAGTGCTTTATCTGATATATCTGTACCATCATGTGGAAGTAATATTTTACTTGTCAACAGGGATTATCTCCTACAATTTTTTCTTTGATTTTACAACCGTAACCACATTCTTGATTTTTTTCCATCTATTAACATATCAATAAGCTCATAGATAAGAATAAGGATTTACAAATGAAAAAATTGGCAGATAACATTCTTTAACGACTCGTTATCGATAGGAAATAGAATGAAAACGATTGAAAAGAGGAGAAACGGAATGAAAACGATCACAATTTTTATCAAATAAAAATATGACCAGGGTAGGCTCCTAATCATACTAGCAATTTGTGTTAAATTTTCCGGAAAATCTGCTGTTTCAATATACTTTTTCCTATTTATTTCAGTTCTATCTCAATGATTTCTTTTTGACACAGATTGACATAAGTTCTTTGTTGATAGATTCAATGAGAAATAGAGGGTCGATACCTATATCTAGTATTTTTTTTGATTTCTTCATCGTTACTAAAGTATACAAAAAATTAATTTAATTCATTAAAATTTTTTATGTGTATAGTATAGAATTTTTAACAAAAAATAAAATTAGATGAGATCATATTCAAATGTAATCCTCTCCCCCTCTATTAAAAGTGATTTCCTTGTTTTATAATACTTAATTCAATTGAACAGATGATTATATCTCTTGAAAGAAGTTTAGAAGAAAACATCTATGAAGGTATTAAAACTTTAGAATATCACATTCGACCTCAGAATTATCCAATTGTAAATAATATGCTTAACTTGCAAATTGAAACATTACAATGGGTTCTAAATAAGCAAAAAAAGAATAGTTTGGAATCTTTAAGACATATAATAAATTTTAAAGTTAAAAAGTTAGAATATGAATTGAAAATAGCAAAAGGAGAGATAGAACATACTAGTAAAATTTTTTATCAACTAGAAATGTTGGAATGTTGTAAAATCATGATAAATTGGGATTTGCAAAGAATAACTAAAACAACTACAAAAGAAGACAGCATTTCCGCATTTTGCTAAAATTATCAATATGCAAATACAGCATGATTTAAAGTTATTTTTTATTCTACTACTAGAGATCTTCATAATGTATTATGCTAGCCGCTCGATCAACCAGTATACTAGTAATTTATTGTGTAATATACTATACATTGTTCTAATACAATATATAGCACATTTGGCTTGTAGACTGACTAGTCAACGTAACCTAGATTTTGGAACTCAGGAAGGAAGAATATACATTGGAGATAGGAACATCACTAATTATAAACAAAAGTTTGTTACCTGTGAGGTTGTATGGGTTGATAAAACGAAAGTGATCAAGCGAAAAAACTAAAAAAAAGTTGGTTTCTTGATAATTCTCTTAAAATCGAAAATTTGTAACAACATTTACTTAACAGGACAAACAAGATATATTATAGGCACTTATAAAATACGTAAAAAATTATAACAACACACCATATTAATTATAATCCATTAATAAGTATGTTGATTAATTATAAAATCATGAAACAAACTAAAACTAATACTACTATTAGTTTAGGAATAAAGAGTAAAATCATACGTTTAGCAACTCTTTTAGATAAATTGTCAAAATAAATAATTAAATAATACTAATTTTTTATTTCTATGGTATTCTTAATCAATCAGTTTCAGTAAAGGTTTATTTAAAAATATCAACCAAATATGTTTCCAAAATGAAGAGTTCAGATTGCACAGGTATAATTCAGAGAATCACTACATTATTAGAGATTCCATTATAGGATGTAATAAAAGGGAATTTAAATTTTTTTGTGGGTAATCTTCAAGTTAAAAGTTTGGAGCTTTGTTTTATTAAATTTTTAGTTGATCTATCTTATGATTTTTTAAATAAACGAGTGAAATATGCCATAGAGTCCGCAACAACAAGATATCCTATTATGCTTATAAAACTTGCAATGGTCGAAGCAATGAAGGGTTGATAATCCAGAGTCAGAAGCCAAAAATGAATAGCAGGTTTTACAGTATTGTATTCTATTTCTGCAATTGAAAGTGTGGATACTAGTTTCAATAAAATCCACTTCACTTTCCCAGATTCTTTTCTCTTTCCTTGTTTGTCAACACACTTGTCTTTGTTGTCAAAATAGAAAAGAATGCCGAATATTGCTAAGAATATACTCGTTTCCACAGCTATTGATATTAAAGAATTAACAATCGGAGAAGTGATTTTAGATATCACTTGGCTAGTTCCAGCGCTAGTAACAAATGCACCAGCAAAACCAATAAGAATATTTCTGTTAAATAAAAGATAGTCTTTTAATCGATTCCTATTCAATTAGATCCCCTAGCTGAATCCACACAAATTATACATGTAATTGACATATCTATAACAGAGATTCATAAAAATATTTTATATTTACAACTTACGATTTATTTATTACTCCAAACCTCTAATTAGGTCACCCGTGAAGTGGAATGTTCATTGATACTATAATAAAGAAGAACTGATTTGATACGAAGAATACATAATTTCCGATGCATAGATGGAGTATAATCTAGATAGATATGTCATCGTTCAAATGGTGAAACTGTAGTTATTCCATACAAGAATAGTGGGATTAAGAAAGGTTCCAATCCGTCCATGCTGAATCTGGATCAATAGTCGTTTTCCAACAACTAAAAAGTTTGTAGTCAAAAATACCCTGTAACTGAATTCGTCTATTAGATAGTAGAGAAGCTGTAACACATTGCGTCTTAATTACCTTTTTTGTCTTTCATTTTAGAGATATTAGTACTGCATCATGATAGATTGAATATAATGGTCATGACTAAATTAAAGACGTTTGCAGTATTAAGATTAAAATTAGTTAATAAATTGTAACAATAAAAAATATTCAATCTGGGTAAGAAAAACTATCCAGTTAGGGATGTATACGTATTTATCTTGTTCATGATAGGTAAACTAAAACTAATAGATGAAGTAGGTACAAATTGACAAATTTAAATATTAAATCTATAAATTCTTTAAACAAGATAAAATGAGTTCTATATCTTATAAACCTTCATACCAACATCATCAGTATCCTATAACAATAAACCATGTAGCTGTAAGTGTTCTAGATTTGGATAAAGCAGTGAAATGGTATACAGAAGTATTGGGTTTTAATTTAGTAAAGCCTCCAATGGAAGGAATAGCTGATGATTCTTATCTTGGGAAGCTTTTTCAAGATATCTTTGGTAAACGATTTAAGAAACTAAAATTAGCCCACTTAAGCTTTGGAAATCAAGTAGGTCTTGAAGTTTTTGAATTTATTGATCCAAAAGAGGAGAAACGTCAAAACAATTTTGAATATTGGAAAACAGGATTTTTTCATATTTGTTTAACTGATCCTAACATTGAAGAATTAACAAAAAGAATTGTGGATAATGGAGGCAAACAGCGTAGTAAGATCTGGGAATTAACTCCTGAAAAGCCATTTAAAGTGGTTTCCTGTGAAGATCCTTTTGGCAATATAATTGATATCTATACTCATAGTTATGAGTTTATTTGGAGATCAGAAGAATATCATTCATAAAATTAATTGAGAATATTTCTTAATTTCCAAATTATATTTGTGACAAAATTTATTAAAGTAAATTCAGTTTTGATTTAGTTGAATGTTCATCATCTGCAATCCTACCGATCTTTGCAATAATATGTTATTAGTATTTGTTACTCTAATAATAAAATAATGTAAGTATACAATTGGATAATTAGATTGTTCATTTATCTTTATATTGCAAAAAATCAGAAACACAATTCTATCGAAAATTGGA
Organism: Nitrososphaerales archaeon; assembly: GCA_025451315.1. GTDB lineage: Archaea > Thermoproteota > Nitrososphaeria > Nitrososphaerales > Nitrososphaeraceae > TH1177. The sequence goes on along the minus strand of JANWKP010000320.1, from coordinate 262 downwards.
GGTGAAATAATCAAGTTAACACAGCATATTAACAGGTTATATATTATTAATAATAATTTTATACAATCTTATTTTTCCTATAAAATTTAAAAGTATGCTTTTTGTAATAATTTGTAAACCTATTCTTTAAATTTCATATTGTATTTTTTATAGCAAATGAAAGCAGCTGTATATCGGGAGCACAACAAGGATCCAAGAAAAGTTGTAAAAATAGAAGATATAGAAATTCCAAAAATCAAACATAACCAAGTTCTTATAAAAG
>JANWKP010000319.1 GCA_025451315.1 Nitrososphaerales archaeon | reverse complement strand
ATCTGACCCATATGATAAACCAAAATACCCACAAGGAAAGCCACAATACCAATCTGACCCATATGATAAACCAAAATACCCACAAGGAAAGCCACAATACCAATAAGATGTAGTAATTGGTAACATTATCACTTTTTTTTATTTTTAGTTACACAGCAAAATTATCTAGTTATTATATATAACCGAATCATAATTTTTAATATGTAACAAGGGAACATTTCATAATTAAAATAATTGTCAAGCCTATTATTTTGAATGAACGAGTACATAGATCTATTCAATTCTCTAAAATTATCATAATGTTTTTAACCTCTGCTTACCATGTAATAGTAGGAAATATGTTCGATATTGTTCGAAATTTTATTTCATTAGATGATGATTCAGATGAGGATGATGATCATCTTAAAATTTTTGGAAAGTATGCTGTCGATGTGGATTATAATAGGTTTGGATACTGCATCCTTTGTAATACTCGAATTGATGAGTTCGGATATTGTGCATGTAGTGGCGGCGCTGCAGATTAAATATTTAGGTTTTTATAATAATCTTGAACAAAGGTATTGGTTATATATTCATCTGAATACCATTATACTTTATAAGATTTTATTGAAGAAATTAATAAGTCAGAGCTGACGATTATTACTCCAAAAGTAGTAGGTGTTTTAGATGTTATTAAAAATGGTACAGTTATTGCCTCTGTTATTCTGATTCTATTTTTCATTTTTGTCCAACATTACTTCATCAACTGTAATATTATTCGTAATATAGACCGATTATTGTAAAAATGCTATTGCTATAATAGAATTTACTACAATCTAACCGTCATATTCTAAGATTTAGAGAATGCTTTATCCTTACCGAAAATGATAACATACTCTATAAAATATTTTCTATTTTATCCACGCTATAAGTCGAAGAAAATAATTCAAACTAGAAGTTTTCCAGGATCAAGAATAATCACATTTTGATGTAGATATAACTTCCCATCATCCTGCTATGTCCGATTAACAACTAGGTAAAATTACATTATTAAATGTCATAATTCCTTTAATTTGGCCAAAAAGATATAGAGAGTTAATTCATCTTTTAAGAGAATTGTATTCAATCTTGCATAATTGTTCATTTCCTTTGTTTCAAATAATCAAATCAAATTCAAAAAAATAAAAGAATTATTGAGTTACCATCAACAAAATTTGTCTTTAGAATCTTAGATTATTAAACAAGTTGGTTTTTTATAAATTTGATGTAAGGTAGGGCTAAATATATCCAATTAATATGTCATCATTAAGATACATAAAAAATTACTTAAGCATTGAAAATACCTTAAAGTTATATATAAATATTAAAATTATTTAGAGTTTTAATTGAATTCTTGTTTTTGGCTTTTTCTAGGACATTATTTCTCAATTTTTTTCCAAATAGTTCTGTAATTTTTATGATCGATTAATTCTATTCCATACTTTTCTTTTAATTTGATGCGAATGGTGTCGGCCTTTTCAAATTCTTTATTTTTTCTAAATTTATTCCTCTCAAGTATTTGGTGATTTATTTCATCTACCTCTTTGCCCGACAATTCTAACACTCTAAGTCCGAAAATATACAAAATTTCATTAAAGATTGGAAATACAATATTTGAAATTTTTTTTGTTATCTTTTCCATAGTCGCATAATTATTCAATTCAGAAACAAATTTCAAAAATTCACTAAGTGCTAAAGGAGTATTAAAATCATTTTCTATATAAATTCTTACAGAATTTAGAGTATTCTCTGATAATATTAAGGCATCAAAAGTTTCTTCTTCATCTACGATAGGAAACTGTAATTCATAAAAACAATGCTCAATCATTCTCCATTTAGACTGAGATTCGATAAGATTGGAAACGGTATATTCTAAAGGTTTCGAATATTGTGTAGATATACACAAAATTCTTATGGCATTTGCTCCCCATTTGTCAATAGCATTTCGTATAGAAATTATATTGCCTAGGGATTTTGACATCTTTTCAGAATTAATATTTACCATACCGCAATGCATCCAAATCTTTGCAAATTCTTTCCCTGTCTTTGATTCAGACTGGGCTATTTCGTTTTCATGGTGAGGAAAAATAAGATCGTTTCCACCACCATGAATATCAATTGTATTACCAAGATGTCTTAAAGCCATTGCAGAACATTCTATGTGCCATCCTGGACGACCTGCTCCCCAAGGACTTTCCCATATAGGCGAGTCAGATGAAAATTTCCACAAGGCAAAATCAAGCGGATCTTTTTTTGTAGGATCAATCTCTACTCTCATCCCAGAATTAATACTTTCAGTAGTTGTCTTAGATAATTTTCCATACTGAGAAAATTTTTTTACTTCAAAATAAATTCCATTTAAAGTAATATAAGCATAATTTTTTTCAAGCAAATATTCTATTAATTCTATCATATTGGAGATATGATCAGTAGCCTTTGGATAATGAACTCCTTCTAATACGTTTAATTTAGATGCATCCTCCAAATATTGCTTAATATATTTTTGAGATATTTCTTTGTAGTCTTTATTGAGAGAGTTAGCTTTTTTTATTATTTTGTCATCAATATCGGTAATAGTCTGAATGAATGTTACTTTATGGTGCCTTGATAAAAGATATCTATGTAAGACGTCAAATATAATAATAGTTCTTGCGTGTCCAATGTGAGATTCGTCGTAAACTGTTACTCCACATAAATAAATTTTAATATTATTATTAAATTGTAATTCATCAACTTTTGTGGAAAGAGTATTATATATTTTCAAAATCAATCTTTTTATTTAATCAAGCTTCAAATATATAAGAAAAGAAGAAAAGGCAACTCACTAAATATCGATAAAAATATCGTTTCCCCGTATGTCTAGCTTATAAGTTTCCAATTTTACATCTTTAAGATAGTCAAGTAATTCTCCAGTTCTAATGTTATAGTGCCAAAAATGAAGGGGACATTCTACTACTTCGCCATCAATTTTCCCTGGTGCAAGTGACCCATCTTGGTGTCGACACAATGCTTCTAGAGCGTAGTATTTTCCATTTGCATGAAAGATTGCTACTCGATTTCCATCTACCTTTACTTCCTTACCTTTATTGTTAGGAATGTCACTTGTCTGAGCAATTTTTATCCAAGCCATGAACTTACAATTTTAATTGAGTATCGGTTATAATTTTCTTACCACTCTTTATGTTAATTAAATGCAATGTTGTCTAAAGCAAAGTATCGGTTCTGTTATATTGAGAAATATTCATGTATAAAATATTAAATACATCAAAATTGTGTGCAAAAAATGAGAGTATAGGATTACTTTATCCTTAAATAAATTGATCCAAAATATCTATTCTGGCCGTAACCTTCATAAGGTCTACTTAATAATATTTGACATTAAATATCTATCTACTTTAATAATAATACTAAATGAAAATTCAATCTTCATCACCTAAAAAACCTCTTGCAGTAAAAAGTAATACTTCTCGAGATTTGGTTGAAAGAGGAAAATTAGAATATGAATGGGCGACAAGTCTAATGAAAGTTATTATTAAAATATCAAAAAAATATCAAAGGTCAAAACCGTTATCCAACTTTAATTTAGGGTTTTGTTTACATATAACAAAAGAAACCTCTGTGCTAATAATGGCTGCAAAAGCCCTTGGAGCACAAATTTCCATTTGTTCAGCAAATCCTCTATCTATTCAAGCTGAAATTATCGAATTTTTACGATACAATGAGATAAATGTATTTGCAAAAAAAGATCCCAATAGAAAAGAGTTTTTTGAAAATATTATTAAAGTCTCAAATACAAATCCACATGTAGTTATAGATGATGGGGCAGAACTACATAGTATTATTCATCAAAGAAAAATAAAAGGAGTATATGGTGGTACAGAAGAAACTACCTCGGGAATTTTTAGAATATTATCACTTCAATCCACAACTGGTTTGGATTATCCTATAATAGGTGTTAATAATGCCAAATCAAAATCCTTTTTTGATAATAGATATGGAACAGGCCAAAGCACGGTTTACGGGGTATTAAGAACTTTAGGCATATTGATCGCCGGCAAACGATTTGTGGTATGTGGCTATGGATGGGTAGGTAGAGGAGTATCGTCCTGCCTTAGAGGTTTAGGAGCAATGGTTACGATTACCGAAGTAGATCCAATAAAAGCGTTAGAAGCCCATATGGATGGCTTCAATGTACAAAGACTTGAGGCTATCTTACCAAAAGGTGATTGTTTCATTACCTGTACGGGCCAAAAAGATGTGATATCCCGATACGATTTTGATATCATAAAAAATGGAGCGTTTCTTGCTAACGCTGGACATTTTGATGTAGAAATAGATGTTGCCTACTTGTATAGTCAAGATAACCACCCCAATCAGTTGAGACCAAATGTAGAATCCTTCAATATTAAAGGAAAAAAAATTAACCTAATTGCAAAAGGAAGAGTTATCAATTTAGTAGGGGGAGAGGGAAATTCACCAGAAGTAATGGATTTATCTTTTTCAAATCAGTTATTATCTATATTATTTATTTTAAAAAACTATAAAAAGTTAGGAAGAGAATTTCATCAGGTACCCAAAAAAATAGATGACCAAGTTGCACATTTGGCTCTATCTTCATTTGGTATAAAAATTGATAAACTTACCAGAGATCAAGTTGACTATCAAACTAAAGCTTATCTTAATTACTGAAAATTATTTAATTAATAATACCAGTTAAATAAAAGTTTCATATATCTTGTCCAACAAAAAATAAGTAAATAAATATAATGTTCTTCAGAACAAGAGAAACTATCAGATAAAATGGGCCGTTTGTGAGCACCAAAATAACATAAATATTGCCAAATAAACTTTTGTTATAAAGGATAAAAGTAATGTTTCTTGCCATTAACTATCAGCTTTATAAAATTACGCCACTATTGTAGGACCCCAATATCATTTTATTACGGAAATTTAAAATTCCTATCATCGAATGCTCTCCAACAGGAATAACAATGATTTTTACTCTACTAATGAATTATCATCTTATAATAATAAGAGTATAGATGTAGAAGCTGATACACCAATAGTCGTTACGACAGCACTTCCCTATGCGAATGGTGAAATCCATCTAGGACATATTTCTTCAACATATCTGCCGGCCGATATTTTTACCAGATTTTTACGAATATCAAAAAAGAAAGTATTTCATGTTTGTGCCTCGGATGATTTTGGTACCCCAATTTTAATTAAAGCAGAACAAGAAAAAAAAACTCCTAAGGAATTTGTTGAGTACTGGAACAAACGCGATCTTGAAGATTTTAATGCGATTGGGATATCTTTCGATAAATTTTATAAGACAAGCTCTCATGAAAACCAAGAATTTGTACAAAATGTTTTCAATAAATTGAGAAATAATGGTCATATATATGAAAAAGAAGTAATTCAATTTTATTGTGATTTTGATAACAAATTTTTACCTGATAGATATGTTATAGGAACTTGTCCTTATTGTAAGTCAAATGACCAATATTCAGATTTATGTGAGAAATGTGGAAGAGTTCCTGAAGAAATCTTAGATCCAAAATGTGGGATTTGTGGAAAATCACCCATAAAGAAATCTAGCAATCATTATTTTTTTAAATTATCAAACTTTTCTGATGATCTAAAAGAATGGCTAACAACCAATAACAACCTTCAGGTAGATATAAAAAACTACGTTCTACATTGGATTGAAGAAGGATTACAAGATTGGGACATTACTAGAGATCTTGATTGGGGAATAAACATACCAGTAAACGATGCAAAGGGAAAGGTATTCTATGGTTGGTTTGATAACCATTTATGCTATATATCCACCTTCAATACTCTTATAAAAGAACAGTTCGGAAAAGATGGAAAAGATGTTTGGAATACTTCTACTATTTATCATTTCATTGGAAAAGACATAATATATCATCATTTCCTTTTTCTTCCTGCTATTCGAATGGGAATAAATATGGAATATAAACTGCCTGATTATATTCCTGTTAGAGGTCATTTAATGCTTCATAATAGAAAAATATCAAAAAGCCGAAATTGGTATATTAGCCTAAGAGAGTTTATCTCTACCTTTAACCCTGACTATTTAAGATTTTATATTGCTTCTATAAGTCCTTCAAACCAAGATGATATTAATTTTGATTGGGATGTCTTCTCTAGCAAAATTAATAATGAACTGATAGATAATATTGGAAATTTCATAAATAGAACATTGTCTTTTACAAAAAAACATTATGATGGTATCGTACCAGAACCTGGAATTTATCAAGACGAAGACCAAAAAGGGCTTGATACAATAATGACTATATCCAGCGAGATTGAAGAGTTATTCAAAAAGACAGAAACTGATAAAGTATTAAAAACAATTTTGAAATTCTCTAATTTTTTTAATCAATACTTTCAAAAAAAGCAACCATGGAGTGACAAGTCTTCAGCTGCTACTACTCTTTATATTTCGATTAATGCAGTCAGAGTCCTGGCGGTACTCTTATTACCATTTATACCAAATTCTGTTGAAAAAATCTGGTCACAATTGAACAATAATAACAAATTGTACGAAGAATCATGGGATGATTTATCTAAATTAAAAGTCCAACCTGGTCATAGAATAGGTAAAATCTCACCATTATTCAAAAAAATTGAGAGAAACGAGATTGAAAAAGAGAAAACAAAATTAGGAACTATTAGTTGATATTCTTAACAAATAAAAATGATCCAATATAAACGAGGACTAGTTATTGGTAGATTTCAGCCTTTTCATAATGGTCATTTAGAACTAGTCCATGAGATCCTTAATGAATGTGAAGAATTGGTATTAGCTATAGGAAGCGCCCAATTTAATTACTTATTAAAAGACCCATTTACTGCAGGAGAGAGAATTGAAATGATCCATGCTTCACTTTCATCTCAGAGAATAGATCCTAGTAGGGTTTTTTTAATCCCTTTAGCAAATTTTGAGAATAATGCGTGTTGGTTTGAATATTTAAAATCGATGGTACCGCAATTTGATATTTTGTATTCAGGAAATGAATATGTTCGTTATTTGGTAGCTAAAAAAATAATCGTCAAGGTACATACTTTTAAAAATAAACCCAAATTCAATGGAGAAAATATTCGGAAGTTAATAGTAAACGATGGAAAATGGGATGATTTAGTTCCCATTCCTGTCAAAGAGATAATAAAGAATATAGGGGGAACTGAACGAATAAGAATGTTGGCAAAATCAGACACTTATCCACAAAAATGGTAAATATCCTATGCTAAAGAAAAGAGAGTGTCCGATTTGTAGCAATTGTGGGTCTAAGAAGTTCAAAGTTATTGAAAATAACACAACCGATGGATCTATTAATGTTCAATGCTTACAATGCCTTAAAATCGCATTGATTTAACATTGACTTATAATTGTTGTAACTAATTTGTGTTGTTGGTAACTTAAGGAAAATTGATTTCAAATGAATAATAAAGGTAATCGAAGGACGTGTAAGTCAATATTTTAGGTCCCTAAACCAAAACTATTTGTATTATATATCCTTTATTATGACATGGATTTAGCTGTTTGGATTATTACACGTAATTTCACTTTCATCCTTAGTTCATAATTATGCTTTAGACTTTTCCACTTTTTTCGGTTCAACTAAATATATAAACCCTCACTTAAGATCCTCAGAGAGAATTTGTATATTTAAAGTATTGAATCTTTACACTCCATAACAGTTATTATTTATAAAACCTCGATTTTATATCATTTTATGGTTAAAAAGTGGAATGATAATGATGTAACACTTGATTCGATAAAGAATCAAATGATTGCCGTAATCGGATACGGTATTCAGGGAAGAGCTCAAGCTAATAATCTAAAAGATTCTGGTCTTAATGTAGTTATAGGATTACGAAAAGATGGTAATTCAAGGAAAATTGCACAAGCAGATGGGCACAAAATTATGGAAGTACGAGATGCTGCCAAAGCTGCGGATATAATTCATATATTAATTCCAGATATGGAACAAGCAGATACCTATAAAACTGAAATTGCTCCATATTTAGCTGAAAATAAAGCACTTTGTTTTTCTCATGGAGCTTCTATACACTGGAAATGGATAGAGCCTCCATCTAACGTTGACGTTATTATGGTTGCCCCAAAAGGACCTGGACAAAGAGTTCGAGAACTTTTTCAAGAGGGATTTGGTACACCTTCTCTGGTTGCAGTTTATCAAGATCACACTGGGACTGCCTTAAATAGAGTTCTATCTTTAGCAAAAGGAATAGGAAGTACTCGACCAGGCGTATTAGAGACGAATTTTAAGGAAGAGGTAGAAACCGATTGGTTCGGAGAACAGGTGGATCTTTGTGGAGGTGCCCACTCCCTGATAATGAAAGCATTCGAAACATTAGTAGAAGCTGGATATCAGCCTGAAGTAGCATATTTTGAATGTTTGCATGAAATGAAATTGATAGTAGATCTCATTCAAAAATACGGACTAACTGGAATGTATACTAGAGTGAGTGAAACTGCAAGATATGGGGGATTAACAAAAGGTCCACGAGTGATAGATGATGCTACCAAATTAAAAATGAAAGAAGTATTATCTGAAATCCAATCTGGACAATTTGCAAATGAATGGGTATCAAGTTATAAAAATAAAGGTAAAAATGCATTTCAAGGATATATGCAAGATATAGAGAGTCACCAGATTGAAACAGTAGGCAAAGAAATGCGAAAAATGATGTGGCCGGATGAAAATGGTTAAAATTCGTATTTATTTTCTTATCCATATGTTCAATTACAGTTGCATTTCTTATACAAGAATCGGAATGTTTTGTATTAATTTATAAGTAAATAATAATAAATAATCCTTACTAAGGAGAACAAATAATGGTTGAAATTAGTGCGATTATTGGAATTGTATTTACAATTATAATCATAGGCTATATCGCCTATCAGATCTACAAACGTCGATATGGTGTAGGACAGAAAAGCCCTTTTAGTGGTTTTGGAAGACAGTACTCTCGTGGAGGAGTGACCCCTGAAGGAGAACCGTTAGAATCATATTCTTCATCTGGATATAACAAGTCATTGTTTAGAGTGATAATTCCTGCAGTAATTGGATTGATTATTGTAATTGTTTTGGTAACTGCAAGTGTCAAGACCGTTGAAGCGGGACATAGAGGTGTTTTATTGCATTTTGGCGCAGTTGATACTACTGTTAGTCTTGATGAAGGCCTTCATTTTGTAGTTCCATTTCGAGATCAAGTAATACCAATAGAAGTTAGAACACAAAAAGTTGTCGTCAGTTCTACCTCTGCTTCAAAAGACCTTCAAGAGGTTAGTACAGAAGTTGCTCTCAATTTTCACATACGACCTGAAGCAGCCCAATTATTGTATAGACAGTTGGGATTTGACTTTGATAATAGGGTTATACTTCCTGCAATACAGGAATCTGTGAAGCAGGTAACAGCTCGTTTCAATGCAGAAGAATTGATTACCAAACGAGAGACAGTTAAGAATCAAATTGAACAACAAATACAAGCTAGACTTGCAAATTATAATATTGTACTGGAAACCCTGTCAATTACAGAATTTAGATTTTCAACTCAGTTCACTAAAGCTATAGAAGCTAAAGTGGAAGCTCAACAGAGGGCTTTGCAAGCACAAAATGAATTGCTGAGAATCAAAATAGAGGCTAACCAAACTGAGGCCAAAGCAATAGGAGAACAAAAAGCAGCAATAGCACAAGCTAGTGGTCTTAAAGGGGCCAATATCTTAAAAGCCGAAGGTGAATCATCAGCCATAAAAATTATTGACCAACAATTGAAGAGTAGTCCATCATACCTGGAATGGCTTAAAACACAACGATGGGATGGTAAATTGCCATTGGTTACAGGTGGTGGAGGTGCTGGTGGACAGGGCTTAACTCCGTTCATAGAAATTCCAACGTCTAGAAATGAACAAAATTCCACCAGTTGATGAAATCATCACCATGAAAGAAAAATAATAAAGAAATATCTAATTTTTCTTTATTATTTGAAAACTATTTTTTATTAGCCAGTAACCCTTTCAATGAACTAAGCAAATTTTTTATTTTCTAATAATTTTTATTTTACAACTTTTATTCTTTGTCTAATGTTAAAGGTCTCTTTTTTTCTTTATGTTTGTATTGATATGATTGATAATTATTTGAAGTGGTGTTCCTGGCCCAAAATTACCTGTAATTCCTTGCTTTTCTAATAACTTTTTATCTTTTGTAGGGATCACACCTCCGCCAATAATCAAGATATCATCAATACCTTGTTCTTTTAGTATTTTTGCCACCTTTGGAAATAATGTTAAATGCGCTCCATTAAGTAAACTCATCGCTATGACATCAACATCCTCATCAACTGCAGTTTTTGCAACCTGTTCAGGAGTACAAAATAATCCAGAATAAATTACTTCCATACCTGCATCCCTTAACGCTCTACAAATAACCAACGCTCCACGGTCATGGCCATCTAAACCCAATTTAGCAACTAAAACTCTTGTGCGTTTGACTTCCTGACTCTGGTTAATGGACATATACTACTATAATTATTAATAAATAGGATTTTAAATCTTTATCTTATTTCACATTTATTAATGATATTAGTTATAATCGATAATAACATTCGTTTCGTTTAGTCATAAAAACCTCTATCATTTATTTAATTTAATTAAAATATTATTTATAACTAAGAATATCTTTAAATTTTGAGATAAATATCTTTGCTAAAAATCGTTGAAGGAATTTTAAAAGGAGATAGACGTTCACTTTCAAGGGCAATTTCTATAATTGATAATGAAGAGGGAAAGTATCAAGAGATTATTAGTCAGATTTTTAAAAATACCGGAAGAGCCATGACCATTGGATTGACCGGCCCAGGAGGCGCTGGAAAGAGTTCTCTCATTGGTAAATTAATAGACGAATTTAAAAGATTTGGTTATAAAATAGCAATAATCGCTGTAGATCCTACTAGCCCTGTAACCGGTGGTGCGATTTTAGGAGATCGAGTGAGAATGCAAGCCAACCTTATGGACAAATCAGAAGTATTTATGAGAAGTATTGCTTCTAGAGGTGCTGTTGGTGGAATTTCAAGATCCTTGAGAAATATAATCAGAATTCTTGATGCTGCTGGGTACAATTTGATAATAGTAGAAAGTGTAGGTGCTGGTCAATTAGAAATTGAGGTATCTAAAGTAGTAAACCTTACTCTTGTAGTTTTTACTCCTAATACTGGAGATAAGGTCCAGGCAGTTAAAGCTGGTATTACTGAAATCGGGGATATATATATAGTCAATAAATCAGATCTTGAAGGAGCCAATACACTTTATAATACTATAAAGGACTTGATTGGAGATACAGAAAGAAAACCCATTATACTAAAATGTTCTGCAAAAACTGGTACTGGTACTAGAGAAGTAGCCAAAATGATTCGTAACCTGCTCACCGAGCGTATAGAACGTATTAGGGAAAAGGACTATGAATTATTAGAAATTGAATTAAAAGATATGGTTTTAAATATCCTTAAAGATAAAATCTTAACAATGTTGAATGATAATCCCTCATTTCATAATCTTATTGACAAAATACAAAAGAAAAAAATGGATCCATTTCAAGCAGCAGAAGAGTTGACTTCTAATCTTTTAAATAGTTCATTTAGTAAGTATCAAGAACTTAATAAAACTTAATAGGAATTGAAACAATATGTCTAAAAAATCAGAAATAAAAACTGATTCAGGATTTCCAGTCAAAGAAGTTTACAATAGAAAAGATATTTCTAGGAAGAATGTAGACGGAGAGAAGCCAGGCAAATATCCATTTACCAGGGGAATTCATGATACTATGTACCGCCAACGTTTTTGGACTATGAGGCAGTATAGCGGTTTTGGAAGTTCTGAGGAAACTAATACCAGGTTCAAATTTTTATTAGATCATGGTCAAACAGGCTTGTCTCTTGCTTTTGATTTGCCAACACAGACTGGCAGGGACTCTGACAATCCACAATCTGAAGGCGAAGTCGGAAGAACTGGAGTTGCAATCAGTTCAATTGAAGACATGCTGGCTTGTTTTGATAATATTCCATTAGACAAGGTAAGTACGTCTATGACAATTAATTCTACTGCTGCTACTCTTTTGTCATTATATATAACAGTAGCAGAGGCACAAGGAACAGGTCCATCTTCTATAAGAGGAACTACTCAAAATGATATTATGAAGGAATATATCGCTAGAAATACGTATATTTATCCACCAAAACCATCCATTCGTCTTATTGGGGATATGATCCAATATTGTTCAAAAAACGTTCCTCAATGGTATCCTATAAGTATTTCTGGATACCATATCAGAGAAGCTGGTTCAAATGCTACTCAAGAATTAGCATTTACTTTTGCAAATGCAATTGAATATATACAGACTTGTGTTGATCGAGGACTGAAGATTGATAATTTCGCACCACGTCTTTCATTTTTCTTCTGTTGTACTATGGAATTTTTCGAAGAGATAGCTAAATTTAGGGCAGCAAGAAGAATATATGCGAAAATAATGAAAGAAAGATTTCATGCTAAAGATAGTAAATCAATAACCTTACGTTTTCATGTTCAAACTAGTGGAGAGTCATTAACTGCTCAACAAGTTGACAACAATATTGTAAGAGTTACGACTGAAGCTCTTGCTGCTGTATTAGGTGGTTGTCAATCTTTACATACAAATTCCAGGGATGAGGCACTAGCATTACCAACAGAAGAATCAGTAAAAATTGCTTTGAGAACACAACAAATGATAGCTACCGAAACAGGGGTAACAAAAACAGTAGATCCATTAGGAGGATCTTACTATGTAGAATTTTTAACTAATAAAATAGAGGATGAAGTTGAAAAATACTTGAAGAGAATAGATAGAATGGGTGGCGCTCTTTCAGCTGTAGAAAAAGGATTTTTCCAGGATGAAATAAGGCAGAATGCATATTCATTAAAAAAAGAAATAGACGAACAAAAAAAAGTTATAGTTGGAGTGAATAAATACCAAGATCAACATGATGTAGAACCTTTACTAAATGTCATGGAGCCAGAAATTGAAAAAAAACAAGTCGCAAGATTAAAGGAGCTAAAGATGAAAAGAGACAAGAACAAAGTCGAGCATTCAATTGAACTTTTGGTTAAGAATGCCGAAAAAGACAATCAAAATTTAATGCCTCATATAATAAATGCTATAAAAAATAGGGTTACACTTGGTGAGATTAGTGATGCTTTTCAATCAGTATTTGGTAGATATGAACCGAGGGTCTCATTCTGATTTTTATTTTTACGTCAGATCGCATTTTACATAACTATCCAATGTTAAAAAATACTATAAAAGAACAAAACAAAGATGTTCTACAGTATAATGTCTTAAACAGAAACAATATGCATATCTAACGAATATTTAATTTCGTTGTTTTGGATTTGGTTAAAACAAGTTTAAAAATTCATTAATAGACTATAAAATTTTAGTGATATTATAAAAATTAACTTCAGACATTATTCAATAAAGTTGAAGAAAATTGTGACAAGAATAATGTTTGAAAACAGATCAAAAATTGCTCAAAGTAGCATATTACATGATTTTTTATATTCTGTGTTAATTTTTTTATAAAACGACTATTTAAATATCTATAAGGAAACAATTTTTAAAACAATAAGATTTTTAATTTATATTAGATGACTAGATATAATATTTCATTAATTCCTGGAGATGGAATAGGACCTGAATTAATGAAATGTGCTATGATGCTTCTTGAATCTATCAACGATAAGACATCAATCAAGTTCAGTCTTAATGAAGTAGATGCTGGTGATTACGCCTTATCCCAGTTTGGTAAAGCTTTACCTGATTTTACCCTTGAGACAATAAAAAAAAGTGATGCATGCTTAAAAGCACCTGTAGGCGAAAGCGCTGCGGACGTAATTATAGTATTAAGACGACTTTTTGATTTATATGCTAACGTAAGACCTGCTAAATCGTTTCCCAATATTAAATCCATTTCGGAAAATGTTGATTTAGTTACAGTTCGAGAAAATACAGAAGATGTGTACCTAGGTTGGGAATTCTATGCTGATTCAGATACTGTTGTTGCACTGAGAGTTATATCAGAAAAGGCCTCTAGAAGGATTGCAGAATACGCTTTTAATACAGCAGTAATGCGAGGAGACAAAAAAAAGGTAGTTTCGGTTCATAAATCCAATGTTCTAAGAAAGAGTGATGGATTATTTAAGAATGTTTGTAGAGAGGTAGCTACAAAATTTCCTCAGATAGAATATAGTGAGCTATATGTAGATGCGTGTGCTATGAACTTAATACGAAACCCTGAGAATTTTGATGTTATTGTGACCACTAATCTTTTTGGTGATATTCTTTCTGACGAAGCAGCACAAGTCGTTGGAGGATTAGGAATGGGATCTTCAGCTAATATAGGTAAAAATTTTTCGTTATTCGAACCTGTACATGGAGCTGCTTTTGATATTGCAGGAAAAAATATTGCTAACCCTTCATCTATATTTCTTAGTACAAAAATGATGCTAGAGTGGATAGGAGAAAAATTCAAAGATCCGTTATTATTTACTGAGGCAGTCAAAATAGAGAATGCAATAGTTACCTTATTGAAGCAAAATAATAAGACGATAGATATTGGAGGGAACCTTTCCACTACTGAATTTACCAGAATGGTGATAGATAACTTGTAATGAAATATCATTTATAATTTGCTCCTTGCAATTATTATTTTAGATTATTTATTGTTTACAACAAAGGACGAGATTCAATATAATGGATCAAAATAAGGAAAATAATTTTATTTGTTGGGAGGCGATTGACAAAATTCCGTTAATACACCATTTAATGATTTAGGATGAATAAATGTTATTTTGCGACCGTATGATCCAGTTCTTATCCCCCCGAGAAATCTCATACCATTTTTTTCTCCTCTTGCTACATCTTGTTCAATATTATCGGCAGTTATGGCAATATGATGAATCCCTTCTCCTTTTTCATTTAGAAATTTCGAAATAGGACTATCATCTTTCATTGGTTCTAGGAGTTCTATACGCGTATCTTCCAAATTGAGCATTACTACACGGACTTTTTCGTTGGGTATCTCTTCAATTTCTATTTTATCTATGTTAAGAATATTCTGATAATTTTTTAGTGCTACTTCAACATTTTTAACCGCTATAGCTATATGATCTACTCTCATCTCTGATCAAACAAGAAAGATATATAGCTATATTAATTTTTTAATTAGATATTAGCAACAACGAGTAAATTTTGAGAGTTAAATTGTTTTCTTCATAATGCTGTAATCAGATGGACAAAAGAGACAGTAATACCGATGAACTATACTTATGTTGATATAATAACATACCACTTGCTATGCCATTAGTGAATTGCAAGTTTCAATCATTTACACAAGAAAGTAAGATTTTGAATTTATTAAGTTTGAGGAATAAGAATAAATCTCAAAGTAATAACTGCTCTGGAATATTACTACTACAGTTGAATGAACATATATTCTTTCAAGACTAATGTTGGTTGATTTCATTATTTCATTAAAATATAAGAAATTTGGAAATTTTTGTAGATATATTAAATACAGTCAATATTCATTGTAAATAGTTTTAGTATTAATAATTTGATTTGATTTGATAAGATATTTTTCTACTGATAAATATATGGAAAATATTACCACTAAAATTCAAGAGTAGACAAAATAATATAAAGGAAAATTCAAATTAAACTAATAAAAAACTGGAAAATCAAGGTTATAGAGATGATCTCAAATAAATAGAAATTTAAGATTCTAGAACTTTTCTTAGCATTACCTTGTTGATAGCATCCATCATTGCCTGAACAGAAGCAACGACTACATCTGCCCCAGATTTTCTAGCTGAAACTACATTTCCAAAATTATCTTCCACTTTGACTGATACCTCTGCTAACGCATCTGAGCCACCCGTGATGGATTCCAGTCTATATTCTCTTACTTTTATTTTCGCCACTTCAACAGCTATTTTCTGGATCGCTTTGAGAGCAGAGTCTACTGGCCCAACTCCTATTTCTGATGCAATATATTCCTTGCCCTGAGTACTTAGTTGAATTACTGCTGTTGGGATAATGTTCAAACCTGTTACAATATGAAAATCATGTAAAGTAAATTTTTCTTCAAATTTTGTATTTCCCATTACTTGTCCCGAAATAGATAACAACTCTGCAGTAGTAATTGATTTTCCTTTGTCGGCAACAATTTTTTGTTGTTCAACAATTTTTTGCAACTCTTCATCAGTAGGATTTACGCCGAATTCATTTAGCATTGCTTTGATACCATGAGCTCCAGCATGTTTACCAGCTTGTAACCATCTTTTCCTTCCGACGAGTTCGGGACTAATGGGCTCGTACGTTAAAGGATTATTAATAATCCCATGTGTATGAATTCCTGATTCATGCCCAAATGCATTTTCACCAATAATTGCTTTATTAGGTTGAACAATTATTCCCATTGTATTGGAAACAAATTTAGATATTTCGTATAGTAATTGTGTCTTAATATTTGTTTTTCTGTTATACAAACATTGCAATGACATTACGAATTCTTCTAGCGATGCATTTCCGGCTCTTTCACCTATTCCGTTTATAGTTACATGGGCACAATTTGCTCCTGAATTTATCCCGGCAAGTGAATTAGCCACAGCCTGCCCAAAATCATCATGACAATGCATGCTTATCGGTATAGATAGATTCTCTGAGACTTCTTTTACTAGACTACTTATATATTCAGGAGTAGCGTAACCAACAGTATCTGGGATGTCTATCCGATTAGCCCCAGCCTCTTGAACAGATTTAAAAACTTTAATCAAAAAATCCCTATCAGAACGAGTTGCATCCTCTGCAGAGAATTCTACTTCAAGACCATGTTTTTTAGCATACTCAACCGCCCAAATAG
Source organism: Nitrososphaerales archaeon (assembly GCA_025451315.1). Classification (GTDB taxonomy): domain Archaea; phylum Thermoproteota; class Nitrososphaeria; order Nitrososphaerales; family Nitrososphaeraceae; genus TH1177. Next base: position 15,184 of record JANWKP010000319.1, on the reverse strand, counting down.
CACGTTCTAGAACTTGTTCTTTATTCATATTTAATTTATATTTCATATGAATTTCCGACGTAGCAATAAAAGTATGGATATATTGTAAATCACATGCTAATGCTGCATCTATATCTGTTTTGACCGTTCTTGCAAGTCCATAAATATTAGCCTTGAATCCTTGTTTAACAATTGTCTTTATAGACTCTCTTTCTCCGTTTGAAACAATAGGAAAACCAGCCTCAATTGCATCAACTCCCAGTTCATCTAGTCTATATGCGATTTTAATTTTTTTTTCAGGGTTTACTGAGACACCTGGTGTCTGTTCCCCATCTCTTAATGTAGTATCAAAAATTCTCACTTTTTCCTCCGAATGATTATTATTTTTAATATTTTTATTAGTATTATTATCCATCTTTAAACTCCCCGCGGTAAGGCCGAAATTCCAGTTCTTGCAATTTGTATAATTCCATATGTATCGACAATACTCTTAAAAGCATCGATCTTGTCAGGAGTTCCTGTTATCTCTACCATCATAGAGTCTTTACTGACGTCTAAAATTTTTGCTCTGAATATATTTGCAAAATGAGTAATCTCCATTCTGGATGTTGGATCACGAGCCTTCATTTTTATGAGTGCAAGTTCTCTGAATACTGTATTTTCTGTATTAAGTATCCTAACTTCGATAATATCGATTAATTTTCTGAGTTGTTTTACTAATTGATCTGTTGTTCGTGAATCACTCTGAATTGCAATAGTCATTCTTGATATATCATGTTGTTCTGTTGTGCCAACTGTAATACTTTCAATATTAAAATTCCTTGCCCTAAACAAATTAGTAACTCTAAAGAGAACACCAGGTTTATTGTCTACAATAACAGATAATATTCTATAAGGTAATGTTTTCTGTTCGATAATCTCAGTTTCAGAATTGTATGATGACATCTTTTTTATTAGCCTCCCACAATCATATCTTTTAACCCTGAACCAGGCGCTACAAAAGGATAAACGTCTTCTTCAGGATCTATTGGAATATCTATTACTGTAGCTACGTCAGAACTTAATCCAGTTTTAATTGCTTTATCCAAATCATTCATAGATTGAACTCGTATACCTTGGGCACCATATGACTCGGCCAATTTAACATAATCGGGACACCGATTTTGCTCCACTCCACTATATCTTCGGTTGTAAAAAGTTCTTTGCCACTGAGCAACCATTCCTAACATGTAGTTATTAAGTAAAAATACGATAACTGGAAGTTTTTCTAATACTGAAACCGCTAGAGAATTTTCAGTCATATTAAAAGATCCATCCCCTGCTATATCAATCACTGGTACATCAGGCTTCGCTGCCTTTGCTCCTATTGAAGCAGGGAATCCAAAACCCATTGTTCCTAGACCTGTTGAACTAAAAAAAGTTCCTGGAGTTATAACATCAAAATGCAAAGAAGCCCACATTTGGCATTGACCTACTTCAGTGGTTACTATTGCTTTAGAAGGTAATAATTCTCGTAACTTTTTAAGTGTCTTTTTTGCAGTAATTTCCCTAGAATAATCTTTTATTGTACTTGTATAATATTCAATAAGTTCTTTTCTTCTCTTCAGCCATGAATTGTCAGGATCTTTTCTAATTCCTTTTGTGGTGAGCATCTTTACTAATGTTCTTAAGGAGGATTTCACATCACCGACGACGGCCACATCCACGGATTTATTCTTTCCAATTTCTGCTGGATCTACATCTAAATGAATAATACTCATACCTTTACCAAATTCATCGAATCTTCCCACTGACCTATCCGAGAATCTAGCACCAATTGCAATGATACAATCTGCCTCAATTATTATTTTATTTGCTTCTGCATGTCCATGCATCCCAATTGGTCCCATAGCAAGAGGATGATTTTCGGGGAATCCCCCCTTTCCTTTAAAAGTGGTCACGACTGGACACATTAATATTTCTGCCAGAGCTTGTAATTCATTAAAAGCTCCTGAAAGAATTACACCTCCTCCGGCCATTATTATTGGTTTTTCTGCCTTCATAATTAGATCAATAGCTTTTTCGATTTGAGACAAATCAGGATCAAAAGCAGGTTTATATCCTCTAACTTTTATCAGCTCCGGAAACTCTATTTCTGCCTTCTCTTGCTGTACGTCCTTTGGAATATCTACTAATACAGGGCCGGGACGTCCACTTTCAGTAATATAAAAAGCCTTCTTTATTACTTCTGGAATCTCAACCGCTTTTCTTGGTTGAAATGCGTATTTCGTACATGGATTAGATATACCAATTATGTCAGTTTCTTGAAAAGCATCCTTTCCAATCATTGCCACTGGTACCTGGCCTGTAATTGCCACCATTGGTATTGAATCAGCGTGCGCTGTGGCTATGCCAGTTATTAGATTAGTAGCCCCTGGACCAGAAGTAGCGATGCATACACCTGCTTTTCGTTTAATTCGTGCGTAACCATCTGCCATGTGTGCTGCTGCTTGTTCATGTCTTACCAAGACATGTCTAAAATTTGCGTCTACTAATTCGTCATAGATAGGCAAATTAGCACCACCAGGCAAGCCAAAAACAATATCTACTCCCTCTTTTTCTAGGGAAGCAATCAATGCCTTTGCCCCAATCATTTCAACCATAATTTTTTCTCCATTTTCTTATAATACAAGTTGGATAAAACTTAATCTAAAGTACTACTAAAATATTCTAGACCTCAAGAATAGTCCTAAATCGAACCTTAGATCCCAACTATAGAGATATTATAAAAATATTCTATTTATATAGCTATTTACAAATTTATATAAATATCTACATAATGAATTTTTACCTAATAATCAAGATTTTCACTATCTTTTGAACCAATAGATGAAGTTAAAAAATGACGTCTTTACTTATTGATACAATCTTTCTCGTCTATCGATGCATCTAAGTCATTATCCATCTCATCATTACAAATCTCTGTAGTAGTAAGTATTTCAACTCCACTAGGTTGCATTTCAGGATCTAAAGATTCTAAAGATGTTCGATCTTCCTCAATTAGCTTATTATTTTTCTTCTTATTATTTTGGGAATCATCAGTTACTTGTTCTTCATCAGAATTTTTTTCAGTTTGTATGTTGGCTTCGTCTTTTACTTCATCTTTCTCATCGTGATCGTCACCTAAAGTTGATAATTCCGGTACTATTTTTTCACTAGTTGATGTGCCATCGGACGTTTGAGAAAGACAATCATGTTCCTCATCGATAATTCCATCGTGATCATTATCTAGTTCATCGTTACAGATTTCAGAAACTTTTATTTTCTTTTCATCTTTTGTCAGTTGTTTTGTTGCTTCTTCTTCTAATGGTTGTTGCTGTTGTTGATCTTCATCTTGTGTTCCTGTTGCTTCTTCTTCTAATGGTTGTTGCTGTTGTTGATCTTCATCTTGTGTTCCTGTTGCTTCTTCTTCTAATGGTTGTTGCTGTTGTTGATCTTCATCTTGTAATTCTGAAGATGTTGAAATTGATGAATCTTTTATAGTATTATTTGCTAATTGCCCTTTTATTGTTACATGTCCTTCTGTTGGCTCTTCAACTTGGAAGTCTGTTGATTTTGAAGGTACCTCCTCCACTGTTATAGACTTGCCTCCTTGTAATGATCGTTCTTCATTATTCTGTTCTTCTGTTTCAGTAACATTGCCTCCTGTTGACAACTCCTCAGTTATAGCTGGTTGTTCTTCTGTTTCAGTAACATTGCCTCCTGTTGACAGCTCCTCAGTTATAGCTGGTTGTTCTTCTGTTTCAGTAACATTGCCTCCTGTTGACAGCTCTCCAGTTATAGCTGGTTGTTCTTCTGTTTCAGTAACATTAGAATTGACTTTTGTATTATTTACAAGGTTCAAAATATCTAGATTTGGTAAATCTGTCTCAGACAGTATGTTGTCATCATTGTCTTGGTCTGCAGTTGTATTGGATGTAATGTCAGTATTATTTTCTTCTACGGAAACTGAATCCCTAGACATATTTTGAGCTATAAAAATTTGTTCTAATTGTGTATCATTAAATTTATTTTTGATCTTAGATAAGTTAAATGAATCAATATCATTATCGTTTGAAATGATACTATCATTTTTTATTATTTCCTCTAGAATACTCTTAATAGGATCTGAGGATGATGTTTCATTAGAAATAATCTGTATGTCTTTTAATTCAGAATCATTAATTGTATCAAATGGTAACTCTTTAATTTCACCTGCAGTTAATGGAGGAAGTTTATCTTTATCTGTTTCTACCTCTTCCTCTTCTTCTTCAGTGTCCGTTATCCCAACAGAAGGACTATCTTTTATAGACAGAGCATCGCTAGGAGGAGCTTTTGGTATTCTTTCTGATTCAGGGGGAGGTATAAATGGTGCCTCGTTACCTTTGAAAGATTTATCAGAAGTTTGAGCAAAAGCAATTGGAAAACTTTGCAAATTTAAGGGTATCATTAATGTAGCAATTATTGTCGCTATAAGCAAGAATTTCATATTCATTGTCTAACTGATCAATAACAAACATATCATTAATATAAATAATACCTGAAGAAATGAATTAAGTATCTGAGAAGTTAATTTATAAGAATAAAAAATTCAATAAAAGGTCGGAGTTTCTATTAAAATATTTCACAGTTTTTTGATTTAGTATCTCCTTCAAACTTATCAAAATCTAAAATAATATCAAATCCTTGACCGCAATGAAATTCATCAGCACCAGTTCCACCAATCAAAACATCTTTTCCTGATTTTCCCCAGAGAACGTCATCACCAGACCCTCCCATGAGTAAATCTCGTCCTTGTCCCCCATTGATCCAGTCATTACCACTATTTCCTTCTATTCTGTCATTGTGTTTTTCACCATATATTATATCATCATCTTTGTTTCCCTGAATAATATCATCCCCATTATATCCCAATATTTGATCTTTACCAGAATTTCCTTGAATCAGATCATTGCCTGTATATCCGTCAATATAATCACTTCCTTTATTTCCCTCTATTCGGTCACTTCCAGATTCACCATATAGTTTATCTTTTCCACTATTTCCTTCTATCTTATCTCGTCCTTCGCCCCCATTAATATAATCTGCCGCATCTCTCCCCCATAATTTGTCCTTTTCTTCCAACCCAAACATGCTATCCTTTTTGCTCGTTCCTTTTATTTCATCTTCTTCATCTGTTCCAACAAGAATGGCAGCAAATACAGGTATCAAATTATCAGGAATAATTAAACCCATAATAAGAGAAAGTCCAATTACAGAAAAAACAATCAAATTTGTTTTCATTTATTACATTCTAAAAATCTATTCAAAAATATAAATATATTCATATGAATTTACGTCCATCTTTCGTAAAGGTGTGGCCTAATAATTTTAGTACCTAAATTGCTATAATTGTTAGACAATACTACTTATGTAAGAGGATTTCTAAATTATTCAAAAAAAAAATTTCTTGTTGAACTAAATTTGTTTAGAAGAGCTATAATTGACTGGCTGAAACTATTCGACAATCACTAAAATTAAAAATTTTCTTTTATCTAATAACAACAGTGCTTTTATCTTCTATTTTTTTCTCCATCTCTAAGAGGTCTGAAGCTTCTTTAATCGAAAAATTTTCGTGGACAATAGATTTGACAGCCTTTATCATTGCGATTGGATTGTCTGATTGCCAAATATTTCTTCCCATATCAACACCAGAAGCACCATCTCTGATGGCATTAAAAGTTAATTCCAATACTTCTATTTCTTTTTGAAGTTTTTTGCCTCCTGCGATAATCACGGGGACAGGACATCCTTCAATTACTTTTTCAAATTTTTCACAGTAATAAGTTTTAACAACATGAGCACCCAATTCCCCTGCTATTCTACATGCTAATCCTAAATAGCGAGCATCTCTTACCAATTCTTTTCCAACTGCAGTTACAGCTAAAATAGGGATACCATACCTTTCTCCATTATCTACCAAAGTTGAGAGATTAGCTAATGTTTGATGCTCATACTTAGATCCTACGAATATAGATAATGCTAAACATGCCACGTTTAGTCTGATTGAATCTTCTATTGATGTAACAATTGTTTCTTTTGATAAATCTTCTCCAATTATACTCGTCCCTCCTGAGACTCTCAAAACAATAGGAACATTAGAAATAGGGTTGACAGATGTGCGTAAAACTCCCCTTGTTAGCATAACTGAATCAACATACGGAAGTAATGGTTCTATGGTCCTTTGAGGCACTTCGAGTTTTTCTGTTGGACCTAAAAAATATCCATGATCAACAGCTAACATGACACAACGTCCATTTTTTGGTTTTATTATTCTTGATAATCTATTTTTCATACCCCAATCCATAATTTATATTAACCAAAACTTGGTAAATTCCTTGATCTATTTATGTTTTTTTCATCTTCTATGAGGATGTAGTAATAATCACTTTCATACAATCTAAAGCTTTATGTGCACAAATAACCGCATTTGGAGAGTCCTCTAATGCATATTTGTGTGTAATAAGAAAATCTAAATTAAGTCTTCCATCTGCTAGTAATTTCAATGCTTGATTAGTTTCAATTTCAGAGGCTGCATAACTCGGTACAATAGAAAATTCATTAGAATAAAGTTTGCTAGCTTTCAAGGAGAATTGTGAATCTTTAGATGGTACTCCAAACAAAATGATGTATCCTCCTTTTCTAGTAATTTCAAATGCATTAGATAGTGCTGTTAAGCTGCTGGTTGCAATTATAGATATGTCTCCTCCTCTATTTTTGGTATTCTCTTTAATAATTTTGTGAAAATTTTCTTTTAACGAATTGATAAATATTGCATCAGGAGTGTACTTTTGAGAAAATTCTAATCTAAAATTATTAATATCGATTACAAATATCTTACCTGCTCCATAGAGTTGGGCTAAATTGAGCAACATAATTCCTGCTGGTCCAGCCCCAAAAATTACTAAATCGTCTCCTTTTTGAAAAGGTATCTTATTAAGAGCTCTTATACAACATGCTAAAGGTTCGATTAAGGACGCCTGCTCATAAGTTAGGTTATTTGGCAACTTTAATACGCCTCCTCGCTCAACATTCCATGCTGGGACAATAAATTTATCTGCCAAACCGCAAGGATCGATATTGCTTTTTTGATAATATTCACACATAGTATTATTTCCATGTCTACAATAATGACAAGAATTACAACTAACATGATGATGAACGAATACTCGATCTCCTTTAGATATACCTTTGACATCTTTTCCAATTGACAAAACTTCTCCCGCTGGTTCGTGACCTAGCCTCGCAGAGGCCATTCCGTATTTACCATAGACCTTTTCTAAATCGGAACCACAAATACCACAAGCTTTCATTCCTACGAGAATATCACCCTCCGATTTGAATTCTAATGCGTTTTCATTTAGATTGTAAACTTGAACTACTCCTTGCGATACTATTCTTACTGATTTCACAGAAACAATTATTTATAAAGGATAATAAAAGATATTACTTGTACTGATATTTTTTTGGTTTTCTTTTGAATATACCTTTACATCCTTCACAACAAAAATAATATTTTTTCTTATCATACTCTAAGGAAATGGCTAACTCTTCATCCATTTCTATTCCACAAACGGGATCAATTGGCATATTAGTACACAAATGTTTTTTTAATAATTATTTATGTATTTCTCTATTTAAATAACATGATGACTACTATTATTTATTAATATTATTCAGTATTTTATCCAATTTTTTAAATTTTTGTATTCAAAATTTTTGTCACATTTATTATTAATTTAATATTTATTAAGTGGAGATTAATTTTAATCCCATTATAACAGATTTGGTTTTACTTTAATACATTATTTTATTATCTGTGTGAACTAATGAGTCATCATATAGCGAATAATAAACGTTTTAAAAAAATTCTTTTCACTGTAACTTTAAGCCTCGATCATATCATAAATCTATTATTAAGGATAAAATTATTTTTTTTAGCTTCTGTAGCTTTTAAATCGTATCGATTAATTTGGTAATATAGATGTCTAAAATAAGTCACTTTTTACATATACAACATCTAATCTTATTTTACAGAGGGAGAATCCGTCACTACAACGTGAAAATTATATTTAGTACTTAATCAATATTTTAATTGATACTTGGATTGACATTTATCAATCAATTAATAGATTTGATACTTAAAAATAAGGCTTTAATTTAAACTGTATAACAATCACCTTTTAAATAGAGACGGTATAAAGCAAATATTTTAAATATGAAGTAAATAAAGGTGATCCGATGATATATCTAATAATTATGTCAATTACTGGTAGTAAATATCAATAGATAAATAATTATGAGTTATATTCATTTTTTTTCAAGAATTAGTCTACTCAATTCTATTCCAAGCTCCATCTAATTTCAATGATTATCTTATCATATAATCCATATTAGCAATAGTTAATTGTTATTTTAGATTATTTTAATTTGTTGAATGCGAACAAACCCTGTTCCTGTATATTTGAGTAGATCTAGAATTGCTTCGTGAAAAATTTCAAGCTATCTAAAAAACATTAATTTTGTCAATATTGTTAAGAAACTTTTACAAGAAATATATTATTCTACTATAGAAGTGATATGAGTAATGTCTTATCCTTGTTTAGAAGTTGTTTGTGGTAATTGCGGGACCACCATTAATCGAATGATAAATCTAAAATCAATAAGAGATAGTATTCGTCCTTCCAGTGGAAGATGCAATAAATGTGGAATTTCACTAAACCCAACTGATTTCTCATTGAATACTGTAAAACAATAACAATTAGTTTCGATATCTCAAAATTTATTTTATCCTAAAAATCACTCATCAAAAAACTTTTTTTTATATATTACACTTTTTAAGAATACATGATGATTTCATTTATTAATTATTGCAATTAAGTAACTTACAATAAGACAAATACCTACTATTCTAGAGAATGTTATTGTGTAAGAAATTGCTTTGACTAAATCTTCTATATTGTCGTAATTTTTCAATTTTTTAGACGATCGAATAGCAAAAATTAATGAGCTAAAAGTTAAGATCGAATATATGGGTAAATATTGTATTATTATTCCAATCGATATTAAAGAATAAATTAAGATAATGAGTAATGGAAATATTTGTGCAGATTTATTTTTACCTATTAAGATAACTAACGTTTTTCTTCCTTTTTCTTTGTCAGCGTCAAAATCGGGGAAAGATGCTATATATAAAACAATTGAAGATAATATTCCAATTATTATTCCTAGATAAACAATTGGTAAATCGACAATACCAGACTGTACGAAAGATGTACCAATTACAATCATTGTACCTTTAACTGCAACCAGTGTTTCTCCTAGACCAATATTTACAATAGTAGTAGAATAAAAATAAATCGATAAAGTAGCTACTGCTAATATAATTGCAATTAGCAATCCACTTTGGAAAATAAAGTATCCACCTATCGCTAATCCTATTACCATACAAAGAAACCCTGCTTTATAGACTATATTCGGGTCAAGTTTTTTTTCAGGAAGTACTCCTGTTCCTCCACTAAAATTAGTTCTTTTAGTGATTGTATCAATTCCTCTTTTATAATCCCAATAATCATTAAATATATCTACGCTAGCATGTAAAAATATAACGCCAACATATGTTAGTAATGCATCAATTATATTGAAAATGTTGTAAGTTAGATAGCTATATAGAATACCATTGGTAATAGCTATAATTGAGGCTAAAAGAAATTTAATTCTTATAATTCTTAGCCAGACTATAACTCTCATCTAAAAGCTAACATCAAGTTTTCTAATAATTGTTTATATTAATAATAATATAGAACATCCACAATTATAGTTATATACTCTTTGTATTGTATTTTCTTGGTCTCAGTAAGAAATACATCTAAAGCACTAACAATTTTTAGAGATGAGAAAAGAAGATACGTGTCTGTATGGAACTGGATTCAAAGATTTGAATCTTGCCAGTTTTACAGGCAAAGAATTTTTGCCTTTAATATAGATGAGACTATGGTTCAAACAGGTTGCAAACATGTTTAGATATTGATTGTAATTGAACCAGTTCAAAAGTCGGTACTTGGTATCTACATTTCTGAAGAGAAATATGTTTGTAGTAGAGAATTTAATTAGATCTTTGGTAGATAAATATGGAAAACATACTATATGCACAGATGGCGGTAGATGGTATCCTCAAGCCTGTACTTTTCTACATTAAAACACAGATTACAGTCATTATTAGAGAGAAATATGATTTAAAGAATGATGTAGTATTTTAAATACAGATCTGAATCTTTTGATGATTACTATCCTTGTAATAGTGATAAACAAAATTGTGATCTACAGCACATATACAATTGGATCAAATTATTTGTTTATATAATGCAAAAATCAGAAATACAATTCTATTCAAAATTGGAGATGAAATAGTCTTATTGACAGAGCCATCTCAGTAAAAGAGGGTTATTACTTCACTTGCGGCTGTTAATGTAAAAAATAGTGAAAATATATAAATTATCTTGTGTCGATCTCACACATAATTTATGTCTATACTCTTTACAGTAGATCAAGCAAATACTATTTTACCAAAAGTGAAAAAACGATTTGATGAGATATTATTCTGTAAAAATAATGTAATTGATATTCAAGAGGAGTTACAGAATCTTTCAGACTCTAATTGTTCATTTGAAAAATTCATAACAAAAAAACAACAACTTAATCATGCTGTTACATCTCTATATAGCATGATCCAGAAGTTAGAAGATATGGGAGTAATGATAAAAAGTGTAGATGAAGGTTTACTCGATTTTCCATCAATCCGCTATGATGAGGAAATATGGTTATGTTGGAAATTTGGAGAAAATCAAGTAAAATTTTGGCATGGAAAGGAGGAGGGGTTTATGGGTAGAAAACCTATTCCTCAAGAAGGTTTCGAATATGTTGATGATTTTGCTGACTTGAGATAGTTAATGGATAACACTATCTTTATCTCTTAAATGCATCTTATAAATACATACTTGTGGCATATTTAAGAAAGCTATTAACATATGATTTGAAAATATAGTAAATAACATATCATCTTAAAGTGTATTTTTATTTACATATATAGATATACAATTCAATATAATAAAATATTTCGAGTAGTATTTATCAATCAATGCACATTATTCAAAATGAAAAAGATTTATTTCTACATCATGCTCAATTTAGCTCATTTAATATTTCAATATCTGCGTTGAAAAAGGCCATAAAATCTGTTGATCCCTATTTATTAATAAAAAGAGCTGTTAATATCAAAGATAACAAAGTACTAATGATTAAAGATGTTAATGATACCCGATACTTTTATGATTTAAATGACTACGAATCTTTTCATATTTTTGGTGCAGGCAAAGCAACAGCAAGAATGGCTAAATCTTTAATGGAAAACTTAAATATAGAAATCTCTTCTGGAGCGATAGTTATACCATATAATGAAAAGATATTGCCTAAAAAACTAATAGTAATAGAAGGTGGTCATCCACTTCCTGATGAAAATAGCCTACGCGGAACCAAATTAATAATTGAGCTACTGAGAAAAATTCAGAGTAAATCCTTAATATTTGTGCTTATATCTGGAGGGTCTTCTTCATTACTCTGTTCTCCGTTAGATGGATTAGATCTTAAATCAAAACAAGTTATAACAAAGCTATTGTTAAAGTCTGGAGCATCGATAAATGAAATTAATACAGTTAGAAAACATTTATCAAAAATCAAAGGAGGTAGACTTCCGAAATATGTAGATGGGAAAGGGAAAATAGTAACCCTCATTTTGTCAGATGTTGTAGGTGATGACATTAGTATTATAGGCTCAGGGCCTACAGTTGGAGATAATTCAACATTTTCAAATTCTATAGACATACTGAAAAAGTATAAAATTTGGAATATACATAATCATGAAAATGTTGTAGAGATCTCAAATGTTAAGAAAGTATTAAAAGATGGAAAAAAAGGGATTATCGAAGAAACACCACCCCTTCATCATAAAATTTATCAAGAAGTAAGTAATATTGTGATTGGAAATAATGAAGTTGCGTGTAAAAGCGCGATAAATGAATTACTCAAATTTGGAATTAAAACAAGTTATTTAGGCTCCTGTATAAATTATGAAGCAAAAATTTTTGGAAAGGAATTAGCAAAATTGCTCACTTCACCTCAAACTAAACCCTTTAATCATAATGAGGGAAAGCAGTCATTTGCATACGTGATGGGAGGAGAGACTGTGGTAAATCTTTCCTCATCGAGTAATCCGAAGCATAACATAGAGGGAAAAGGGGGAAGAAATCAAGAAGCAATAATTTCAGCTATCAATTATCTTCATGATATTAAAAATCTAGATGATTTCACGATAATCTGTTCTGGAACCGATGGAATAGATGGGAATTCTGAATCTGCTGGAGGTTTAGTATCTCCTTCAACACTTGAATCTATAAAGAGATCTAAAATTAATATAAATTTCTTCTTAAATACTCATGACAGTGAAACTTTACTCAAAAAAATCAATTCCAGTATAATTACTGGTAGAACTGGTACAAATGTCAATGATATAGCAATAATTTGTAAAATATAACGTATTATTTAGCGACTTAATAATAAGCATTAATATCCAAGAAATCTGTTAAATCATTCAATTAAATAAATAATAAGAGTAAATAATATTATTTCTATTAAAATATTTTAAGTAGAGCACCAAAAACTTATTTTTATAGTAAATGATTCACAATTTAATTTTCATATATCAATTATTCTCTCTTATAGATATTTGTCCAGAATATATTTTCTCTAGTGAATTATCATCTCTTTCGAGTATTAAACCACCATAGGTATCTATATCCTTCACAGTAGCATTATATTTTTTCAAACCATCTTGGTAAACAATTATTTTTTTCCCTAGTGTATCAAAAAGTTGTTTGTAAATGCCAATAATTATTGAATTATATTTATCATATTCTAGTAGTGATAAATAAAATTCTATTTTTTCTAATATTTGTTTCATAAGCATGAAACGGTCAATTGCTCTTCCTTTAATTTCATTTTGAATAGATGTTACTTTCCTAGACAATATACTGTTAGAAGCATTCGATAAGTTAATTTTTGAAATATCAGTGTCAATATTAATTCCTATTCCGATTACCACATAGTCATGATTACTATTATTGATACTTGAATCTATTAAAATTCCTGCGAGTTTTTTGTTGTTGAATAAAACATCATTAGGCCATCGTATAGAGGTTTTTAACTTGGAAATTCTATTAATTGATTCACAAACAGAAATTGCTGAGATTACAGATATCATGTTAAATTTAGTAAATTCAATTCTAGGTTTAATAATTAATGACATCCATAACCCGCCTATTGGAGAACTCCATTTTTTTTTACCCCGTCCTCTTCCTTCATCTTGTTGATCAGCTAGTATGACGGTTCCCTCTTCATTCTTAATATTGTTTTCCGCTAATGATATAGCGAGTAGCTGGGTTGATTTTAATTTTTTATAATGATAAATTTGTTTACCAATAACATGGTTTCGTAAGCCTAATTCGATTCTTTTGTATATCTCTTCCATACACTTTATATTGAATTACTAGATAAAGCATTTTTTAATGATTTGGTAAACACAACTCAAAAAATATAAAAGTCGAAAATACATTTAATATCCAATTTAATAATCAATAATAACTTTATGAATTCTAACTTCTAGGTTATGCTGATATTTTGGATAGAATGGTATACTATCTTCTTTTACGATTAGGTTTAGTCTAGTGAGTTAGACTATAAGATATCTAAAACTTAGGCCATTACAGGGGATTACTACCTATTCTCTCATATTCAGATATAAACTTGATCTTGTTTATGAATTTTATTTTTTTATCCAAAAGATTCCCATAAATATACATATATAATATTATTGCAGTTTATTATAGGTTTATCAATCTTTAAACATTTAAATCCTATAGTTTATGCGTTGCACAAGAAAGCAAAACAAATTCAGCAGCATAAAATACTTTATATTTACATACAAGAATTCTGAAGCATACTACTAACAAATTTAATTTCTGACCATTTTAATTCTTTCCTACAATATTATAAATATAATAATTAGTAAATAATTAGAAAACGTGACTTTTTTTTAAACTTTTTTTAGGTGATCTATAAGAAGTCAAATAATAGAAAGAATTCATAAAAATGGAGAAAATTCCAGTTTCAAAATTTTTGTAAACCTATAACTTGATGAGTGACTGTAAAAATGGAGGTAAAAATTTTTTACTTATAGCTAAATACATATTCTTGATAATTTAGTAGGAATGTATATCAACGGATTAATGCTGATCAAAGAAAATGTGAGGCTATGGAATAATAATAAATGGTGTTAGTGATGAAATACTGCCCATATGAAAACCATAATATTGGATTATTAAATCATTATCTTCTTTTCCATTTATAAATAAAATTTCACTTTCTAATTATCTATTAGCGAAAAATATAATTCTTGTGGTATACTAAAATAAAAACCAAATTCAGGTTTTAAAAATGTATAAAGTAGCTTCATAAAAATATCACGTTGTTATTCAAAATAAAAAACCTAGTAAACGATAAAAATTATGATTAGTATCAAGTTTATTTCTTACTTGATCTATAATATTTTCTATCTGGTTTAAATTTTTTACAAGTACAATTTTCGATTAGACATTTCATTTTATCAATTTTAGCATCCTTATCATGATCAATTTTTTGGTGTTTGCATCTTAAACATTTAACAAATGTATCTGATTCCATTTCCAATTAAAGCATCATCATCCAACAATAGAAAACAATAACTAATATATTTCTATAAAGATAATTTCAATTTGTTCTGTTCCTTTTATCTCTATGTGATAACATTCTTTCCAATTAATTGAAATCACTATGACTCTTTAAAATGTACATATTTTAATTGAACATTAAGATAACTTATTATTATATATACGTGTAAAATCCAATGAAACAGTAAGCCCAACATTCTTATAAGAATCAGGAGATTATATATTATGAGAAAAGTAATTGAGACGATAAGAAAATCAAACACTGCCAAAAATACAGATGAGCGTGTTATAATTGACAATAATAACAATAAACATTTAGAATTTTTTAT
>JANWKP010000318.1 GCA_025451315.1 Nitrososphaerales archaeon | reverse complement strand
TGTTGCTTTTTCTTTTGAAGCTCCACAGCATAGGATTTTCTAAAGAATTCTTCTTCGGAATCAATAATAACATTGTTATTCCCTAGTTCCACATACTTATATAGGTGGTCTTAATATATCAACATTTAATTTCTATAATATAAGATCGTGTCAGAATACTTTGGATCTTGATTACTATCAATAACTTTAATGATTTGTATGTTCATTAATAATTACAATTGAATCAGAGGATTTTTGTCAAAATATCGATGAATAATTTATTTTTAATGGGAATTCTAATGTCTTTGTTGGCCTTGGCCCCAGCTGCATATGCCCAAAATATAGGTACTAATTTTATGAACAATGAGGCTCTTAACCAAGCTAAAAATACTTCCATGGGACTTGTAAACCAAGCTCCCGATGCATTAAAGAGTGCTTATAAAGAAGCTAAAAATACTTCCATGGGACTTGTAAACCAAGCTCCCGATGCATTAAAGAGTGCTTATAAAGAAGCTAAAAATACTTCCATGGGACTTGTAAACCAAGCCGTAAATATTCTTAAGAACGATACTAATTCAAGCAAACTGCTGAATCAATTCGAAGGCGATATTGGGAATTTAATTAATGAGTTTTCCAATTTCCTTTCAAGATAGTCTGGGATTAGATTATCTACTTTCTTTATTTTATACATTATTGCTTAGATAATCATAATGTTAAGTCAAAATAATATGATTCTGGTCCCTTTTGAGCTATTAGATATTGGCCGAGACTAAACTACAAAAACAATTACTTAGTTAATAACTAATTAATCTTTCACCGATTCCCAAATACGCAAGTAAAAGTGATTTGCACAACTATATTAACTATTTTAACACGAATTTCTATAAATATTTAAGAGGATATTTCTAGACTGACATTATTTATATTTATATAAATCAGACTCAAAACATACTCATGAAAGCGTTAATAATTTATGTTAAGGAAAATAATTTTAATGCGGTTAAACAAGTCCTATTCAATAACGAAGTAGAAGCCATTACATACTTTGATGTTATGGGACAAGGTCATCTTGAAAGAGAAGCTACTGAAAGGATTGTACAAGGTTATAAAACTGGAGAAAAATATACACCTGAATTTGCTCGTCGTACACGAATCGAAACCATAATACCTGATTCAAAAGCAAACACTGTTGTTGAAGCATTAAAGGCCGATGCTAATATACAAGGTAGAGTATTTGTTTTTGATGTCAATGAATCGCAGGACTTGTAGTTCAAAATCCTGGCGTTACATAATTATTTTTAATTTATTGTACTATGGCAACAAATAAAGTTTTATGATTGAAATCTTGTTAGTTAGTCGATGTCGACAAATTGAATCTTTGTAGCATTTGTCTTTTTGTTTTTTTAACACTGGAGTTCGATCCTGATTATCTACTAGTCCGTCTTATTTGAACTCGTAAGGAGATATAGTTATACAATTATACTATCACTTGAATCCAAGCTGTTGTAAATTCAAACTGTTTTAGCTCTATGGTGGAAGAGTCAGGAATGCATGCTCGCCAAATCAATCCAAATATATAACTTTTTATAATTTATATTTAGTTCTTCATATGTATATGAGTGATAATAAGAGCGGAGATTCCACCTATAAAAAGTCTGAAAAGAAATATTCAAAGGAAATCGTTTTGGCAAAATGGGAAGATAGGTTCGTAGCTTGGCTCATTGACTTTGTTATTGTATCAATAATAATAAACATCCTATTTTACGCATTTTCAGTGGAATACTCCTTTCCATTCTGGGGAATTTACATTGATGGTGAAAATGGGATGGGGATCAAGCATCCGGAAGAGTATATTATTGCTAGCTCAATATTTTTTATCTATTGGGTAGTTCTAGAATTTTTAAGTGGGCAAACCATTGGAAAAAGGGTCATTCACATTAAGGCTACAACTTTGTCTGGCGAAAGACCAAATATTGTAAACATTGCTATTGAGGTATTCGGAAAATCTTTCTTATTACCAATTGATATTGTTTTGGGACTTATTTTTTCAAGTAGGAGAAGGCAAAGGATTTTCAATAAGGTAAGTGGAACTATTGTGATCAAGCTGAAAAAAACAGACGACGATGAAAATGACCGCATAAAATATATCAAAGACTATTGAAAAACTTGTCCTTATAACTAAATTAAAGTGATGACAAATTCCTATTATTAGGAATCAATCTTTTGATTTGTTAACAAAGTCTATGGTAATGATAGCATTATTCTCCAAAATTATATCCTTGTAATTATCCGACTTACTTTGGGAGCTGTTTTCTGAAATCACAGAAATATTTTTTGCTACGATATCATTTTTTGAAATATTTTCAATGAAAGATGAGTTATCAAAGATATCCCATACTTTCAAAAACTGATCAAGTGAGAATGCAGTCTTAACCGGTGATTCGATATGAATTATGCCTGAATCATCATGGGTATGCAACCAGAATATGCAATCATTTGGTATGATGCCTATTCCAGCAGGGATATTGTGGGTTTCATTCTGTATATTTATTACTAATTTCGTATGGTTATGATAAACTAGGTGTTCAACCTTGTCACATGTAATTCCAGAAATGTTTTTAGGGATTGCTATGAAATTATTATTTGATTGATCGTCCTGACCAAAAACTGCGTTATTCTGACTCGTAGTCATAAAAATGATTAAAATAAAGAGCGTGTTTAAAGGAATGATCTTCCAGTTGGTTTTGTACATTGAAGTAAAATTGACCTTCTAATATTTAAATTACTAAATGCTTTAGTGAATAATCAATCAAAAGCAGAATTATGTCATTTACTAGTTTGTCTCCCTCCTCTAATCTTTTAACTAAAAGGGAATAAATAAGAGTGAGATTTCAAATACTACAATCTGAAGAAAAATTATCCAATTTGGCCTTTTTGGAGTGGAATAGGCTTTGCACTATTTGGGATATTGCTAGTGGCACTGAGGGCAAATACTAGAGTTTCATTTGTTTTCTTTGCTGTTGCACTGTCCCTATTTATAATTTGGGTGTACTTGATTTTAAAAACTGACAGGAAAAAGAAATTGGGCGAAATCGAACTTCAAAAATGCCTATGTCCTATTTGTAAACATGAAGTTACAAATGTCTGTGTTAAACAAAAATGCCCTTGTTGCATAGATATGAAA
Source organism: Nitrososphaerales archaeon (assembly GCA_025451315.1). Classification (GTDB taxonomy): domain Archaea; phylum Thermoproteota; class Nitrososphaeria; order Nitrososphaerales; family Nitrososphaeraceae; genus TH1177. The sequence continues at coordinate 5,235 of JANWKP010000318.1, read as the reverse complement.
GATAATTCTGTTGTCGGACATTCTGCAGAATAGTACTGAAAGTGAGGTTGTTTTATATAATGAACTAGTAAGAGTATCTTATCTAATCGCTAATTTTATTCCCTTCAGAATGGACACAAATTCTGATTCTTTATTTCCATTCTTTATTTCCATTCTTTATTTCCATTTTTAGCCCATGGTTAAATAATTCTGGCTTAGGCTTCTTTATATAGTTGAGATGATCTACCGACGAGAAGTCAGGTTTAGAAACCTCTTGCTTGGAATAAAATACCTACTAACCATAGTTGAAACAATTCAAATTAAATTTTTAAATTAAATGAAAGTTCAATTATTAAAAGCTAATTTGAATATACAATCAAGATTCATTAATTGAAATTATTTAAATTATTCAAATCAGTAAACTCATTCCTACTTGTTTGACACTAGTTGAATATTAGAATCGATTGATAGTAGAATTTTAGTTTATTAGTTAGCTATTATCAAACCATTATTGTTGTAAGCGGGTATTTAGTAACAAAAAGACAGTTGAAGAGAAATTATTATGGATTCAGGAAAAGGTTCAATTTGTGCTTTTTGATTTGGGCAAATTAAGATTTTAATGCAGAAAGGTGAATCAAATATTTGCTTTACTGGGAAATTCTAACGGAACAAATTGAAAAAGTAAAAATTTAGGGATCTATACTGTAATATTGCATTCTTTATTTGTTTTTATTTTGCAATTGTTATCATGTCTCCAGCTTCCGTTATAAAAAATCTGTAAATGCATCGAGCTATCTGAAGTCTTTTGAATTCTGGTTGCCCCATTTTCTGGATTACCTTCCTTATTTCTGTCGTTATATGGTTCTAAGAATTTCCTCATGTATAAAATGAAATTCTGTTTAATAATAAGTATTTGATTAGATTGTTATTTGAGTTGAATTAAAAATTAGGTCTGGTCAGCTTCCATAAAAATTGGAAGACTAGTGTCTATAAAATGCTTTCACATGGGGTCTAAACATATAATAAATTATAGCTCCACTTATGATCATACCTATTATGTGGCTGGCTAGTCCATATAAAGCTGAGGAAGTAATGGATCCAACTACTATAGCTGAAATAATCTGAATAATGAGCCCTATTATTGTTACTATTATTGTAATTATCCATGCCCAGGCTTTACCCTTCAGCAAGCCATATGACACTACTAAATATGCAATCCCAAGAATCAACATTACCACGCCTAAAACTATTGGAATCGTTCCTAGGGATGCAAGTTGTGTCGCTTCAGTGGAAATGCCATTACTTTGAATAATATCTTCTGAAGCCGTAGACAAAAGTGCGCCGAGTCCCAAGAGAGATGTGCCGCCGATTAGAAGGAAAATTCCACCTATTATTATTAAAATTGCTATTACTGTAATCCCAGCTGGTCTTTCTTTAGTTGCAGTCAAATTCTTAACAAATTTAATCTATATGCCCTCTATAAAAATACAACGATCTATGATAATCGTGCTATTTTAATAATGGCAAATTTTTTGAATATTTCTTACAAATCTATACTTGTATTTTCTAAGTTACTCGCTAAACAACACATTTTAAAGCTTATCGCGGTTCATATTATGTTATTTGATTCCAATTATTTAATCCAATACCAGAGTATCGAATTGGTAGGTATGATCTAACTAATACTTCTGAAGTATTAGATATCTATAAATTGCATTCTTCATTTGTCACTATTAGAAAAAAAAAGCTCCGCTACCCCGAAACATATGGAACCATAAGGTAAAAATGTAATTCCTTCGCTTGATTAAAGAATACTACACAATTACTCTGGAATATATTTGAATCATGTTATGACCAGATTTATTTGATTAGATTTTTAGCAACTTCTACTACTGTATGTATCATTTTCAAAGCATGAATCCACTACTTGAGGTAGTAGTGAAAAACGTAACGTCCTTTATGTTTTTGTTTGTTAATTGTTTTCTTGGGATTTTATTTAGAATGATCAGCCTCTCCATTTAATTCATAAAACATGCTAAAACTTTAATAATCGGATCAAATCATTCTAATGCGTATTGAAATTTCCAATTTCTATAATAATTCCTATTTTTAACGAAGAGAAAAGATTGGAAAAGGGATTAGATAGAATACTTGCATGTTGTCAACAACAAGGGTGGGACTTTGAAGTAATCGTAGTCGAAGACGGGTGCACCGATCGATCTGTGAATATAGTTGAAAAGTATTGTCTAAAGGACAATAGAATAAGATTACTTTCACTGGATAAAAGATATGGAAAAGGTCGTTCTTTATTACATGCTATAAAAATATGTAAAAACGAAAATATTGGTTATCTAGATATCGACTTATCAGCCGACCCGTTAGAATTTAATAGACTGATGCAGTTTATAGATAAATATGATATGGTAATAGGATCAAGGATTATGAGAAATGGCCTAAAACCTATACAAAGACCTTTTATTAGAAGCTGTCTATCTAAATTGTATACTTTATGTTTTTCTTGCCTATTCGACTTAAAAATATGTGATACTCAGTGTGGTTTTAAACTATTCAAAAGAGACTTGGTTCTACCAATCATTTCAACCATTCAAGTAAATGGATTTGCATTTGATACAGAATTTTTAGTTAAATCCTTTTTACATGGTTTAAGTATCAAAGAAGTTCCTATAAATTGGCATCATGAGAATAATTCAAAATTAAGAATACATAAGGCCATTTTAAATATGTCTAATGATATTTTAAAAATATGGTTAAACACAATAATAATTCAAATTACAAATAAAAGTATACCTAGCAAATATTTTGCAGCTAAACCTGTAACCATAATAAAGTGCATTAGAAAGCTAAATACTAAGGTTTCTGAAGTAAGGTCAAAAACTACTGTTCTTGAGCACTGAAAAATGTTAGGGATAATTACTGGGACTAGACCAGAAATTATAAAAATGTTCCCGATAATGAAACAATTAGAAAAAGAGAAAATAGACTACAAATACATTCATACTGGACAACATTATGATTCTAGACTTTCTTCTCGGTTCTTTGATGAGCTTGATATTAAATATCCTGATTACAGCATCAATTTAGATAAATCAAATAACTACCATAGGCAAATTATCGAAATCAAAAATAAAATAGGTAAAATTCTAAAAAATGAAAAATTTTCATCAGTATTGGTTCAGGGCGATACAAACAGTACATTAGGTGCAGCTCTTGCTGCTTATGAAGCAAATATTTTCATTTATCATGTTGAGGCTGGACTCAGGTGTTTTGATAAATATATGCAAGAAGAGATAAACCGAATAAATGTCGATAGAATTTCTGATGTTTTGTTTGCTCCTACAGAGGATTCATTACATAATTTAGTAAATGAAAATGTAAAAGGCAAAATATTTGTCGTAGGAAATACTATTATGGATGCGATAAGGATAACAACAAATAAGCATCCAGGTAAAATGAATGGATTGGAGCAGGTTAGATCAGGCTTACGTATTAACCAAAATGGTCATGAGCATTATGTGTTAATAACAATACATAGAGCCGAGAATTTAGAAAACAAAGAATTTCTTTTTAATCTTTTTACCTCATTAAAAACATCAGGATTATCATATGTTTTTCCGATACATCCCCATACCCTTAAACAATTCAAAAATTACAATATGGTATATTTACTAGAATCGGGTGACATTAAAGTAATACCACCTACTGGATACTACGAATTTTTAAAATTGGTCAAAGATGCAGATTTTGTGATCACAGATTCTGGTGGGCTCCAAGAAGAAATCACCTCAGATTTGATTAACAAATATGCAATAATATTAAGACCAAATACAGAAAGACCAGAATCTATTCGATCAGGACATTCTGTATTATTAAAAGATTTTAATATAGAAAATTTGATTGCAGAGATAAAGACCACATATAAAAAGATGAAAATAAAAGAAACTCAGATATTTACTCCTACCAGTCCATATGGTTCAGGAGACAGTTCAAAACAAATTGTAGACATTATAAAGATGCTACATTCTGAACATATTCCGGCAAATAAATAAATAAATTGATTTCATTGAATTATATAAAGTATTGAATTTTCTTAATGATGCTATTGTTTTTGTTGTTGGTATCCATGTTATTCATAAGTTCGTCATAAAAAATTAAAGCTTGCAATCCAAACATATTGCACCAAGTACATGCAAAATTAGATAACAGATCGTATCTAAATGCACCTTCTGATTCTATAAAAAATCCTTTTAATCCTTCAAAAATAGTATTCATTAAATTAGTAATCTTTTTTTTCGAAAACCCACGACAATGGTGCAAATCGTGTGAAAAAATTGTCAGTAGTCTCAATAACTGTGCTGTACAATCTGACTGTTCTATAAAATCGGCGGTACTACGCGGAATTCTACCATTAAGAGTTATTTGTGATATGGCCCATTCGAGCCCTTTTAAACCGGCGTTCAAATAATGATTGTCATTGTATAATTTTCCGAATAATAAAAGCCCTTCGCATGCGTAAAGATGAGGGTGGAGGAAAACTGTCTTGTCTGTTTTATTATTATTTAATATTCTTCCATCAGACATTTGCATTTCCAATGCAAGTTCGCAGAGTGAATTTCCAGTTTCCAAGTATAGATTGTCATTGGTTATCTGGGATAAATGATAATACCCTATAGCTAATTTTGATAAATACGGTCCCACAGAGAAAGACCATTTTTCATTGTGATTTAGGAATGGACTCATTTGGGTATTCAAAAGGCTATATTTTATAGTATCTTCTACAAAAAAATTATCAATAAGTGAATTAGCTATCTTAACTGCCGTATTCAAAGAATCTTTATTTTTGGATATATTATAATAATTGACCAAGCCTGAAATGATCATGCCATTATCAAAAGCATAAAACTGGTCTTCCATCATTCCCTTTGCGAGAAAATCTTTCGATAAACGTTTACCAGCAGAAAGCAAATACTTACTTTTATTGTTATTGTTATTTTTTATTTCATTTTCAAGATATAAAAAGGCATCATTTGCTGCGGACAAATAATCATCCTCATTAGTCTGTTCATACAAGAAACTATAACAGCTTAAAGAATATCCCACAATTTCGTTATAAATGAACGGAAATTTATGAGTGTGATCTACCGCATCTAACTGCTTCCATCCATACATACCTCCCTTATCCTTTCCTAATTTAACACGTATATCAGAGTTAATAATCCAGTGCTTTAATTTACTTAT
>JANWKP010000317.1 GCA_025451315.1 Nitrososphaerales archaeon | reverse complement strand
CATGAAGACTTGAACGGAAAGGTTCCTCTTGAATATTATTGGCCTACAAATATACCTAAAACTTATGATCCAATGCTAACATTTGGAGAAACTAAACAAATTATGAAATTTTTTGAAAATTATTTGGATACAAAATATCCATATGAAAAATATTGGCAAATTGCAGTAGACAAGTTTGAATTTGGTGGCATGGAAAATACAACCTGTACTACCCTTACAAGTGATATATTACATGACAAGAAAGCCTCATCAGATTATTCTCGAGATATTATTATAGTAGCCCACGAATTGGCACATCAATGGTTTGGAGATCTAATAACCTGCAAAGATTGGTCACATATATGGCTTAACGAAGGTTTTGCTACTTATTTCGAACTACTTTATTGGAGACATAGACATAAATATATAAATAAATACAATAATAAAAAAACGAATGATGAGTTTTTATATAAAATAATCCAAACAATTGAAGATTATACTGATGAAGCAAATAATTTGTACAAGAGACCAATAGTAACAAATCTTTACAAACACGCCGATGAATTGTTTGATAGTCATTCCTATGAAAAAGGAGGACTAGTATTATACATGCTTTGTAATTTAATGGGTGAAGAGAAATTTAAAGAGGCGATAAAAAAATATTTAGATACATATAGAGAAAGTGTTGCCACAACTGGAGATCTCCAAAAAATTTGTGAAGATGTGTATAGAGAAGACTTGCAACAATTTTTCAAACAATGGTTATATACAGCTGGTCATCCCGAACTTGAAATACAATTTTCTTTAATCGAGGATGAAAATAATAAAGGAAATCAAATTAAAAAAATTAAAATCAAAATTAAGCAGATACAAAAAGAAGGTTTTGAATTTATTTTTCCTCTAGAAGTAAGGATAGTTTGTAGTAAGAAAAATGATGATGAAGGCACAATAATAATTGATAGGATTGAAAATATTGAAATCACCAAAAAAGAATTTGACTATACATTAAAACAAGAAATACCAACTGATACTACAATAATTGAATGGATATCAATTGATCCTCACTTGAAAATTCTTAAAGAAATAAAATCAATTACTTTAGTTAACCAAGATGAAAAGTTTAATTTAATAGATATAGTAAATAATCAACTTGAAAGTGATATTGCAACAATTTCAGAGAAAATTGCTTCCATTCAGTTGTTGAAAGATTGTTATAGTAAAAAAACGATTGAATTGCTCAAAAACGTTATTTTGACCGAGCCATTTTATGGGATATCTGTAGAAGCAGCTAATGTTCTTGGTTCATATCATGATCAAAAAAATTACACGAAGGATAATGATGCTTACAATGTCCTAGAAAAATGCATTACACATCATGATTTTGTAAAATTATCTCCACAAACTAGAAGGGCAATAATAACAAATATAGGATTATTTGAAAGAGTAAATACACTTGAATTAAAAAATGAAAATAGTGTACCATTACTTGTGACTTTATTAGATGATAAAAGTTATTTTGTAGAAAATGCTGCAGCAACTACAATAGGGAAATGTATCAAAAATCTTCCTATCGGAAATCATACAAAAGAGGAAATGGTAAATATATTAAAAGAAAAAGTTGTTAACTCTATAACATTTCAAGATCAACTAGCTCAGGGTGCAATTAATGGTTTAAGAGAATTATCAAATGATGAAAACATAGATCTTGTTCAAGATATTGCAGAATTATTGATACGTAAAAGCAGTGTATTTGATTTTAAATCATATGATGTTGTAAATAGATACTTTATAAGATCTGCTGCAACCCTTGCTTTGGGTAAATTTTTGACAACTCACAATGATCAAGTATTAAATGACAAAGTCAAGAAGGATATGATAGATAAAACCAATAAGAAGATTCTCGATCATCTGTTAACGTTATTGAAAGATGAAAGGCGACGAGTCAAAATTAATGCTTGTACTGCATTGGCTGATAAAGACGGAAAATTAACAGAACTTAATGAACGGATTACAAAAAGTATAGCCGCTCTACGATTAGTTGCTGAAGAAGATGTGGATGGCTTTGTCAGAAGGAACGCAGAAGTTAACCTAAATTTGATAAGAGAATGGTTAAAAGAATGGACAAATACACCGCCAAAATTGGAAATTAAAATTAGAAAAAATCTAGAAGTAATAGTTAACAAAATTGAGGAAGACGAAATAACAATAAAAGATGAAAGCAAAGGAAAGAAAGTAATATCAGAAAATGACGACAATTATGAGAAAATTCAAAGAGCTGCTAGTAAAGAAAGACTAGAATATTAAAAGTTAGGAGGCAAAATTAATTTATTATTTTTTAAAATATAATTTACTTTAGAAGTCTAAAATGATTAAATCATAATGTGAATTTTATGAGAGTCATGGATCTACATCCTATATATCCAAAGATATGTTATTATTTAGGATTTGGACATACACAAAAGACAAAAGAATATTTTCAAGAAATTGAAGACATGAATAAAATAAAGTGAAATACAAAAGAAGATAATGCAATTACAAATTTATCAGATAACCTATTTATGATTTCTTAAATATCAAATATAACTTAAAAGCTAAATAAAAATTATGAGTTATGATACAAAGTAGGTTATTTTGCTAAAAGCTGTAGTTTTTTGCTAATAGTTTCATCGAGTTTTTTTGCAACTTCAGTAAGGTTTTTTCTTATGTTCTTTGTTACTTCAGTACTATTAGAGCCGGTATCGTTGGCGTTTACGTTACTTCATTAGTTTGATTGGCATCTTGTTGAACCTGTTCATCAGTTTGATTTGCTGATTGAGTCATATTTTGTGTTGTTTGGTTTGCTAAAATACCAGAATTATTTATTGATTCATTCATACTTTTTGCTTGTGCAAATGCTGAAATAGTTACTGTAAGAAAAATAACTATAGTGCAATAAAAATTGTTGTTGCTACTACTGTTGATGTCAATGATTGAATCACTACCCTCAATTAATCAACTACTCTTTCTTTTGTTTTTTCTGCTTCATATTCTGCACCAGTATCTTTATCAGGATATTCAATCACTTTATCAATATTACTTTCTTCTGCCTTTATTTTATCATTTAATCCTACGTCGTCATATGTCTCAATTTTTATATCTTCTATTTCCATTGTAATTGTTGTTATAAGAATTAATTTATAGCAATTAAAATTATATAATATAGAATAATTTTATATATTATTAATAGGAATAATAATATTATATAATGTTATATTGGATTTACTCGCTGTTATAGTCTAATTACTTTATTAATGAGGGCTTTTTGGAAGGACAAAATTATTTTGATTGTCTTGAAGGCTCAAGATCTACTACTTTTTTACCTAACAAGAATATTAATATAAGTTATTGTATATTTAATAAATATGAAATATAGAAGCAGTACAGAAATAGTAGCAATGATATTGGATGCTGCAAATGGAGGAACCACCAAAACAAAAATAATGTACAAGGCTTATTTGGGTTATAATCAATTAAAAGAATATCTAACTATCTTGATAGAAAATAACTTGCTAGAATATATAGATGGAGCTCAATTATTCAAAACTACAGAAAAAGGATTACACTATCTTAAAATGTATAATGCAATTGAAGAATTATTACCGAGTAGGATTAAAAATAATTAATAATTTTGGTAATTTTATTATTAATAGGCCTATTGACTGAAGAATTGAGAGTATAAAGTTGGTACCAGTCTGTTGACATATATTCAACAGACAATAATTTAACAGAACGATCTTTAAGATAATAAATAATAGTCAAATATACCGTCAGACGTAGATTGCAATGAGGTTTTGCATATTTCTTGTAAAAAACTTGTACATTTAGGAGAACCTTTTTTTATGTTAATAGATGCTGCTGGGATCAATTTTCTTAGATTATTTGCTTTAAAAACAACAATTTTATTTTGCAATTGTTCTAAAATATGAGAAAGCGAACCTGTACTTATATTATATTCTGATGCGTAAATCAATTTTCCTCTTATTCGTAAATGCTTTTAACTTAAAGATATGATTCTAAATTTTTATATGATGAATGATATCTCAAGTAAATTTGATCTTATCAAAAATTTTTTATGTTATTATCTTCCACTTCCAGGTATTCCTATTCCTTTGAACGGAGAGCGGTAATCACTCTCTTTTTCTATTCCTTCGGTAGTAGTAACTTTTACTATACTTATATTAGTCTCTGGTTTAGGATAAAAGAAAAATGATTGACCTGCTTCAAGTAAATCCATAGTTTGAATATCCCCTTTTCCCAAGGTAACATTTATTCCTGTAAGAGGGTTTGTTCCTGTATTGGTTACTTTAACTCTATACATAGTACCTGTAATATCTGTGCTATCTTTAATAGCATCAATTTCTAATGAATATGGTTTTTTATTTTGTTCATTTAAAATAAAAAATAAACCTACTAGTATAATTATAGAGAAGCCTATAGTTAAATAATAAATTGTTTTCAATTACTTGGTATATATGTTCAAAGTATTGATAAAAAGTATTTGATACAGATAAATGAGTCTAATTAGCTATTTGTATCACGTGAGAATAGATTTAAAGAAAATTAGCAAACATAATAAAAATATCTATATTTATAACATAAATGTTGTAATTGAATAAGAATAATATTTTCTCATAGTTGTCGTAACATCAATTTTACTATCATTACATATAAAAAATACAATTTATTTTAAATTTTTCATTTAATATCAAAATAAAAGAGTCATTAGAACTCTTTATATTAATCTGACTCAGTTACGAGGTCAATTTCTAATCTACGTTGTACAAATTTCCATTTACTATTTGCATCCTTCTTTAATGTATCAATATAAGTACCAGACGCCACTACTTCAGGAGTTTTTTTTGCTTCTGTCACTATTAGGTACGACTTGGCACTAGCCATATTATTTGGAGCATCTTCGATTATAATGTTTGTTGATAGATGTCTTTTACCACTCGCAAATTCGCTAGTAACTTGGTTAATCATATTTTTAAGTTCTGTTTTCCCTTTTGCCTCACCAAAAGGTGTGCTCCATACTCCATCGTCTGTCCAAGTGTTAGTCCACTCATCTATACTTTTATTATCAAGAGCAATGTTGTGTTGAGCAATTAATTCTTGAATAATTATTTTATCTTCAATAGTTATTTTTGAACTTGTTTGTTCAATCTTTGAGCTACTTTGTTCTTTCTGTTCGCTAGAAATTTCTTTTTTAATAGTTGGTTGTTCCTTTTTCCATCCTTTGGGTAATGTCATAGAATTTAATTATTAGAACTTCTATTTAATTTAAAAGGCTATTATTACAAAATCTTATGGACTATTGTGTTAAAAATCAATGTCAAGGTAGTTCTGCTCCAATTTATTGAAGCCCAAATTGAATATTGAACAAATAATATAGCCTAATTGACTACAAAACTCAAGCATACATTATAGAATTATTTTAGCGACATTAATCCGACTCTTTGACAGCAATAAATTTTAGCTATATTTTTACAGAACTCATTTTAAGCATTAGCATTAAAAAAAAAGTTTCTAAGGAGATTGAGAATGATTAATTATACTGATGAAATCTAGTGCGCCGATGAAATGTACTGGCCCGTCTGAAGTAATACCGATAGTATTGCAAAAATAAGAGTATAATATTTAGTATAAAGGAGAAAAACATCAAAGATTTACCCATTATTATGGATAAAACAACAAATTAAATATTACTTGAGAATAAATTGTGTTTTTGTATCTTATCCAAATGCAGTCTGCAATATAAATATAGATTAGACCTGTACGAAAAACATAAGAATCACTATAGGACTAGTACCAGAAGTCATTTGTCTAAAAACTTCGTATAGCATTGAATCTTTAACATAGTCAGTTTCATTACTGAAAAAAAGTGGTAACAAGTTAAAACATAACACATAATCAAAGGCGATATTTTGATACCATTAAAATAATATTATATTCTATAATAATAGAGAAAATAAATGATTATGTACTATAAATATTATATGCGTATGTATAATAGTAAATATGAACATAAAAGTGACCAATAAGATTTAAGAGATCTTTTGTGTTACTTATTACTATATACGTAAAAAATAATCAAAGTTATTAGTATAACTGGAAATGTCATAGGCTATCTGTAAAGGTCCATTAGGCGAAATAGAACTACGGAATCCTTAAATAAATTCAATAGTAAATATTATGAATGAATATTTTCCCTTCTATAGTAGCAATTCTATACATTTCGATCCATGAATGGAGAATAGGTACAGTATGAGTGCATCTACACCTTCTCCTGGAAAATCCTCTTGGGCTTCTTTAGGTGGTATTATTACCACTGATCCAACGGTTATTGTGAACTCTGATTGGCAACTGGAAGTCTTTGCACGTGGCACTGACAACGGTTTATGGCATATATCACAAACAGCACCAAATAACGGATGGTCTAGCTGGAGTTCTCTGGGTGGTGGAATAACAAGTAATATTTCCGTTGCACATAATGCCAATGATCGACTTGAAGTCTTTGCACGTGGGCACTGACAGCTTTATGGCACATATGGCAAATCGGTCCAGATAATAAAAGATGGTCTGCCTGGACTTCCAGAGGTGGAATTATTATCACTGACCCAACAGTTATTCAGAATAAAGGTGGTCGATTCCAAGTATTTGCACGTGGCTCTGACAACGCTTTATGGCACATATGGCAAACCTCATCTTCAAATAACGTATGGTCTCAATGGACCTCTCTGGGTGGAATTCTTACCAGTAATATTACATCGGGACATAATGCTGATCATCGACTTGAAGTCTTTTCCCGTGGTACTGATAACGCTTTATGGTACATATGGCAAACCGGTCCATTGTCTCCATGGTACTGACTAAGCTTTATGGCACACATCGCAAAATGCATCTTTAAATAAATGATGATAATCTGAAATTCAAACACTTATCTAAAAGGAATAAGAAATTTTAGTTATTGAATGGTGATATTCTATATATAGACACAAGATCAAAACAGCTAGCATTATTATATTATTTATTTGTAGATATCTAAACAACAACAAAGAAACGTAAATTTGAAAAATAACAATTAGACACATTTCAGTTGATTTGTTTCATAGAAACTATAAATATTTTTCAAGAATAAAATACAGTTCTCTTAACTGTAATTCCACAAAAAGGTATAAACTTGTATTAACCAATTATATATATCTGATATATCAAAAAGTAGTTCTTTGTATATAGATGACAACATAAAAGATTAATTTTCAAATTTGAAGTAATGTAACTTCTTTAATTTAATTTTTCCAATTATTTAATAAGAGTTGGAGAATTGTCACTATAATATAGTAAAGAAAGTATAATGAGATTGTTTAGATTTTCTGTATTACGTGTAATCGGATAT
>JANWKP010000316.1 GCA_025451315.1 Nitrososphaerales archaeon | reverse complement strand
TATAAAATAACTATATCCTAATTAGAATGAAAAAATATTATTCAAATGAGTTAGGCAACAAAGCATATTTTATTACCAACAATCAGGTGATGCTAAAAAGCCGTATTTAGCACAGTATTCTGCTGTTTGTGAAGATACACCTGTTAGAGAGTCATGAATTAGCATGAAAATTAGCAGAACAATAAATAATATACTCAATCCACTAAATATCCATTTTAGTGTATTCTTAACAGAAGTTTTTTTAGAAAGAGTAGATAACATCATTAACTGAGACTATATATTCTTCTATATAATTATTATAATACATTATTTTAAATGAAAATGTAAAATATTCCTAACTAGCATAATAACCGTTTATATCAAAAAAAATTAGAATCACGTGTTTTATTAACAGATTGTTTTCTAGTGTTTATTAATTAAAAATTATAATTTTCTAGTTTTATAGTATTGATTTGGACAGGGTGTTTTCAAATGTTACTATTATAGTTTTGTCACTAAATGCATCCATCTTTTATAATATATTGTAATTCGTTCTAAAATAAATTTATCTCCATCTTTTCTACCATATACCACAAATTTTAATTTATTACCTTCCATTCCATATTTAAAAAGACATCACCTAGCTGGCCAGCAGGGATTAGGTTTGTCAAAATGTTTAATACTCTCTTTTTACATTCAGTCACTAATCAGAGAGTATCAATTCATAAGCATTAGGATTTATTTTTATATGATCAATACTTCAATGCTTCAATTGGGTCAATAAAGGTACAAACCTTGAAACCATAACTATTCAATATTTCCTGAAATAACTCTGCCAAATCTACTTCATCATCACTGATGACTATAGCTTTGGCTAATATTTGTCTATTCTTTGTATATACAAAATTATTTAAATTTTATCGAATGTTTTGATGATTATTTAATAATGTATTAATTTCTTTAATCAAATCTGCAAAAAATATGATATACTATATTATAAAATAATAATCATATCGTATAATAAACAAACATTTTAGATATTGAATAATAATGTTGTAGAAGTTGTTTTTTTATTGGAACTTTAAGATAGAGGGCTTTAATTACCATTCAAATTCAACAAGTTTTTAAACAAACTGCTTTTACTATTGTTTGCTACTATATGCAAAGTTTGTCACACTTTGGTTTCATGGGTGTTATAGTAGCCTCTAACACCCAAAAAAAACAATAATCCTATTATTTTTTATTATGCATGTATATTATACAATATCAATTCATTTGAACCAAATGTCAAGAATGAGTCTAACCATGCAAGTCTAATACGCATTAATGTGATGACTTTTTTTCATTTAGATTCACATATTACAAAAGAATACAAAGACTGATTAATCTTCAAATCATACAAAATCAAAAGGTTGTTGCAGCCTCTATTATATTTGTATTTTCTCCTACAAACCTTTCAAATTTAGTAAACTACGGATAATGATAAGAAAGTATGATTAACTAACTTATAACAAAAGACTACTTAATTTATGAATACTAACAAATATAGTTAACCCGAGAAAACTACTGGACCGTCTCCAGTAGAGCCTTCCATGTAGTAAGGTTTTATTACATAGTATTTAATTATTAGAAAGCCTATTTTAAAGTTATTTTTGTTCTCATTTTCATAAATCTTGCAAATATGTTATGCATTGAGGGATAATAATGAAAATAATTTAACCTCAATTCTTACTGATATAATATAATATTATTAGCCTGAGATTCTCCTTTATATCGTATTCCTTTTGAAATGCTTAGTTATATATCCAGAATCATAATAAATGATTCCTTTTAATTTAGTGTCTAAAACAAACTGAAAGATATTATTTAACACTGATAAGGAGAAAGGTAGAAATACTTTTTACTAATTATTTAGAATTCTTTAACTAACAGCATTTAATTTATAAGCCATGTTCCTTTTGCATATGAGTAGAGAGAGCAGTCTCATTTTTAGCAATATAATTACATATCCTACAAGTTTTTTTATCTTTATGGCCTTGTAAGTAATCAGCAAGCCGTATGAGATTAGTTATAACAGTTCCTCAACATGAATTTAATATAACAAATGTATTCAAAGTAATATTAACTGGAGATTGGGTTTTAAATGTCCATAATGGAACTGTAACAAACTTTGAAACAAATTTTTTGGCATCACCTATGGATGGTTCAATGGGACATATTCATCAAATAACAAACTTTAGTGAAAATGGAGAGGATAGAGGCATGATAATTCTATCTACATCGGATAATAATAACAATAGTTTATCAATAAATGGAACTGCTGATATTAAAATAAATGGCATAACTATATGGAATGATGCATGAATATCAATAACGATTTCCAAAGGCAATACAATAACTATTGATCCAGATGATAAAGATACAGAGAATCATTTTGGAAATCAACAAGTATATGGAATTGTTAATCGCTTAATTATTATGTAAGTATAATCATATTTTTCTTTTGTTTACATATATAAAATATAAAATTGGATGCTAGAGAGTTATTTATGAGTGATAGTATTTAACAGGTATCTTGTAAAGTTATTTTCCATTACTGCGTAATTTTCTGCAATCTTTGTGGATTATACAAGTCCCATTCACTACTACTATTTCTGTCTACTTGTGATTGAAAAGAGTCTATTACTTGTTTTCTGCTTCAATAAAGTCAGAAGCAATCTTTTATAATTTGAATAGTTTGTTCTTGATATTCAGCACTACGTTGTGTATATCTCGAAATCTCTAGTTTAGAATTTTAGCTGATATAGAAAATGAATTTTTAAGTGAGAACAATGTCTATATAAAACCAATCTTTAACTAGAAAATGATAAAGGTATTTTATTAGGTGGATATTACACAAAAAAATGAATGAAAAAAGTGTGTGTTTTAGGTTCTGGTTATGCTGGATTATTTTCAGCAGCGAATTTATTGACAGATAACGATTTTAAGAATAAATTTGAGATAAGTATTTTCGATAAAAACCCTTATCACCAACTTTTACAACAAATCCATTTAGTTACTGCAGGAATAAAAAAAACGAGTGAGATTTCTTTTCCTATTTATGATTTAATGAAAGATGACGTTAAATTTTATAATGAGGTTGTACTAGGAGTAAATTTCAACGAAAATAAAATTATAACATCAAATAACAAAGAGTATAATTTTGATTATGTTATAATTGCATTAGGTGCATCCAATGCTTTCTTTGGAATTAAAGGAGCAAAGGAATACGCTCAATCTTTTAGGTCGTTAAATGATGCATTAGTTTTACAAAATAAAATTCGAGATATGAATGAAGATATTAATATTATAATATGTGGTGGTGGAGCAACAGGAGTTAGTTTAGCAGGCGCTCTCTGTGAAACATTTAAAGAAAAAATAAAAATAACTATAGTTGAAGCTCAATCTGATATTCTGCCGGAATGGAATTCAAAACTAGTTAGATCTATTAAAAACTTTTTAAAACAAAATAATGTAGAAATAATTACAAATAATCCAATTAAAGAAGTTCGTCAGTCATCTGTTTTATTAAATGATAACAGAATTTTAGAGAATACCTTGTCCATTTGGACTGCTGGAATAAAAGGTCAAGAAATTCATACAATACCCGAAATTGAAAAAACAAAATCTAATAGGATAAAAGTAAACAATTTTTCACAGATCGAAGGATTTAGCAATGCATTCGCTCTAGGCGATATTTCTGCATTTCCCATTGATTCTTTACATTTATCTCCACAATTAGCACAATTTGCAGTAAGACAAGCAATGAACGTTGCAAAGAATATTATACGTAGAGAAAAGGGGAAGGAAATGGTTAGATTTCATTTTGAACAACATGGTAGTATTCTTTCTTTAGGAAGAAAATGTATAGGAATTATGAATGGTGTAATTATTAAGGGATCTTTATGTGGATATGTAGAAGACTTCCTTATAGACAATTATATAGCTACAATCAAAAATAGAGGAAGAGGTATATCTTCATTAGCTTATGAACAACATAAATTATCACAAATATCCTCGTCACTTAGTTTTATTATCAGTACAGCTTCAAAAATATTATCGTCTGATTAATGTTTTATTTCTTTACTATCAAATTGTAGAAGGTAAATTGAATTAAAATTTTATTAATTTATAATAATTTGCGGTCTGTTAACTCAAGGATAAAGTAATAGTTCTTATTAATAATTCTATTATATTCTGTGTACTATTTTACAAAAGTTACTTATTGACTCCAAGAATACAACTAACTTATCCTACTACTAGATCATACTAATTGCATTAGTTGGATTGGGCTGTAGTCGAAAAAATGTTTAATGAAGGATATTTTCCTAGAAATCAAGCAAAAGTAATAAAATAATAATATAAGAAAAGCCTTAGCCCTCTAAGAAGTGGATCCATTCCAAGAAACCAACAATATAGAAGGCTATGGTTTGATGATACCATTTATTTGTCTATAGATGGTTGATTGTATCACTGAATCTATATCATATTATTTAATGATTGGAGACATTTATTTATCATTATTTATTTAATTGGAGCCATAACCTACTACTATTAATGAGGCAACAATAATAGAAGGCTATGGAAAAAGTTCTTGGCTGATGTAATAAATGATTTTATAATCTTTTCCTAGTTTTAATGTTGAATATGTAAAAAAAAATAAAAATATCATTTGAAAATTTTTTACAAAAATGATTATCTCAATAATAGAGACAACTTTTTATTTATTCTCGATTTTTTTTACAATTTTATGGTAAAGATCTACAATATGATTAGAACAGGTATATTAACATATGCTATATGTTTTACTTAGAGAATGATTATCAGAGAATTCATTAGATAATCCTTTCCGATGATATTATATCGAAAATGTTTCATAATATAATTTGTTTCTTAAAGCAGATCGCATATCGTTATAATAGATTAAGAAATAATAATAAATTTTCTAATCCATTATTTCATTGATAGATTCATATTTTTTGTAACTATTTTTATTTCTCACTATTTTCTAATTTATTTTGAATACTGTTCACTAACTATTAAAGTTACTACCTGGAATTTCTGATTAAGTTAATTATAATTAATATATCAAAATAGACAGTATTGAGAATAACTAATAGTAAATCTGTAATATACAAAATTAAAAAAATAATGGGCAAGAGAAAAACTACTGACTCATCGAAAGTTGAATAACCATGTATTCAACGTTCAATAACACTAGTAGAATTTTAATTAAGGAAATCATAGTGAATATGCGAATATAAATTTGAAAAAGTATGCTTTTCTTATGCAAATGAGAGAGAACATTGAGAGATATGAGAGATTTTTGCCTCTATCCTGTAACATATATAATATATATTTTGTGTCGGCCAAAAATATCAAATACAATATTAATATAACTATAATTGTGGATGTTTCTTATTTCTGATCAATTTAATAATCATATAGTAGAATGTAATAGTAGTAGTTAAATCTAATTTCTTAACTTAATACAGTTTGTATTAGAAAGCTTAACAAATTAACTAGTTACTTTATTAAATTAAATTAATTGTATGTCTTATAACAAAAAAGGATTTTATAATAGCTAATAGATATCTATAGAAAAAAGAGAATTGATATCGCTGTATTTTTTTCTATGTGTCATTTTTACTATAGCCATAGGAAATTTAGTTATAATTTTTGCAGATCCTGACAGTAAAATAATATATTCAAATTGGATATTGATTATAAATTCTCTGGTTGCTGCAGGATTAGCATCATATGCTTTTTTAAAAAATAGGGAGAATATTGATGAGAATAAAGAAAATATTCTTTTAACGATAGGACTTGTGTTTTGGTTTATTGCCAATATCATATGGGCATATTACGAAGTAGTATTAGATATTGTATCTCCTGTACCGTCTCTTGCAGATTTTTTCTTGTTGTCTGCCTATATCTTTTTGATTTACAGATTAATGATAATAAGAAAAAAACTCAGTTACATTATAGATAAAAAAATTATGTATTTGATGTTAGTATTAACTGGGTTATTCTTAGCATATATTTTAAATCTGACGTTGGATCTAGCTCAAACATCCAACTTTAGGGGTGTGATGCTCTTTATTGTCACTATTGCTTATCCTACTTTAAATTCTATATTGACTGTTCTCGCCATAACAATTCTTCTTGGTATTAAAAATGAGAAACATCATCTAGTCCCATGGGTGTGTGAATTAATAGGTTTCTTAGCAATTGTAGTAGGAGATAGTTGGTTTGCGATAATAGTTCTTACAACATTCGTAGAACAACTTTGGATTTCTACTTTGTTACTCTCTGCCCATTATTTACTAATTGCTGGTGGCCTTATATGGTATTTACGATATTCTATTAAATGGAAATCAAAAGACCTTGCCTTTAAAATTGTTGTTAGAATGAAAAAGAGAAGACCTAATAATAAAATCATTTTTACTTCAATAACTGTTATTTCTCTTGTTTTGTTTTCATCTGTTTATCTTGGCAATGGATTTGAAAATGGCGGAAATACTTCATGGTTAATTAAGAAGAACCCTATCACTGAAAAATCATTATTAACTCCTATTGGTGGTGCTGAGGGACAGCAGAATTTCCATAAAGAATTTGTAGTGGGAGCCATTATACCATTTACTGGTTCTTATTCCTCAATTGGAAAACCAGTAAAAGTAGCTCTGGAAAAAGCCGAGCACGACGTAAATAAATATTTTGAAAAAATGAATTCTTCATCAAGGTTCAATCTTGTTATGGCAAATTCAAAATCAAGCCCAGAAGATTCTCTTGAGGCAATAAAACAATTACATTCCATTGGAGCTAAAATTATTGTTGGGCCAGCTACAAGCACTGCAGTTTTAGGTGCGAAAGAATATGCAGATACTAATGACATTATACTAATCAGCTACTCTAGTACTTCTCCATTACTTTCTATATCAGGAGATAACCTTTTCCGATTGGTACCAGATGATATCAATCAAGGAAAGGTTATTGCAAAGCGAATGATTGATGATGGAATAAAAGTAGTTGTACCAATGTGGAGAGGCGATATCTATGGAAATGAACTTTACAAATCGACAAAATATCAATTTGAAAAACTAGGTGGTAAAATTGAAGAGGGGATAAACTATAAACCGCATACAGGTAAATTTGCTACAAGTTTACATAGAATTAATTTCATAATGTGGAATAAAGATCTAGAAAGATTAGACAAAATTGTAGATGAGGCAATAAAAAAATATGGCAATAAATCTGTAGGAGATTTTCTAATATCTTACGATGAAGTAACACCTATCTTAATTCAATCTTCTATGTATCATTCCCTTGGTAACATCAGATGGTATGGCAGTGATAGTATCGCTCAGAATCATCACACTACAAAGAATATAGATTCTGCACTATTTGCAATTAAAACCAATTTTTCAAATCCTTTATACTCCATAGATACAAAATCACCTAAAATTCATGAGTTAATCGAAATGTTAGAAAGGGAGTTACACGATGGAGGTTCCATAACCTACCCTGCAATAGCTTACGATTCTTTTTGGATTTCTTCTTTAAGCTTGTATACAAATAGTACCAATAGTTATCTTGTTGACCATAAAAATAGTAGTAAGAACCCTTTCAAAGATATTGTTTCCAAAACAACAGAATCTTTTGATAACGGTATTTCAGGAAAAATACAACTTAATGATGCAGGGGATCGGATTGGTGAAGATTATGATTTCTGGCGTATTTCTAAAGATCCTCTGAAAAGTCATTACGTCTGGAAAACAGAAAGTCATTCAGGAGGGTCAAGTCATTAGAAGAGTATTCAAAAAAAGATTCATTTACAGATGACATTATCTTTAACTAAATAGATACATTACACTAATTATATATTTTGATTTTTACATTTTGTTCTGTAGCTTCTTTTTGTCAACAAATATAATTCTTGAAGTTTTTTGCTTGTTCTATTTCAGTTACTGGAGCTCTTTGTTCTTTAGTAGTCCTATATGAGCAAGCATTGAAGCTAATCGGTGACCAGGTTTCCTTTGTTTTGAATAAAGAGTAGATTGGTTTATTATTGAGGTTCATAAAAATCTGATTAGTTGACAATATCGTCATATATTATAGATAATATAACAATAAGATCAGTAAATGTCATCTCTGAAGCAATCTCCATAAGAGATGAAATGAAAAAAAACGCACATAAATATTTGTGGGTTCATGCTAGCGAACTTGAAGATATATTTACATTGCAAGATATGTTTGGAGTCCATCCGTTAACAGTGGAAGCCATTTTACATGAGAATCAGCCTTCTAAGATTGATGAATATGCTAAATATACATTTGCAATAATTGATGGAATTGCAGAGATAAAAGAAGAAAGTGTTAGTAAAAAAAATGAAGAGAAACTATCGTCTGTAATGTTAATCGAAGACGATTTATATATGTTACTTGAACTAAGGTGGATAATAACTGTAAACATTTACAATCAACATTTCGAAGAAAATATAAAGAAAAAAATTAAGGCTGTTGTTCAACAAAATACACGAAATATATCTGATTCAACTTCTTTTACAGTAGACGAAACAAGCTTTGATAATACTAAAAAAGACACATTAAAAAAAAATGAGTTAATATTTAGTCTTGCATTAGAGGAAATGGTATTAAGCTACTATCCAATTATAGATGATATAAATGTAGACCTTGAACAAACTGAGGAGGATATTTTAGATGAAACTAGTAATAGCTACAAGCAAAGAACAAAATCTCACTTATCACATATTCTATTACTTCGGAAAAAAATTAGTTTTATAGAACGTACTTTGGGAATGATGTCACAAGCTTTTCAAGATTTTGTTGATAAAAAAAATGTTATAGATACTCACTATGAACCGTTTGAATCCTCATCTCCTTCTGGTGCTTCATCAATAACAAAGGATTTTAAATCAACAACTATTTTTAGTCAAGATTCAATAAGAAAAATGCGTTCATTAAATGATAGAATCATTTACTTAAGAAATGATGTTGAAAATATGCATCAAAGAGTAATTAGTTTGAGAGAAACTCATAATTCTTCATTAAGTGCTAATTTGAATGAGACAATTAGAACATTGACAGTAATTGCTACAATCGTATTGCCATTAACATTAATAACTGGAATTTATGGAATGAATTTTAAATTTATGCCTGAATTAACATCTCCATTTGGTTATTATTATGCTTTAGGATTGATAGCAGCACTTGGAGGAGGAATGATTCTATATTTTAAAAGAAAAAGATGGATTTAAGGTTTATAGATATCGGTGGCCCAGGCTATGGCGACTACGACTTGACTTTATTTGATAATCGATTTGTTCTACTTATATCAAGTTATAAAATAAAAAAATTCACAATTATTCATGACTGAATCCAACAAAATGATTGTAAGTCTGTACACCAAAACTTGTTATAACCTTTTGTAATTCCTCACTGGGTTTTCCATAAACTTCTGAGTTATCCATTTTAGCAACATTGAAAATCTTTGGAAGTATTGTCTGCGATGCCATACCGCTTATGGTTGAATTTTGATTCTGTTATATTTTTTCTTTTAGGCATTATTTTTTGTTATATTCATCGTGACGACGAACCCACGCCATAGGAAAGTCATAACCATCCTCGTCCCGTCCCTTTGGAACTAGATCCAGATAGTTATATGTATTATTCAATATATCTATTCCACGTGCATAAGCTGAATATGTGTGAAATATTTTACCGGATGGATCTTTATAAAAGACACTCACCCCTGGCAGTTCTGAAACATATGGCTTTTGTATGGTAAAATTGTAGAAACCTTCTTTCTTTTCTAACTCTTCTGCTGTAAACGATACATAGTATTCACGGTTAAAATCAGTATCAAAAGAAGAAATCCACTTAAAATCCCAATCCAGTCGCTTCTTGTATGCATCTAACTTACTATAAGGCGCTTTAGAAATTGCTATCATGGTCACATCTCTTTGGTTCAAATGTACAATTATATTATTAAAATTGTCTGCCCAAAAAGAACATGACGGACATGGTGCATCCCATGTAGGGTCATACATCATATGATATACTATTAGCTGACTTCGTCCGTCAAAAAGTTCTGACAATGTTTGTTTTCCATTTGGTCCATCAAAGACATATTCTTTATTCACCTGAACCCAAGGTAGATCTCGTCGTTGTTGACTAAGTTGGTCACGTAATACAGTAAATTCTTTTTCTTTTTTAAGTAGTTCTTTCCGAGCTTCTATCCATTCACGTTCAGAAACAACTTTGTGTTTA
>JANWKP010000315.1 GCA_025451315.1 Nitrososphaerales archaeon | reverse complement strand
GATAAATTGAAGAATTTTACCTATAATTCTTCAAACAATGAATTACAATTTGCAATGCCTTTTGATTGGAGTCTTGATAGATTAAAAAAAGTGAATCTATATGTCCATGAGGAAATATCTATTCCAAATCCTAGTCCTCTAGCTGCCAATGGCTATGAAGGTACTGTTAATAATATTGATTTGTCTTCTAATTTATTAATGTTAGATAGAACAAATTCATCAAAAGACGTAGTACATTTTATGTTAACAAAACCTAATGTTTTGAATCTTGCTCAGAAAGTAGAAGATAATAGTAGTAAAAATAATCAAAATATGACAAACGAAATGACATTTACTCTTTCTCCTTCTAAAAATGCTGTCAATCCTGGTTCTATGATAGGTTCTAATTCAATGAATATGTCAATGAACAATGGTAGCAGCGGTAATGGTATGTAAATTTATCCTATAATGATTGTAATTGAAAATTACCTTTTTTAATTATCCTTTATTTATTTCACAAATAACCGTATATTTGGTATGAACCAAATCTTTGAATCCAATTCAACAGAGAGATTCGGAATTTCTATTTTCTATTTTCTATTTTCTTCTTTAAATGGTTCAAATGCTCTAGATGCATTTTTTAAACTCAGGCCAATAAGAAAATACAAATACAAAGAGTACATTACAATAATAGCGAATGTTCCTTATTTCTTTCAAATAATCTAAGTTCATTAGATTAGAAATAGAATATTCACAGCGAAATCTATTTCTTCGATAGTGAATTCGAATAATAAATCTTTATTATGTTTTATAGTTGTTAATTTTTATTAGTTATATCAATTATGAAAATGATATGTATAATTATTTGTAACAAAGTCTAATATATGTCTCATTCTATAATCTTATGTCTTTTTGTTGTTTGTTGATAATTATCAAATATGTAGCAACTTTAAAGACTTATCTCTCTCCCTCTCTTCAACCAGCTTGCTACAATAAATAGAATGGTGTTTTGGTTTGTTGCTGTAGTTGATATTATTGGATAACAAAATAGAGTCTTTACCGAAATTTATATCAGCTCAGAAACTCTTAGAAGATAAACTCATTCTTGAATTTTCAAATAATGATTATAATAAAAAGAAGATAAGAAAAACAAAAAGACAAACAATTGAACTAAACTTAGGTGACATAGCTTGTTTTGTTAAACCTCATTCAGATTTTGTTTGTGATACTATTGTTAGAGGTATATTACCAAAACGTCATAATGGTCTTGAATCTCCTACTGTATATGTGTTGGTAACTGACAACAAATTTGACTTTTACAATATAACAGAAATAGCTGATAAAAAATATAAGATATTAGATAGGGTATTAAAAAGTATAATAGTACAAAGGATGTTCACGATACATCAATTAGCACACTTTTTGATAATAGATTTAGAAAAGAATTTAGAAAAATACAAATCCAAACTATTGATTATAACAGGCGACTTTTTCCTTTCAGACCCACAAATTACAAAAGAAGACAAAGACTGGTTATATCCTCAAATGATACAAGCAATTAAAAAGGTTAAAGATTCTATTATTTTTGTCTTCTCTCCTACGAGTTTGTCAAATTTAACAAATTATGGATAATGATAAGAAGTGATGAATAGCTAAACTTGTCAAAATACTACCAAATATAGTGAACCAGAGAAAACTACGGGCCCGTCAGGAGTAATACCAATAGCGGTTCTAAAATAAGAATCCAATTTTTGGTTAGATTATAATATATTTGAATATTTTACTATTAAGAGTTTTAACAAATTTTCATACAATTATAATAATACAAATTGTGGATTGAAGTTAATAATTTGATTCTTTAGATGATTGTATTTGCTTTTTCAGCTATGGTGTTCTCAACAATCTGTAGCAAATTTGCTATTGTAGTAGGTTTTCTCATAAATTTGAATTTAGAGATATCGTCTTCTATATTTTCGTAAGCACTCATTAAAATCACTTTAAACTCAGGATTAATTCGCATTAACTTTGTACAAAGCTCATTACCGTTCATTACTGGCATACGATAATCAGAGAGTATTAAATCATAATCATTAGGATATTTTTGTATATAGTTGTATGCTTGTATTGGGTCAGTAAAGGCACAAACCTTGAAACCATCACTTTCCAATATTTCCTGAAATAGGTCTACCAAATCTGCTTCATCATCAATGATGGCTATAGCTTTGGCTGCTACCATTCCACTATTACTATAAGAGATATAAAAATTATTTAAATTTTATTTTGATGTTTTTATAATTAGTATGGTAATACAGTAATTTTATAATCAAATTTATTCAAGATATAAGATATTCTCTTATAAAATAGCAGTTATATTGTACAATACATTAACATTTTATATAATGCATCTAATTTTGTTAAAGTTAGACACTAGAAATATTTTTTTTGACTGGTCATTTGAAGGGAGACTTGTTAAATGAAAAGTGAATGACATGGATATAGTGACATTATACACAAATTGTATACATAGCTACTAGAGAAATTGATGCTTTCTTCTAAATTCATTTTACTAGATATGATTTTTCCCTTTTCCATCCGGAGCCAACCATCCTATCTCTTTTAGAAATTCTATTATTGATAGAATAAACTTTTTATTGTGATTACCTTTGTTTAGGATATAGCCTATACCCAGACTTTGTTTATCATTACTTAAGCTATGTATGACTAGTTCTAGTTCTTTAAATCTTTTAGAATAGTGACCCTTAGGGGAGAATTTTAGCGTATCTATTCATCTTACCTAATTTTCACATTGCTTACAATAGTTATACATTATAGAGAGGATGAACAACACATTGCATTTAAACCATTATAAAGTGATTAATAGTCTAGATGTGTAACTTGTATAATATTAGTTGATTATCAGAAACAAAAGTGTATCTTTACTAAATATATCATTATCAAAAATTCTTAAATTTAATCTAATAACTAATAATTACATTAAATATCATTAATTTACCTGTTTTTAAAATAATAAAATAATTCAATGTACTGCACTTTTAATATTTTGGTTCATCCAAGTATTAATGAAGTTGGTCTGGAGTAGAGTCCTGTATGTAGTAGGGTTCTACCACATAGTATTTAGCTTTTATTATTAGAAACTTAATTTGAAGTTGATATTTTCAAGATTAAAATTAATAAAATAATTTTCTTTATTACTGAACTAAAAAAAAATGATAGGAGGTTTAACGCCGTAATAGTGGATTGTCAAAACAAAACATTTGATGTAAAGTAAATAGAATTTAATAATTTAATAAAAACGGTATTTAAAAAAATGACAATATGGGATTTTTTGATAGACCTTGTTTGTATATAATATGTGTGTGCTTAGTCTTGTTAGGGAAAGAGAAAGAGTGTGTGTGTGATGAATGTAAATCTCTCATCATACCTGTCTTAGTTCATGATAAGTATGCTAATTTTTCTA
This sequence comes from Nitrososphaerales archaeon, assembly GCA_025451315.1. Classification (GTDB taxonomy): domain Archaea; phylum Thermoproteota; class Nitrososphaeria; order Nitrososphaerales; family Nitrososphaeraceae; genus TH1177. Next base: position 1,555 of record JANWKP010000315.1, on the reverse strand, counting down.
TTCGTTAAAATATTATAGATATCTTGCTCATCTCTTATTACCATATTTGAAATTGGTTTAACTTTTGATAGTTGATCAATTACATTTTCCTGCCATCCCCAACTTTCTGGTTTACCATTATCAAGAACTCTACAAGTTGCTGAAAGGATTTCTATCTATTTGTGTTCCCTTCTGCTTTTCAGATAATCAATAAAAAATGTCGAAAACGCTCCCACTGCCCCACCGGCGAGAATCACTATTGGGGTTCCGTATGTGACCCAAAAGGCCATAAATGTCTCATTAACAGATAGCGGTGGTATTACTTCTATTGTTAAATTCGCTGGACCAGTTATATAGCCAATTGTTGGATATTTTTTGGATACTTGAAACTCTGGATCTACAAATCCAGTTACTGTGTCATTAAACATAGGCGATGTCGATGATGTTGTTTGTATTAACAATGAAGCCACAAACGGTACAGTATATAACCCTACTGGTGATTGTGGAGAAACCTCTACCTTAAATAATGGAGGTTGAATTCTTTGGGTAGATACACTTAAGCCGTTAGAACTGAAATCTTTGCCATTATCGAAAGTTATACTAGTAACATTATTAGAAAAGGGAGTATCTATCTCAGCCGGAATTAGATGCTTTTCTCCTTGTCTTATAACTATATTCTCTGGATGTGCTAATATGTCTATGGTAGCGGGAGGAATAGCAACCCAGCTTGTAAAATCTCTAACTTCACTTGATTTGAAAGATTCTGCCGTATAAAATGATAAGCCGTAATTGCTAGGAGAATTTATAGAATTTAGATCTAATCGCAGTTTAACATATCCTGGCCCTATTGTAGGACCACCAAAAGATTCCGTATAGTTTATCTTAGATTCTATAAGCGCATGAGTACCTGTTGATGATAATTGGTAAAGATATTCACTCCATTTTCCATTAACTGCTTCAATATAAAAGTTGTAATTGACTCCGCTATATCCTGAATTTTGAGGCAAGCTAACAATGGCAATAAGCATACATACCTAATCTTTTTGAGAGGTTGACTATATATAGAAGCATTTTCCAAATTTGATGCTAACCAAAATGTAGTATCTAGAGTTTTTCCATCACTATGATAATCTACTGCCAGTAGGTTTGTATAGTCAGACCTTAAATGAGTACTGTCATTACCATAAGTTTGAACCCAATCATTTTTCTGATTACTGATTTCTTTATCAGAAATTAAAACTTGATCAAACGCAGGCGATGCAGCAAAAGCCTTATGAAAAAGTGAATAGGATATTAATAGTAATAATAACATAAAAATAATATCAATCGAAGCAAATGCTAAGAATAAGTAATTTTGTGACAAATCCGTATTATGAAATCCTTTATATACCAAATCATATCAGATATAGATAAGGTTTTTGTCAATCTTTTGTTAGCAGTTAAAAGGCAAAGACTTCGAATAATCAATTGATCCTTAATGACCCATCAACCGCCGCTAATCTAGTAAATTAGTGATAGATTCTTGCGTCTTAATATCCCTAATTTTATTTATAATCTTAATATTAAATCTTAAAGG
>JANWKP010000314.1 GCA_025451315.1 Nitrososphaerales archaeon | reverse complement strand
TCCAAAAAAGGTTCTGACTGAAATTACCATTACTAATACAAGGAATTTTCATGAAGGTCGGATCGATGCCATTCTCGAATTTTCGCAGGGAACATATGGAGTTTTAGATTGGAAAACATTCAATATAGATAGGACGGGTAGTAATGATTCTGTAAAATGGCAGCTCTTGGCAAATATTCTTTTATCAAATTACCGATATACTTACAATGAGGATGATTGGTCCACGTGTTTGTTTGGTGCAGTTATCGACTATGGAAATGCATACATACCTCGCTTTCCTGTAAACGGTAGAGATATAGAAAAGTTAAAGCATCATAGGAACTTTGCACATGAGGTTTTGTGTGGGAGATCGCCACCAATTCAAAAACCATATTTTTGTCCTGTCTGTGATTCAGGAATGGAATCATGTAATCAATCGTGCAATGACTGCAGATTTTATCGCGAAGATTCATTTCTAGACCGTAATGGTAGGCTGCCGGATAATTATAATAAAATAAGACGTGAATTGTTGAACAAAAGGTATAGAATACTTGAACAGCGAGCAGAGACATATAAACACAAATTCGTTCTAGATGTTTTGATCGATAGGTGTGGAGATCAAATCGCTTTAGAAAAACTTGCAAAGGCTAAGATGATATTTCTTGGATATGATCTTATGGCTGGAGATAAGAATAATTCCACAAGTACTCTTTTAACTTTCGAATCGAGAAAGAGCATCGATGAAATTCCCTTTCTAGAGCCACGCGACGAAGTTAGGATAATTGGTAGAGAAGATAATAGACCGCTTTTAGCCTGTGTGAATATTCAAGGAGTGGTAAAGGACATTGACTTTGGAAAGATCGTAGTTGATACACGTAACATAACAGCACCAAGGAGAGCAAGAATCCAACTGTCGAAATTACCTATAATAATAATACGTGACGAAATAAACCTCATACGGAGAATCCTTGAACCGTTCCATCGGTTTCATCAATTGGCTGCAGACATAATTTTACCAGAAGGTTTTCTTCCTACACGTATCAATGATAGTAACAATAGTAGAATGAGCGAAGGAACATAACAAATGCTAAACGAAGAACAAAGTCGGGTTGTACAATGGCGTATGTCAAGTGGAGATGTAGCAGCTCTAATTGGTCCTCCTGGTACTGGAAAGACCACAACAGGAGCAATGCTTGCCATAAAAATGATTTCCGAAAATCAGGTTCCTAGAGTTTTATTGGTAGCATATACCAATGCTGCAGCAGATGAATTCTGTTGGGAGCTGAGCAAGATATTAGGTTCAAAACAAGCTATAACCAGTTTATGTATAAGGACAGGCAATGCAGCAGCAGTAGATCCTCGGTTACCAATTCCTTTTAGTAATCAGTTCAATGAGATAAGAACAAAGAAAATAGTCATTTGTACCACTAGATCGCTCAAGCGCTTATCATATGCAATTAGATTTGAGAATATTATTATTGATGAGGCAGGAATAGGAAGGCTTGAGGATCTTTTAGCACCGTTGCAATATGGTGTTAATCAGATGATAACAACAACACCTTTTCGTAATAACCCAGACAGATTTCAAATTGATAATCTTATGGAATTAATATCACAATGTGGTATAGTTGCTACCGTTGTAGGGGATCCTAAGCAATCTAGACCTATTGGTCTAATGAATAGAGAGTCGAGCGCAATTGAATGGGTCCTTAAAAGGGCACGGTCAGATATGCTTCATATCACATATCGACTCCCCGATAAACTATCTGGATTAGTGAATGAATTTGCACGGTACGATGGACTAAGGTCTGCCCAAGACATTGCAATGAGAAGATTGACATTAAACCGTGCTCCCGAGTTACCATACAGAGAGATAATCGAACCTGATGAAGTTATAACATGGGTGGATATGAATGGAACCGAGGAAGAGGTTCTAGAATCTTCATGGTTAAATGATCACGAAGCAAGAGCTTGCGGAAAAATTTGTAATCATTTGAGAACTTTAACCAATAAATCTATAGTTGTAGTTACTAGGTTTACCGGACAGAAAATGCAAATTAGAAATTACCTTAAAATGATGGGCATATCAGATATAAGAGTAACAACTACTACCGGCGCCTTGGGGACTCAATCAGATATAGTGATTTTCTCTCTTGTTAGAAATAACAATGAAAGGATAGTAGGGGCAGCGGGAAATCTTCAAGATCTTAACGTGGCTATATCCAGATCCAAAGAAAAATTAATTATTTTAGGCAATTTCGAAATGATGCTTAACGGATGGTCAGGATATTCTCAATATTATAATTACTGGCGTAAGAGTAATTCAAGAGCTCTCGCACAATTAGTAGATTCAAAGTATGGAAGAGTAATTAATACGCCACCAGTTCTAAGAAGCATTTAATATTAAATCTTGATTGGTTATAAAACAATTCAATCTTCATAAATTTGATTCATTTATTTGAAAATGGGTATAATTTTAGAAGCTATTATTATTCTAAACATGATCCCTGTGTTCTATTCTTGAGTTGATATGAATCCTTATCGACACAGATATTATGAATTAGGCATATTCGATCAGGAAATTCTAGTGTATTCCTAGATTCTACTATTTGAGTTATATGACCAGACAGATACACACTAAGGCGGAGCCATAGATAGTTTACCTATATGTAAGTAGTTCAATCGATTAATACCTTGAAGGTTGACAATAAAGATTTGTATTTATTATAGAAAGATGAATCTTCAATTCTAAAAAGATCGAGATACAAACTATTTTTCATATACTTACGTTTGCTTCACTAAGGGAATAATCAATGGTATTTGCATGATATCAGTTGAAAATAAATTTTCACAATTATAACTGAATTTCATGTATCTGCTATTAAGAATGAATTTAGAAGAAAAGAAAAATCTAGTAATTCAATTACACAAAGAAGGGAAAACTCAAAGAGACATTGCCAAAACTGCACATATGTCTGTTAGAGATATTAGCAGAATTATTAGAAAAATAGATGGAATACCAGAAGAGAAATCTATAGAGACTAAAGCATTAGACCTATTTTATCAGGGAAAAAACCAATAGAAGTAGCTATTGTCCTCAATCTAAATGCTCAAAAAATATCTAAACTGTACAGAGATTATTTGAAACTAGATGGATTCCATAAATTGGTTTTACTGTATGATGAAATAAATGATAATTTGAGTTTATTCTTAAAATTGTATTATGCAATTATCCAAAACGATATAAAACCTCATGAAATAGCAAATCTAGTAAAAAAGTCTAATGAACTTACCAATCTAAAAACTGCAATATGGATAAAGAGAAATGAATTGTTTTTTATTGAAGGAAAGATTAAGCAATATCAAGCGCAAATAATAATGAATAGTCATAGTGGATATCTTTGATCTATTCCTCTAACTGAAATAACAAGTTTTTAAATTTTGTATTAACCATAAATGATTTACAAGATTAAAGTTCTAAGAACTCCTACTGAATTTATTCATTTTCCAATTTTATTATGTACATCATCATATCTTTTTAGACCTACAATTTTTACAGTATTATAAGCTCCAATTCCTGCTTCTATGCATAAACTCTCTATATCGTGTGCACTCTCTGCTTCAAAAATTATCATCCATTCATGTTCAAGTACTGACATGTAGAATGCTTCAATATTTTTTACTCCATATTTTGACTTATTTTGTTCTAGTTTATCTTTAATTTCAAGAAATACTTTTTTAGCCTTTACATTGTTCATAGGACACGACTCAGGATTATGTATAGCAAAGGCGCCAAATAGATTTGTCATCAATATTTTTAAAGAAATGGAGATATTAAATTATATATGTTTTATAATTTTATTTTTTATTGAATTATCTCTTTTACAAAATATCAAACATTTGTATTCATTCCATCAATCAATTGTATTGTTAGACCATTATCTAATAAAAAATTTCAAATAGATTTTATTATAATTTTTGTGGCGTGGTAACTAACTTCCCAAATAATTGTGATTCCATCATTTTTATGTGACCATTTACCATATTTTCAAATGGATAAATCGTATCTATTATTGCTTTTATTTTTCCTTTACTTGTCCATTTGATTACTTCCTCTAATCCTTCACGAGTTCCTTGAGTAGCTCCGAGAAGATTTAACCCTCTAAAGAAAAGATATCTCAAGTCTAGTTTTGAATCATATCCAGTTGTGGCTCCAGTAGATACTAAAGTGCCTCCCATATTTAAGAGACTAACTTCTTGTGCAAATACAGATTTCCCTATATGTTCAAAAATAATATCTACACCTTCTATTTGTTGATTATTTGTTAAATTTCTAACTTTTTTATACCACTCTGATTCTCTATGATTTACAACATGATCAGCACCTAATTCAAGGCATTTATCCATTTTTTCTCGGGTACCAGCTGTTGCAATAACATCACAATTAAACAACTTTGCAATTTGAATACCTGCTATTCCCATACCACTTCCACCTCCCATGATCAATACAGTTTGACCTGGCTGAATATTAGCTCTAGTAACTAACATGTGCCAGGCTGTCATTCCAACCATCGATATGGCTGCTGCATCTTCAAATGAAACATTATTTGGAATTTTTATAACATTAACTTCTGGTAAATATGTATATTGAGCAAATCCTCCCCATAAAGGACCAGTTTGAAAACCCCATACTTGTCGTTGACGACAATCATATTCTTTGCCAGAAGTGCAATCTTTACATATTCTACAGGTTAGATTGGGATATCCTACTATTCTGTCTCCTTTTTTTATGCTTAAAACGTTTTCTCCAACATCTACTACTGTTCCTGAAACGTCACTTCCAGAAATATGTGGAAGTGGAATCTTGATTGGTTCTCCCCATATTCCCCAGAGATCATTGTAATTATAAGATGCTGCTTCAACTTTTATAAGAACTTGATTATGCTTAATTTTAGGAACCTCTATCTCTTCTATTTTTACAACTTTTCTTGGATCTTTATTATGCTCATAATATACAGCTGCCTTCATATCACAATAAAAAATAATATAATAGGAAATTTAAAGAATAGGTTTACAAAACATTGTATAAAAAATATTTTTTAAATCTAATTGGTAGTAATATTTATTTAATTATCAAAAAATAAGGTTCTGTTGATTCTAAGGGTGTTGTAAATGGGTGTTCAAAAGTGGGTGTTATTGATTTGCCTACAGTAACACCCACTACAAAGATGATGGTTGTCGCAAACAGATACGATGGTGCATTATGACAATAGAAGGTAGAATAAAAGACTGTTGATTTTTGGGTGGTAAATTATTAATTTTTCATTCTCAAAAAAGCACTTTTTTTCTCAGTTAAAAAATCAAACATTTGAAGTATATCTATACCCAATAAACTTGGTGAATTTGGACAATTCTTTCCATCAATAGTTTTAAAATACATAACATTGAGTTTGTCCATTGGTATATCAAATCTACCGTTACTAGCCCTAAACATTAACAAGTTATTTGATAAGGTATAAGTTCTAACACTTCCTCCTATTCCTTCAACTATGGAATTATTTGATGATGGCAAGTCTGTAATTATTATTCCATTTGTAATTGCATCAGACCAACTAATCTGTGTTAGTGTTGCACCAGTATCTACCAAAAAATTTATTTTTAAATATCTCTCTAGATAGTAAGAATAAACTGTTATTGGTACATAATATTTATTATCATTAACGTTTCTGAAATATCTTATAAACAAGTCAATGTAACTGATTTTTCTTATCTCTTATAAATTCAACTAGAACTTTATCTAATTTTATATTAACTTCATTTAATTTTTCTTTTAATTTGTCTAAATCAGCATCATGTTTTACAATAGTTTTATTTCTTAAAGCTACATATTCATTGTTATAATCTAGTAGTAAAGTATTATAATTATCATTAAGCCATTCTGAGTCTTCTTCAAATTCCTTTAATTCATCATCATTTAAAACTATTGACATATAATAATATTATTTATAATATTATTTAATCATTTAATTTCTTTTATTATGTATATTCCTCAATGATATATCCAATGTATCTTTTCCATGAATTGTAAGACCTGCCTTCTCAGCTGGTGTTTTACCATCCAATGCTTCATGTGGTTTGATGAAATTGTAATAGATTCTCTGACCTTCTGCTATTGCCGATTTAGGATTCTTCCATCCTCTTTGAACCTTTACTCTTTCTCTTAACGTTCCATTTAGTCTTTCAACTCTATTGTTGTTAGCATGTGGTTTCGTAATTCCACATTTAGCAATATGGTCAACTTGATTACCTAATGTTTGAGATATGCCTTCTCTGTATGCTTTCAAAGCATCGGTGTAAACAGTATTAGGTAAATTGCCATGACTGTTATGAATTGCTTGGTTAATTGCTTGAATAGCTCCATTAGTATCTCTTTTTTCAGATAATTTTGAAGCGATAAGAAATCTTGAATCTCTATCCATAATGTTCCACAAATAAGCAACATTAGTGTTACCTTTTCTTTTATCTCCGCCTTTCATCTTTACAAACAGTTCATCAATATGCCATGACTCTGATAGCTGTGGTGTTAGTGAATTTACATAATTTGATATTTGTGGAATGTATGTTTGAATCCATCCATATATTGTGGAATAATGTAATTCAATGTTGAAGTGGTCATTAATATTTCTGGCAACCTTCCTTAAGGAAAGTCCCGAAAAGTAAAGGTCTAAAGTAAGCGTAACCAATTCTGGACTAAATTTAATTTTCTTCAATAATGAATCTCTAAATTTATGAGAACAATCCTTACACTTGAATACCTGTTTCTCTCCATATTTGCCGTATTTGTAGACTCTTATTGAACCACATTTATCGCACTGAATTGTATCATCAGCAAATATCTTTGGTTTTGGTTCATTCTCAATATGTTTAGAAGCAATCCAAGTTTTAGTAGAATGAATATGTTTACAAAACTCAACCTCTCGGTATTGGAAATCTGGACAACTACAAACCCATGTTTGTTCCAATAGTGTAACTTCATAAGTTATATTTCTCGTCAGAGAGGGAACGGAAAAACTACCGCCTTCATTCTCAACTATTTTAACACCTTGTTCTAATAGTTGTAATCCTCTCGTCATTCGAGTTAACGAATTGTTGCTGTTTCATTTGTCGTCATATTCATCGGTCGATATAATATACGTTAGGTAACTATATATACTTATCGTCCGATATATAAATCGATAAATAATGGTATTGACAACAAGAGTAGCCATAGCAAAAGCTGGGACGAAATCGATTAAGAGTACAGTTCCAGAAGGAATAGTTGAATATCTACAATTAGAAGATAAAGATGAATTAGAATGGAAAATGGATGTACAAGAAAATGAAAGAATAGCAATTGTAAGAAAGAAGAGAAATCTAGATGAAAGAACAAAGAGGTTAGTGAAGGGATTTATAAACTCTGATAAGGTGAAAAAAAATGGATGAATATTACTTTCTTCCTCTTACATATAATTTTACAGAACGTCTTCAAAATAGTCACATATATATTTCAGAATCTGCTAATACTATGATGTATGGTAATTCTTTGAGTTTAGCTGATAACCTTGCAAATGCAATAACACAATATCAAAATGGTTGTAATCCCGAAAGTATAAGAAATCTTAGATATTGGATAACTCAAGCACAAACTCGTGGAGTAGTAAAAACAGGAAGTGAAGTTCTTTCAAAATTACAAGAAAAAGAGCAAAGAATATTTGATTTAGAAACGGAAATAGAATTGCAAAAAGAAAAATTTGAAAAAGATTATTCAGTTTTAAAAGAAAAACATGAAGAACTCTCCATTAATTATATTCGCCTTCAAGCTAAATATGAAGAATTACAAGAAAAATGGGATAGAATGATTCCGAAATTAAACGATGAGGACTTAGTATGAGTAATTTATTTAAATGTTATAAATGTCCTTTTTGCAGTAAAAGCCTAGATTCTTTATTATGAATAATATATATGATGAAAAATAAAATAAGAAATGAAAATCTTTGACAAATACAAAAATCTAGACAGAAAGGATAAATCATCAGTTTTCCTTCTACTATTCATTGTTGTTTTTACTATTGCTATATGGATTCTTGCTCTAAACAACTTGTTT
>JANWKP010000313.1 GCA_025451315.1 Nitrososphaerales archaeon | reverse complement strand
TTAGTATTCCGATTACTCAATTTTTTGATTATCACTCCAAAAGATTGCGGAAGTTACATCCGGTACCTATCGCTGGTACCTACCGCGGACCTGTAGCACTTGTCAACTTGTGTCAGATTTCATTATGCTGCTCTGACATCCAAGAAGATTTATTTTTATATTGTTTGTAAGTCAGGAATTCTATGATTGTGGTCCGGAGGCTTCGGAGGTAAGTTACATATTGTAAGGGGATCAACAAAACATTTTAGAAGATACATTTTTGAAATTGTAATATTACTGCAAATTCTACACGTTATAAAAGGGGTTCAGTGGGATTTGAACCTTGCTGGTAAGTGGAGTCACTTGCATGACCACCAACGGCATTAACAATGGTTTTGTTTATAATAATCTTGGAAGTTCAAGGAGGCGACAGTTCGTTTCTAAACTGAGTTCATGGTTAATTCTCAAATTGTAGAATGCTAGTCTAGTAAAATTATTCTGAATATTTGTTATGACATACACTTGTGATAAATCAATCGCGACATGCTAATTGATATCAACGGAACCCACACATCTCGATTCTCTAGAATCCTGGTCCTTTATTATAGGAAAAAATAATAACTAGAATGGCTAAGGACTATATTAGAATGTGTGACAAAAATGCATAAAGGTTCAATATTTTTTGTCTTTTTGCTTTGTAGTGGTGCGGTTTATGTAAACTACTGGTCATTTAATCTCTCTTTTCGATCGGGGTATTACAGATCAGCTCAATTTCCATCTGTATACGCAGATGGTAGTTGTTCAGATGCCCCTTCGTGTCTCAACGAACCTAGCAGCGTAAGCGGTAGCTCCAGTATGGTGGTTAATGATGGTGTTAGTGTGGACAGTGGTAATACCGGCGACCCAAGTGCTGTGGACAGTGGTAATACCGGCGACCCAAGTGCTGTGGACAGTGGTAATAGTAATCCTATCGGTGGTAATCCTGAAGGGTCTACAAACAACGGCACACCTGATGGATGTGACCTTTCAAATCCCAACCCAGCTCCCGGCTGCGTAGATGTGGAGCCTGGTGATGGCAGTGGTGGGGGGAAGAAAAAACATCCCCATAAGGATCCTTTGCCTTGTAAAACCCCATGTGCCAATAACACATCAGGCGGTGGTCCTATTGTAGATGATAATCCTCCACCTAATGAAACAGTTCCGCTAACTGAATGCGACGATCAGAGCTCGTTATTTGAAGGACTTTTCCAGGGAGCTTTTGGCGCATGCAACGGTCTAAATGTACTTTCAGCCGAATCACTCTTTTCTTTCAGCCGAATCGACATATCAAAAGATACATCGCCTTTGACATCAACAGATACAAATCAATTAAAAAATGCTAAGATTCAGATTCCTAAAAACTTCGTCGCCTATGGTACCGACAAGCCGCAAGGCAATGTGGGCACTGATGAGTTGTGCTACGACGGTATTGACAATGATCACAACGGTCTTGTAAACAATGGGAACCAACTTTGTATTTCGTCAAAATTACCAGAACAAAAATTGGTTAATTTGCTGCAAGACAATAAAAGTCAAATCGCACGCATCACCTTGCATGATTATCAAAACTTTAAACTCCTTGACAATATCTCTGACATAAACGCTACTAGTTTTGAGAACCAGTCAGCATTCTTGAATATCAATAATACTAATATCAAATTATTCCCACCACGACTTTAGAGCCTTATCATTTTTCACTTTAGATTTACTTAGGAAAGTGACACTTTGTACAAGAGCAAAGGAGCCCTCGTATAGTCTTGCATATATCGAAAACTAAGTTTTATGCCAAACAGATGATCTTTCGACGTACGTCCCAAGGAGTGTCTTATCGTTAAGTTAATTCTTCAAACAAGACCGGGAATACCATTGTGCTTAACATAACAGGTCTAGTTATTAACAACCGACATTATCGTCTAGTGTCAAGCCATCTCTTGCCCTGGAAAATAGAAACGAAATAACCTAATCTTTCTCATTCCTTCTTGATTTCGTTCAAAACCTCATTCAAATAGTCCTTTGCCTCTTCGATTGAAATGGATGGTGCAACTCCTGTGTCTGTGTTCATAGAGTCTTTGACAGCTTCAACTTGGTCTACGATTCTTTTCTCTATTTCGGCGTCGCTAAGTTTCAAGAAAAATTTCCAGTCTTGTGCAGACTTTCTTATTTGTTTACGTAATCTGGAATCTTCAGATAAGGAGATTGCAGTAGAATAAAGACCTAAAAACATTAGATAAGAAGAAAACCCAATAAGGGCCACAGTGGCAAGTCCGAATGGTGGGAACGGATTATGATATACAGATGCCGATCCCGAAACAAAGAATAAGGCCAGACCGAGGCCGAAGATAATAAGCCTATGATGCATCTTATTTGAACGTGGAATCGTTCTAGAAATCAAAATAAAAGGCATAGAAAAAAGTACCCCACCTATCGTAGAGCCTAAAGTAAAAATTATTTCATAATAGAAAATAAAGGAGATGTTATCTAAATTTTCAAGCGGTATTAAAATTTTTAGTTCAGCAACAAATATTTGACTAACATAAAAAATCAGCGGCAAACTAATTATTAACCAATATCTAATCTTGCCTAGTTTCTTAGAATAGACTGATAAAAGCATCGCTGTTGCCACCCACACGGACAAAAAGGAGAATATATTGAGTATATAATATGTAGAGTTCAACATATGAAGCGGTGAACCTGGAGTAATTATTGGAAGTATGACAGTTGTTGCTGAAGTTATAATTACAGGTTTGGGAAAAAGGATGGGAATCGTAAGGAATATAGTTACTACCGCTGTGATTGAAAATATGAGCGTAGAAATTAAGTATGAGAGAATCGTGAGATCATGATTTGATTTATAGTATATGTAAAGTCGTCTAGAAAGGATGAACATTATCCAAGCAGCTAATCCATTGCTAATAATAGTTACAAGAAGCAGTGCTGCCACCCCGTAGTATCCCTCAATTAAGATCTCCAAAACGACTAAGACAAAAATAGATATGACAATAGCTTCCGCTATGGAAACTAGCATGTCAATAAGTCGCACCTCCTTATTTCTTGTCCTCAGCTCAATTGTTTTTGATTTCGAAAATTTTAGTATCAAATATTGACCTAAAAGGTAAATCGTGGTAATTATTATGAATGTAATAATTCCCCTTTCAGATGCAATGGTCCTCTGCAAGATGTCTGCGACATTACTTAATTCCATGTCCACGACAAGAGCAAGAATGACTACTGCTGTTATTACCATTATCGTCTTCTCATGTAATGAGGATCGAGAAATTCTCCCAAGTACTTGCAAAAAAAACATTAGCAACGGACTTATTACCTAGGCTACCTTAAGTAATTTTATCTAAGGGCATTGCTTTTCTTCACAGGTTTCTCTGATCTCGCAATATGCTTAATATAAAAATGTGGTATGATATTTCGCACCTTGTAGCTATTGCTATCCCTATAAAAGCAATGTGTCTTGGCAAAATCCTGTAATCACTAATTCCTGTACTTGACTCTATCTCAGGACTAGGCGTTATCTGTCAAAGAAACAATTAATTTTCTGCATTTCCGGCAATGAGAATCCACCACTTTTAGTAGTTTTTGATTGTCCGTCTAAATTAGAGTTCGATCGGGATTACTGTAAGGAGAGAGGGAGTCAAGCAGGTTTCATTCGCGTTTGTTTAGAGCCCTTGCAATAAGCTAAAGAGCAACGAGCGAAGAAGCACCAGCACAAGAACGTTGAATTCAAATGCAAAATAGAGGATCGCAGTTACTCTTGCAATTATGTATTACACCCTCATGCTCATAAGGATGATATAGCAAAAAACCGTTTTATGCCACTTTCAACACAACAATCATTTCTCCTGCAGCAAAGACTATTTGAACTGAATCATCCTGATCATAGATTAATAACATATCCAGATCTAGGATTCCCATTCTTTAAATCAGTAAACAAATGATTCACCAAAGTGAGTAGAACAGTTCCATCCTTCAGAATGGCAGCGGAAATTGAACGAACAAAGTGGAAACAATTTAGACCCTATTTGGATAAGAAGGATAGAAAGATGTTTGATCAAATGTATGATCACTATAAATTACATAATGCGGCTTGCAGTAATACATGTAGACCTGTAGTAATACAGTCCATACTGATGTCAATAATATTTCAACACTATAAGCAACTATCAACGTTGATGGAACAACAAAAAGTCAACAGTAAAAACAGAACGTCAGGTACGTTAGATTTATGGACATAGTTAGGTCAAATAAATAAATTAAAAAATACTATATAATGCATCCCCCTCTACTCCTCCCTTCAACTCAACTTACCCCCGTTGGAGCGGTTTTTGGCGTTTTCAGGGAGTTCAGTTGCTAGTGAACGCCGCTTCTACGCCACTCGGTATGAACGCACTTAGGCTGACTGCTCCTGTTAAGATTGCACTTATGATTGCAATGAATTTCTTCATTTCTTGTCTCTCCTAGTTCTGCGTAAGTGCTGCCTTTAATTTGAAAGATTTCTTCAGTCGTAAGCGAAACGAAGATATGGGATTAGTGGAAAGATTTAAAGAATTTATTATTTCAGTATTTCGAAAGAAATCCGAATTCTATGAAGTTCCCAAGTTATATAAAAAATCGCACGACGGTACTGTACTTGTCAGGACTGATGGACATAGGATTGTAGCTGGAAGAGTATATGGAGGAAAAACAAAACTTTGGGAACACTATTTATTTACAATAGATGAGAATAAGTTGGTATTACAAGAATGAAATTTAGCTGAAATACACTAGCATGAGTCAAATCTTATTGTAGTTCATCCGCTAAGGAACTGTTTTTCTTACGTATAGATATCAAAGTTGAATATTTCGAGTGATTGCCACTCACGATACTAATTTATCGGAGGGTTATCTAATTAGAATTCTTAAAAGTGCGCTTTAGGCGCTGATTTTATCTCTTGGAGGATCTTACCACTAACCTTTGTTTATTTTTTCAGGGATATAATTTTGAACGCATTAATACCTATTCAACAGCAGATGTTAGGAAGAAAGGAGGAGGAGCTACAGAGGAACTTTGTGAGCTTGAATGGCAATGAAGTGAAG
>JANWKP010000312.1 GCA_025451315.1 Nitrososphaerales archaeon | reverse complement strand
ATATTATACCTCTATAACCAGGATATCCTCCTTTTACTAAATTTGCATCGTATGAACTCCATTTTATTGATGATTGATTATCTTCTGTGGAAATTGTTCCTTTTCCTTGACCAAATACTGTTTTATTTTCTATGACTGTATTCAAAAAAATTTCTTCATTAACTATTTTTCCTATTCCTTTTATTGTACCTTTCTCCACACACTTATCTTCAAAAACTATATAAGGATCAGACTTTATTTCTTTTGAATCAAGACATTCTAATGATGTAGCTATATAAAATGGTGTTAATTCATTAATTTTGTTGATGGTCTTATTGTCAGATAGAGTCTCGGGCATTTCTCCATTAATATATGCAAAATTTATAATTATGCTCAACAAAGAAAAAAATCCTGTAATTATAAAGTAATAAGAATTTTTTTGCATAATATTCTCCAAATAATATGAAGAATAATAACGTTGCTAGAATATTAAAAGAGCTCTTAACTTTATTATCATTTTCTTTCTTTCAACTAACCTAATGGCTATAGATTATAAATTATAGTATAGAACAAAAAAATAGATAATGAAGTCACAATCAAGACATCGAACCGAGGCTTCAAATCCTACCTCTTCCATTGAATCACTACTATAAAATTTTAAAATTAACAAAAATTAATTTAACAACCATTATACACAAACTTTATTTATTATGTTACCTAACCCTGTTATAATGAGAGTTCGAAGCCCTCCGAGCCCGATAATTGATTATTCTCATGAAAAATTTTATTGTTTCACATAAATTAAGATTAAATATTTTCAACTCAAGAAATAACATGAATATTTAAACTATTTTTTTTAATTTTATATTAAGATGGAATTAATCCTATTTTCGGATCATTATGAAATGCACAAAAATTAGCATAACCAGGATATATTTCGTGACATAATGGACAATATTTTTTGGATTCTGTTAATATATTTTCCCAATTAAATTCTTCGCCACATACTAAACAACGTCTAGGAATCCAAGCAATTTTTTCATTTATTACAGTCTCATATTTACAAGTAGGATTACCACAAATAAATCCTCGTGTTTCATCAATAATTTGTTGAGACATTTTAGAAAAAGTATATAAACTATTTACTTGATTCTCCGATAATATTTTCGGGGGAAAAATATCAAATTCGACTGGCTTGTATTTTACCATTTATTTTATAATAGGGATATTTTAAATATTAATGTAAATTTTAAATATTAATGTAAAAGTTATATTTTATCCTTTTTTGTTATTATATCATAATATTTTTATTCAACTGTAATAATCTCAACAAATGATACTAACATCATTCTCTTTAATTTAACATCACATATTGTAGCCTTTGTATAACACATACTTTTCAATATCCATTTAGAATCCAAATATAAGCAATATTTAGCATCTTGAACTACAAAATTGTGTCAAAATCAGTTCACACACCTCCATTCTAACGCCTACGAATAAGTTTATAACACTCTAGATCATGATTTAATTTTTTGATTAAAAATTTCTGTTACATTGATGTCCAGAAATGTTTACTATTTGAGAATGACAGTAGATAAATGATCATTAATTTATCATTAGCTTTTTTGATGAAAATATTTACTTTAACAAAAATATAAAAATGATTATTGTTTATCAGCAAGAGATTGTTTTTTACCTGTTAATGCATCAACATTTTTTGGATCTATGGCTAAAGCCTTGTCATATGAGGCAGCAGCTTGGTCTGATTTCCTAAATGAGAAAGAACGTTACCTTTGCCGATTAATGCATCAACATTTTTTGGATCTATAGCTAAAGCTTTGTCATAATAGACTACTGCTGAATATCATAGTATATATTTTGTTATTATTTCCCGAAGAAATACGTTGTAATATTTAGGTAAGGTATAATATATAAGATGAGA
Source organism: Nitrososphaerales archaeon (assembly GCA_025451315.1). Lineage (GTDB taxonomy): Archaea > Thermoproteota > Nitrososphaeria > Nitrososphaerales > Nitrososphaeraceae > TH1177. The sequence continues at coordinate 14,748 of JANWKP010000312.1, read as the reverse complement.
ATCATTTGATGAAATTTCATTGTCTTTTGGAGAATTTCGCTCTACACTGTTATTTTTTACTTTAATCCAATAGAAGGATGATCAACTGTAAGATGGCAGCTTATTTGATATTTCTGTACGTTCAGAGGGAGTAAGTTTATTTAATATTTCTGCTCGTGCATGTTCTGCATCAAGTACTTTTGACAAAGCAATGCCCTCATCTGCAGAAAATGCTCTTAATAATTTTAAAAGATCATCGTGAGAAGCACCTCTTAGAATTTTCATAAGTAGTTCTTTTGTAGGAGTCTTCAGAAAAGTATCTGCCTCATCCTGATTGAGTACCTTTAGATATATTTCACGTTCAGCAGGTGTATTAAATCTCTCAAAAGTACTAAGTACAAAATATACTGGAGTAACTATAAAAGTGGATGGAACAACGGATCTCTGTTGATAGTATAAACCGAATGCACTTGAAAAGGCTAATTTTGCAGAAGGATTCCATATAGCAGAATCATCGGTTGTATTCAGCATAAATGAGAAACCAACTGCGGTATCAGGACTCACACATATATCATTTTTATCTCCAGAGCATAATGGATGACCTATCTCAAAAATTTCAGTTCCATTTGAAAAGGAAATTTCAGCAAAACCATCTCTAGTTCCTCCATATATAATATCTTCTTGAAATCTATTAGAAGTATTGTTCAGAAAACCATCTTCGAACGGGCTTTTACCATTAGTATATTGGGATGTAGGATATATTCTTAACATATCGTTGATTTGGCCTGCCCGAGGATCAAACAGGAGTGTGGTTATAGTACCGGCATTAGATGTCGGCGGCCCTTTAATTTTAACTAAGAGATACATATTGTTATCATCACCTATACCGCGTAGGGTAATGTTGTAATTTATTGGGAGCAGCTCAGTTCTATTAATAAGGGTAAGACTAAACGATTCTGGTATGTGAATAAGATCATGAACTTTTGGGTAAACATTCTTCCATTCTCCATTCTCCAATTTTCCATCTATAGTTATCTGTGGATTGAATGTACGTGCAAATGATATTTCAAAGGAATCAATCATTTTTTGTCCAATTTTAATATACTCTGAATAATGCCGAGAACTTTCTTGTATCACATATGTAATAGTATACACAGTATTGCCTCCTTCAACAAAAATTTTTGTGACTTCTTCAATAGAAATATTTCTGCCAGTATCTACTTTCTGTTCATATACTAATTTGTAGGAAGGATGATTTGCAATAGTTGTATTATGTGATCCAATAAGCTTAAGATTTGAATTTGCTTTAATATCATTAATAGCATGAACATATTGACTTAATAAGCTCGAATTCGATGCACTTATCTTGAGTTCTGCCGGATAGTTACTTAAGTAATTTTCTTTCGGAGAGTAAAATACAACTATAAGATCATCCGGGAAATTGATTATATTTCCAGTGTTTTCTCTCTGTTCCCAGCCATAAGGGTATTTTATTTTTACTCCATATGAGAAATTTGAATACGTAAGAAATCATTTGTAACATTAGAGTTAAGTGAAGATGACGATAATGTTGATAATATCTCTTTCTGGGCAATTGTTTGAGGCAAATCAGTAGCAGTTATACATAAAGAAAACATGAATATAATTATTCCAGATAAAATTAGCTTGTTACCAATGTGCTCGCAAGTAAGATAGGATCTCATGGGCTGAATCTAGTTAATAATATGATATTTCACTATTAAATGATAATGTTGAGGTTGTTAATTCTGGATTCTTTGCTGTACTCCTTGATGTGGTTCTCGCTTGTCACCCCCTGATCGTACTATTTTTCTTCTTCAACTTCTTTTTCTTTTTCTCTTTCTTCTGTAATTCATCCTGTCTGGTTTTATTTTGATTCATCAAATCAAAAATTCTACATTGAAACATCTAAAGATTCAAAGAAAAAAAAGAATTTAGAAAATAATAAAATAGTATATTTTTGTGTCGAAGAACCAAATATTCCATATAAAGGAGTAAGTGATCGCTTAAACTACCATTTAACTATTAAATAAATTATAGTAGTGATTAGAAAAAATAATAATAGTTATTATCAATAAGATAGTTAGTTATATATGAAGATACTTAATGCTGGACCAGGTTTCAGTCAACCAATGACAGAGGATGAAACTATATCATTTCTTACTTCTGGAAGAAGAAATATCTACATTGCAAGTTTAGATGAAAAGAATGAACCAAATATTCATCCTGTCTGGTTTTATTTTGATTCATCAAATCAAAAATTCTACATTGAAACATCTAAAGATTCAAAGAAAAAAAAGAATTTAGAAAATAATAAAATAGTATATTTTTGTGTAGACGAACCCAATATACCCTATAAAGGAGTGAGGGGAAAAGCAAAGGTAGACATTATTTCAGATATTGATAGTATTGTTCCAATATGTGAAAGAAATATGAAGAAATATCTTGGAAGTTTAGAGCATCCAATGGCAAAGGAATTAGTTAATCTTGCAAAAAGAGGAGAATCAGTAGCGATAGAACTCTCTCCATTTTATTTCTCTACTTGGGATGATAGTAAAATAAAATGAAAACCATATACTCATCTATGAATTCTAATTAATTTGCAAAAACTGATTCGTTGTTTGTTTTTTCTTTTGACTGAAAACCAGTATAATGGTTATAATAAAATATTATTAAATTAGTTTTCTATTAATCATAATGAATAAGTTTTAGTAACAAAGATAACAAAAGTAGAAAAGAGTTGCATTCTATGTTATTTAAATTTGTTTAGTGTAGTTTTTTATCCTATTGCTATACCTGTAATCCAATATCTCCCAATGCAACGTTTCTTATTCTTTTGTTTATGATTTGTTCTCCAAGTGGAAGTATATTTTATTATGCTTGTTTTTGTTGCTAAATTTTTAAGACCGAATTACGAACCAATAATCAACTATCAATAATTAATTAATTAATTGATGAAAATAGTTACTAAAAACCATAGCCTGCATATGTATGCATAAGACCTTGACAGAGTATATACATACATAAACACACAGACTATGGCTTATGATAAATTCGCCAACGTAGTGTATGTAAATTAATCATATCCAAGGTATTTAAAAATCAGTAAACTACGTTAACGATCGCTATATAATTTAATTGCCATAGCCCACTAAAAATAGGCAGGAGCCGGAGCGAACAGAAAGATATCCTATAAGTAGTTAGGCTATGGCAAGGAAATGAATCTCTTTTGTCTATACACTTTTTTATAGTGTAATATTATATAGATTATAGAATATTTAAAAATTGGATAACTTTGTTAATTAACCATCTAATAATAACAAATTGCAATAGCCATCTATCTATCTACCTACTACTATTACTAGGAGCCAAGGATATGGGTGTAGAAAAAGTAGGTGATGGAACAGTAGACCGCAGAACTCTGATAATAAATTATGTGTATATTATTTGATAATTGGAGAAAATTTATTTATAATTTTATTAAAGCCATAGTCCTCTTCAGCATGCTAACTATGAACATGAAGTATAGAACTATGACTACTTTCTTCGGTGTTTGGAAAGGTTTGAGTAATATATATTTAGAATATTTAAAAATCGGTGAACCTAGTTAATCAATTAGTAGTAATAATAAATTGTCATAGCCTGAACCGTCAGGAATCCACTCACTAATAATTCAGACCATGACAAGACTTGTGGATGGTTAGTCGTTGCCCTATTAGATTAAACATAAAACGATAGAAATATTATTATAAATTCCTTAAAATCTCATTCTATGTTCTGAAATTATATATTTTAATAAGTGTCTGTTATTAGTTAGCAAGAATAAAAAAATGAGGAGGTTTAAGGTATATGTGATGGTGGATTGTCAAAACAAAACGCTTCTGCACGATATACAATATTTGGATCAGACGTACGTAAAAGCGCTTCGTAAAAACTATCAAGGTTACCAGAAGAACTGGGTTTATCAATTATAGTAATTACATTTGTACCTGGGGCTGGAAATTCAAGTATGTTGAATCCACCTTCAAATACTACATCACCTGCGTCACAAAATGCTTGAGAAACACCGCCTGTATTAGTAGCAGTGTTTCCTAATACTTCATATAGATTTGTATCATTTATAAAAAGAACTCCTGAGGGACCTGCTGGACCTTGTGGACCTATATCACCTTGTGGACCAGTTGCTCCTGTTGAACCTGTTAACCCAGTATTACCTTGAGGACCTGGATCACCTTGTGGACCAGGTGGGCCTTGTGTTCCCGTGCTATTATCTTTATTATCAACTTTATCAATGAACTTAAATTTACAGAATTCAACAGAACTTACAAAGAACCCTTCAAAGGGCCCAGTCCTACATTCGTATTTCTTATCGTCGGTGGGATATGTACTATAACTTTCTCCATATTTGTCATATTCTTGCGCCGTTGCTACTGTATTGTTGTTGTTGAGTAATGGTATTGCTGATAACATTACCAATGAACTTGCCAAAAGTACAAAGGTAAATAATGATTTTTTTACAATATTTTTAAACAGTTAAAATATAATTGAAATTGGTTGGTTCACTTGCTAACATAGTATTACTAAATTAGAGTAGTGAATTAGATTAGTTAATGTTTAACTTGATTTATAGTTGCTAATTTTTATTCTGAAATCAATTAGGAAAATGATACGAACTCTAACTAATTTGATAAGGTTCTACTAGGATAATATCAAGGAACACAATTAAGACAAAAATTTTTTAAGTTGTCGTATTGAACATGACATTGTGGACATTCTTTTATTAAATGATTAATTAGTAAGAAATCTACTATAAGAATAGTATGAAAATATCTACCTGTACTGGTCCAGTAGACCTTGAGATGGAGGTCATAGAGACAGATCACTATATGTGCGACAACTGTAAATCTAGAGTCATAAACGCTATGCAAGAGAGAATGGAAGAATCAAGACCTTTCATCAAGCATAGGGATAGGAAGGATCTATCGGAAGAGATAGACGATGTGTCTTTTAGATTGCTTGTTTTGCCATGACTTGATACGAACTCAGACTAATTTGATAAGTTCTACGGGATAATATCGCTAGCGTTAAATTATAAAATTATATAATAGATTTTAGAGTTTTGAATCTACTAATTGTTGTTGGGTTTGTGGTAATTGTTGCTTCTTCTTTAACTCTTCTATTTGTTTTACATAACCTTCAACTATTTGAGATTGTTTTGTATATGCTTCTTCCATAAAGGATATGGTCTCTTTCCATTCTAACCACTGTTCAAATACCTTTTTTATGAAATCATCAATTGTGTTTTGTCTACCTTTAGCCTTTGATACCATTTCATCGACTTCTAAGGATATGGCTCAGGTAGTTTTGGGTACTGGTGCTTTATTGCCATGACGTCTACCCATTTCTATTGTTAGACCTCTTCTTCTTCTAGCAAGTGTTGAGCGTATTCCTTTAGAGGTAGATTATTGTTTAAGTGATCTGGACCAATTGACAAAATTGCTTGTCTTATTTCTTCACTGACAAATTCGTCAAAGGTTTTATTTTGTTGATATGAAATAAGTCTACCAACAAAAGCAATATTCTTCTTTAGTGTTAGAGTTGTATTTTTTCAAAGTCTCCGTATAATATTTTGTCTACAATTGAAGAATTAGAATTATTATTCATTTCTTAATCTTTAACTCCTATTCTAGAAAGAATAGTCGTCTTCCGTATACGATTTTGCTTCTATTGTTGTTATTTGTTCTGGCTTTGGTGATACCAACATTGAAGTATCTCGTTTCCATTGGGAATGAGAGAAGAAGTAAAACAGAAGTTCAATGCTACTATAAGAAACCAATTAGTTTTACAAAGATAATTAATTATTTATTATAGATCTAGATCCGATATATATCGGTTTTGAGTAATCCCCCAATAGGTTCTGCCGTTAAAGGTTATTCTAATTGTATCGTCTTTTATGTCTCCTACAAATTCTATTAAAGGATTGTCTTTTATAGCCATTCCTCTTGCTTCTCTTCTATATTCTTCTATAGTTCCACTCGCTGAATACTCGTCGTGAATTTCAGTTAATAGAATACTGCTGTTTGAATTATCTAGTCTGTTCGCTTCTGAATCTTGTTGAAATGATTCCTTGAAAATATTGTATTTAGTCAATTGTTTATAATATTCATCATCTTTACCTGCAGATTGTGGCGGGTTTTCAAAATTAGTCATAGATAATAAATAGACTGCCAATTATATAAGTCCAAGATTCTGTATTATATCGTTGTCTATTATGAAGTTCCTGCAGAAGGTAAAAGGGAAGAATGTAAACAGAAATTCAATACTATCACTAAAAATAATCTATTTTTGCAAAGGTAACATTAACCTTTGTTGATATATCAAGAAACAAAAAATAAATTTTTTGTTATAGTAATGATTATCAGCAAATTCCATAAAACTTCTGTGATCCAAAAGATCACAGACTTTATTATTGCTAGTTTGCTCTTAACCTAGTTTTGAACATTTTTGGAAGGTTTGTATTCAATGTTTTCAACTTTGTAATAAGATTTGTCAAATACATATTTCTTATATTTCTTATAGAAATTAATACATTGAGTTTGTTTCTACTTAAATGAATTAGAAGAATATTCTTCCATAACATTGTGTTCTCGTGTGAGAACACTTTCTTCTAGAACATTGTTCCCATTTTGACGAGTTGGATAACAAAGTGCTCTTATCAATAAATAATTGGTTTTACACTGATCACATACTAATATCATGACACAACAAAATCGTTATGAAAAGACATACAATTGTTCATGTGGAGCCACCTATAAGACATTGAAAGAACTAGACAAACACAATCATGAAGAACATTGAATAATTAAAGTTCCACTAAACCTTATTTTTACATAATTAGAAATTGTTAAGATCGAGAATTACATCCTATTTATTTTTTCAATTCAATTGAATCTACGATTACATTTTTATAAATAATAGAATGGTCGTATCAATACTTTTACTAACTACCTACACATATTTAAAAAGTATTTTGTGCTATAATAATTATACAGAAAGAAATGATGAAGTATAAACTAGAAAAATATTCTTTATCAACGTGTGAGGTATGTGGTGACAAGCGAGCAAATGCAGGTGTTAATGTATTTTACAAAGATGGAACTATCGAAATACATCATTCTTGTTTAAATCACGTTCTAGAAATCTATAATAAAATAGAAATAGAGATCAATAAAGTAAAAGCAAAGTTAGTTGCAAATACCTCTATCAACTAATAATACGCTGTCATTTTGGCAGTATTATCTCAAATCTAATATTTTTTGTTTATTCGTATCTGACTTGATTGTTTATACTTAACTTCATTCAGTAAAGAAAGATGGGAAAAATACGGAACTAAACGGCTAAATGAAAAATATAAAAATCAGAATTAAACTTACATTCCACTATTTTCTAATTGCCTTTTGCACAACTTTGGGGTACACAAAACTTTTGTGCACTCATTCGAGTAACTTCGTCCATTGTTTATCTTGGTGCATAAAACTTTTATGCATAAACAAGTTATGCAAAAGCAAGAATTAGAGAACTCAATGGCTAAAAGACAAAGTATAAAAAAGAATTAAAGTGCATCTCTTCATTTTATAACTGTCTTTTCCACAACCAAGGTTTGGAGAAAAGTAGCGGAAGTCATGACGTGACTAAACCACAAAGTATAAAAGTAGAGATAATTTAGATTGAGAATTAAATTTTATTTCTTCTTCATATCTACTTATACCAGATTGCATGGAAATAAGATCACGTAACTTGTTGGCCTACTCACTCTCTCTCACTCCTACCTTAGTGTTCTACTCATTATATTCTACTCCTCATATTTGCAAATAAATATTCCTATGAACAGAACAATACCTTCATTTAGAATTGCAACAGTAATAGAAGAAAAGTGGAAATTATTTAGAAAATATTTGAAGAATAAAAATGAAAAGAAATTATTTACACATATGTTCTCAATTGCAAATTTGTAAAATTCTGCTTGTTCTAATGCTGTTAACCCGATTAGAATACATCCTATCATGATGTCAATAATATTGCATCATTACAAGATGTTGAAAGAGCGACCTTCTAATTTTGACAAATTTGATAATTCTTCAAATGATGATAATAAGATGACATTTATGATCATAATAATGTTGAATCAACAATATTAAAACATGAAATAGACAAATGGTATAACTTCTCTTTTGTATTGCGGAAAAAGAATCGAATGCTATTTGAAGAAATGTTACGATCAGCCTACAAATATTCATCTTCTATAAATGCAAAAGGAAAAGAAAATTCTACAGAATCATTATTTATGACCCTGATATTTGAAGAATATAAAAAACTGATATTTAATTCAAATAATCCTCATCATTATTATCAGCAACAATTATTCAAATAAATAATATTTATATATGAAGAACAGAATTAAATTTTATTTGTAGTATTTCATAATTCTATTTATATATGTTCTCTTAATCTTTCTACATTGTCATTTATTTCTTTTCAGTCTCTTTCGCAAACTAACAGACCTGCAAGAGAATAATATGGATCTGGATCAGTTGATAATGGAATTCCTGATTCATCAAGGTATATTAAATACAATCAGTGGTACATTTTCTAAACTATATCTTATTAGTTGTTCGTTTTAGAAATTTTGTCTAATAAAGGTTGATATTTGTATGGTATGTCTCTAGTTAATTGTAATAATTGATATTGATATTTTGGAGAATAGCCAACATCTTTACATATCTACAAATTTGGGATCATATCTTAAAGGACTTGTTTCTTGTCTTTTTCTTATTTGTTCCTTATACACAACTGAGTTGTGTATATAAGATTCCCAATCTATTTTATGATTTGTGTGATCAGAAAACCAATTATCTATACTTGCATACAAACTAGAAAACATATAAAAAAGAAGGGCAAGGCAAAGACAATTAACACCATTCGAAAGGGTAGAACTAGCAAAGGAACTCCAAAAGTTAGAAACAGAGGAAGGAAAAGATAGACAAAGGAAATCAGGATTAGAAATTGGAAGTCAAAATCTTCCTAGGTCCCCCAAATGTTTGGGAAACCCACAACCTAATAAACGTAAGGATACTCCTGTTTATCTTCTTAAAGTCACTGCTTGTCACCAAGGTTCGAGATCGAGAATCGGCGTATCGAGCGCCTTGGCAGCGCGCGTAGGATCGAAATATTCGCGAATAAACACGATCTTACCGTTCGCAGCACGGAGGAACACTACGCATTCTTGGCGATAGATGCGCCCAGTAGTTTTGATAATTCCCTCTGCCCTGACTTGCGCAACTGCCGATTGTGGATCAGCAAAAGGATACACCTTGGGATCGATAAAGCAAAAGTTTTTCACTGCACTGAGGAACCAGGTTACGTGGCGCATCACCTCCGCTCGGCCTGAAAGCCGCGACGGATGGCCAAAAGCAGGCGCATAGGCAAGTTCCCACAAAATATCGTCCGTAATCAGCGTTTGCCATTGCGCGTTGTCATCGACGAGTGTTTGAATATGTCGTTTCAAAAGATCGGAGGCAATCGTCATCTCAAATCTTCTAACGAAACAGCATTTGTTGGTGGTGAGTTAGGAATAGAAGTATTAGCATAGTCTCCTGCTTCAACGTCTCCAAATTGTTGCCAATCTGAAGGATATTCAACTTCAATACCGTATTCTTCGTTTGTAAATGTAGAGAATTTACTAGGTATTTCTAATTGACCAAAGATACTAGCCAAAGGAAAAAGAAATGTAATTGTCAGAATTGTACTGATTAAGAGTAAATAATAATAATGCATACGAAGATATTGAGTTATGGTCTTTTCTAATAAAGTTTTTTGATGGGTCGATAATGTTAATTTCAATGAATAATTAAAAATATTAATGAACGGTATTCTAGTTTACTTTGAAGTTACTGTGAGATTTTTGTTAGAAACAATATTGTTATGCAACAAAGAAATTATTAATAAACTTTTTAATGATTGATATATCACAACTCATACGTTTTTAAAATTCTTGCATCTCTTAAGTCTTTGAAAGAATGTTCTACTAACCTTAATTTATCAACTTTTATTTTCAATGGACTCTCAGTATATTGTTTCTTGAATTGATTAAATGTATCTGCAAATTCCTTTGTAATATCAAAATCAATATGGTCAAAATATCCCAAAGTTGACCATACTGTAGGAAATTTACGTTCAAATTCATTTTTAAATATTTGTCCCAATTCACTCTTTAGGTGACAAACTAATTCATTAGCAAGATTTACAAACTTGTTATTCCCGCTTTCATGTGGATCTCCCATTGAAACAACAGTTCCATTGCTAGCATCTGGAATTTGATTATTATCAAATCCATTCCATGTTCCTGGTCTAATTTCATTGAATTGTAACATGAGGGAAATATTCTTTCTTTTTTCATCAAAAAATTCCTTTAATTTTATTTTTACAAGATAATTTAAATAATCATTTGGTTTTTCTTGAAAAATATTTTTTGAAGGATAAATAGATAAAAAAGTAACATGTAAATTATCTAGAGTGTTCGGTACAACAAATCCATAATTTAAATCCTTTATTTTAGGTATTACATCATTTCTAAATTGTTCTTTTTCTTTTTCTTCAGAACCATTTAGGACCTGCATATCTATCTTCTTCAACAAAGTATTGGAATGGCTATTATATATGGTATTTTACTTTTCCATATAAAGGAGTAAGAGGAAAAGGAAAGGTAGACATTATTCAAGATATTGATAGTATTGTTCCAATATGTGAAAGAAATATGAAGAAATATCTTGGAAGTCTAGAGCATCCAATGGCAAAGGAATTGGTTAATCTTGCTAAAAGAGGTGAATCAGTAGCAATAGAAATCTCTCCATTTTATTTTTCTACTTGGGATGATGGTAAAGTAAAAATTCAATAAATACGATCCAAACTATAAAGATTGTATGTTTCTTTCTTTCCTCTTTAGAATTTAATATTATCTTAAATTTATTGTTACTAACAAAAAATATGCAATTATATTAACATCTAGGATCTAGTGGACTACAACCTTCTTTTTTATTACTATTAGAAGGTAATGAATCAGTAGTGCTTTCCTTATCTGTATTCTTTCCTCCCTCGTTTTTTATTGCAAAAATATTATCTATAGGGTTAGCCATTACAAACAAACCTGCTGTAATTATCGACAAAATGAATATAAATAATCCGTTTTTAATCGAGTGTTTCATTACTCAATAGTAATAAATCATAACGATATAAACATATTCAAATTCAATTATTAATTTTTCTTTTATTTAAAAAATCAGATGTTGATGATTGTTTTACCTTTCTATATTTCAAATTATCAAATTTTGAACCAAACTTACATATTATACAAATTATAATAACAATAACTTATATTATGTTACCTAACCCTGATATAATGAGAAATCGAAGCCCTCAAAGCTTTGGATTTTAGTTATAGAGCCCATTAGTTAATAGAGTCAAGCACAATTGAAGAAATAATATCTTATAAAAAATTTATTTAAAGAGAATATTTTCAAACCCCCCTCTTTCAATTAAAGAAGATCAAATAATGCTGGTGGATCTCCTTAATATCTAGATTATATTATAAGTTATCGGAGTTTCCATCAATTATTTTCTATTTTGTAATACTCTATAAGAGACATTAATACATAAACATATTGATATAATTTTTCGGCATCGCAAAATATAAATAACTATACATAAGTATTTGCTTCTTGAAATTTATCCTTTCAGATACTCCTGAAGAAAATTGAAAGTATATTACTTTGATTCATGATATATTATCCAAGAATTGTAAAATAAAGAATTTAAGTAAAATTTTGAATAGGCCAATTATCTTGACAATAAAATCTTTAATTTAAAAATCTTTTGATCTGCATTATTTATTGATGAACACATGAACTCATTATCTCATCTTTTATTATTTTAAAAATTATACTGCTATCCCAATAAAAAAAGACGCAATGGCAGCGGGAGTTAGGACAGCCATCTTTCGCACCAATTCAACAGGTACTATAATAACTCTATGATTTGAATTTTACTTTATTAGTAAATAATCAAATCAAAATAATAAGAATTATAAATTTCTACTTATTTTTTATTATATCATTTAAGTCATTATAGATTTTCTGAATTTCTTTAATGGATGTGCCATCTTCTATGGTCGTAGTATCTCCTATAGTTAAACCACTGACTATAGACTTTAATAATCTTCTCATTATTTTGCCACTTCTTGTTTTTGGTAGCTTGTTTACAAAATATATCTCATTTGGAGTAGCGATAGCTCCTATATTGTTTCTAACATGCTCAATTATTTCTTTACGTAATTGATCTGATTCAGCAAAACCTTTCTTTAATACTAAAAATGCTATAATGGATTCACCTTTTATTTTATCAGGTTTACTAGTGACTGCTGCCTCGGCTACAGATTCATGTGATATAAATGTACTTTCTAATTCAATTGTACCTAATCTATGTCCAGAAATTTTAATAACATCATCTGATCGACCTAAAAGCCAAAAATAAAGCTCATCGTCTATAGTAGCATAATCTCCGGTAAAATAGTAGTAATCTTTGTGGAACCTCCAGTAATTATTTTTATATTTATCATCATCATTCCATAAAGTCATTAACATACCTGGCCATGGTTTTCTAATAACCAAATAACCTTTTTGATTTTGTGGTAAAGTATTTCCTTCTTCATTTACAACGTCTAGATCTACGCCTGGTACAGGAAATATTGCTGATCCTGGTTTCATTGGCATAATATCTATTCCTGGACAATAGCTAATCATTATTCCGCCTGTTTCTGTTTGCCACCATGTATCTACTATAGGACATTTTTCCTTACCAATTATTGTAAAATACCACATCCATACTTCTGGATTAATTGGTTCTCCTGCTGTTCCTAGTAATCGAAGAGTTGATAAATTAAATGAATTTGGTATTTCGTTGCCATATTTCATATACATTCTAAGAGCAGTAGGTGTAGTATACAAAATAGTTATTCCATATTTTTCAATAATTGACCAATATCTATCTGGATGTGGATAGTCAGCTGTTCCTTCATATAATATTTCAGTCACTCCATGCATTAAAGGTGCATAAACTACATAGCTATGACCTGTTACCCATCCTATATCCGCAGTACAGAAACAAATATCTTGTTGATTAAAATTGAAAACCCATTTTGCTGTAGCATAAATATGTGTCAAATAACCTCCAGTACTATGAACAACTCCTTTGGGCTTACCGGTTGTTCCAGATGTATAAAGAATAAAAAGAGGATGCGTACTTTCTATCAATTCAGGTTCACAATAATATGATTGATTTTGAATTATCTCATGCCACCAAATATCTTTATCTTTCATCTCAATGTGATTTCCTGTTCGTCGTAGAACTACAACATTTTGTATTGAAGGAGTGTTAATAATAGCCTCATCAACAATTTTTTTTAATTCAATTATTTTTCCCCTTCTAAATCCTCCATCGGCAGTAATTACGATCTTAGATTTGGCATCATTTATCCGATCTACCAATGATGTAGAACTAAAACCAGAAAAAATTACATTATGAATAGCACCAATTCTTGAACAAGCTAAAATTGCAATTGGAAGTTCTGGGACCATTGGTAAATAGATTGTTACACAATCTCCTTTTCTTATACCAAGATTTTTTAGAGCATTTGAAAATTGATTAACTTTTTGATAGAGTTGATAATAAGTTAGAGTTATATTTTCTCCACTTTCTCCTTCCCATATTATAGCAGCCTTATTTTTTATTTTAGAATTAATATGTTTGTCTAAGCAATTTATTGATGCATTTACTAATCCATCAACAAACCATTTGGCAAATGGAGGATTCCACTCCAAAGTCTTATTCCAGTGTCTATTCCATACTAAATTTTCAGCTTGTTCTGCCCAAAATGTTTCAATATTTTGTAATGATTGTGCTCTTTTAGCTTGAAATTTATTTTTCTCTAATGTAATTTTCAGATGAGAGTTTGTGAAAAATTTGTCAGAGGATGAATTGCCTTTATCAATCGACATCATATACAATGACAGTTCTTATTAATTAAATATTATTGTAATATGCATAACTATATGTTAATGTTGTTTAACTAAAATATTTATATATATTAAAAGGGGCTCTGTTAATTTAAGATAATATTCTCACCTCCTCTAACTCAAAATCATTATTATTATTTGCTATTGTATCATTATACACAGATACAAAGAAGAATTGTATCCAGTTATGTACATGTAATAGATTACATTCAATTTGCATACACGGGTTATAGTCATCAAAACATTCTATTCTGTCTTTCAAATACTGGTTGGTTGACTCTTTCCATTAGACTTTTTTCTAATGATGAATGTAGATAGTGTTTCAATCTTGAGATATTACATGCTTCGTCATACCACTTACCTCCATCAGTATATACAGTATGTCTTCCGTATTTCTCAACTAATGATCTAATAAATTTTTCAGAAACAAGCATGTTTCTCTCTTCTGAAATGTATAGATTCCAAGCACAGATTTGTCAATTGGTTCTATACAAATCCATAACCAAAGTGTTTGTCACCAATCTGTAATATTGTTTCATCTATTATAAAAGCAGATACTCTTAAATGTTTGTAGATATTGCATAAACCAAATCTTTGTATCAAGTTCCATACAGAAACATGACTT
>JANWKP010000311.1 GCA_025451315.1 Nitrososphaerales archaeon | reverse complement strand
GCAAAAAGCAGGCATAAATGATAGTACTACCCTAATATTATATGGCGACTTTAATAATTGGTTTGCCGCATTCGCATTTTGGGTTTTTGAATATTATGGTATGAAGAATACAAAAATTATGAATGGAGGAAGAAAAAAATGGCTTGAAGAAGATCGACCAATTTCAAAAGAAATACCCAGTTTTCCTATGGGAAATTTCAAACCTGCTCCGCCTAATCCTGCATTAAGAGCATTTCTTAGTCAGGTGAGAGAATCTTTAGAATTAGACAAAACAAAGAGGATAGATGTTAGAAGCCCACAAGAATTTACCGGCGAAATAACTGCACCTGCTGAATATCCTACAGAACATGCGCAAAGGGGAGGACACATTCCAGGAGCTGTAAATGTACCATGGGCCAAAGCAGTAAACGATGATGGTACATTCAAATCAGCTGATGAGCTTACAAAATTGTATCAGACAGTGGGTATTACCCCAGAGAATGAGATAATTACATACTGTAGAATAGGAGAACGATCTTCCCATACATGGTTTGTTTTAAAACATCTCCTTGGTTATCCAGATGTCAAAAATTATGATGGTTCATGGACCGAATGGGGAAATATGATTGATAATCCAATTGAAAAATAAAAAATTTAATTATTTTTTTCTTTTTTGACCAAAAAGTGAAAAATCATACCCTCTTGTCGTATTTCTAATATTGATTGAGATCTTTCTTGAGCCCATCTCGTCAATTCTAGATCAGCTGTTATATCATCTGAAGCCAAATAAACGATCTTGCCAATATCAATTTTAGTCAATAGCTCGTCCAATTTTGTAAGAGTTGCCGCACATTCAGTACCAAGTTCATACATTTCATAGTCTGGAAAAGCCTTAAAACAACGAACATGAAATTCATCGATAAGGGATTTAAGTTGAATATGACAATCGCCAATTTTTTTTAAACCATTAAGATCTTTATTGAAATTTGATGGTACAATTGTTGACAGCCAACCGAACTCATATGGGCTATCATTAACTTGTTTTGGTTTAGACAGTATAGATTCGTTAATTTCTTTTATCTTTCCATTAAGTGGAGATCTCACTATTCCAAAATATTTTAAACTTTCTAGAGATCCTAAGCTTTTACCTTTCTCAATGTTAGTACCTTTTTTTTTGAGTTTAATTGATTGTAATTTACCTGCAATTGATGATAAGATAGGTATGATTCCTATCTTGATGGAGTTTTCATTTGAAACATCTACCCATACAAAGTTATCAGGATCGTATAACAAGTTATCAGGAAAATTACAATTATCAATAATCATAAATCTAAAATATGGTACAACCAATTTTATTCTTTACGTTAGTCTAAATTTATTGAATAATCGTAATAAAGATATATTTAGAAACATGGAAATGTTATTATTTATGTAATATCAAGTTTAAGTTTGTTCAAAATAAGTCTATCTTTATAATATCTCAAATTGATTAATAATAAATTTTATTAATATGAATAACAAAGGCAATATGATCGAATTTATTTACCATTCGAACTGTGAGAAGAAAAAATTTTCTTGTTATACAATTATTTGATATTTTATTCTAACATTTTTCATACACTATAGACTGAAATTCATTAATAACAAAAAAAATTTAATTATTTGCCTTTTAATAAATGATATATAAAAGAAAATATTAATTCGATTTACTGTTTGTTGTCAATTCTATCCTTTAATAATTACTAAAAAACGTTGATGGCATAATATTTCTGTCCGTCATAAATAATTTCAAGAGAACTAAATGAATATAATAATATCGTTCATTGTCGAATAATTCAAAAAATGATTTAGTTGTATCATTAGTATTTATCATCTGGAACATAAATTTATATCATTTCTAATTTTTGAATCTAAATAAATAATAATGAGTATAGTAATATTATATGATTGAATATGATACACTAAATAAAATAGCTTTAGATATAAAAAATTGTCAACTATGTTTATTGTGTAGTAATAGGAAAAATACTGTTCCTGGTGAAGGCGGTTTCCGAAAGAAATTAATGATAATAGGTGAGGCACCTGGCTATCATGAGGATCAATCAGGAAGACCTTTTATAGGTACAGCTGGAAAAATATTAAGAAATGCATTATTAAAGAATAATATACAGTTTGATGATGTATTTATCACAAACATAATAAAATGCAGACCGCCAAACAATAGACAACCACGTATCAATGAAAAAAAAATATGCATGCAATATTTAGAGCGACAAATTCTTTTGTTACAGCCAAAAATAATATGCTTACTGGGAAATGTAGTTAGTTCATATATTCTTGACATCAAATCGATTACAAATGAAAGAGGAAGTATCCTTCACAAGAATGATTTGAAATATTTCGTTACTTATCATCCAGCAGCTACAATTTATAATCGAAATCTATTGAATACATTTGAACAAGATATAAAAAAACTTGCAGAGTACATATCTCAAAATTAGTGGTATTGAGAAAAAATTAGTGAACTCAAATCAAGATATCCATTTGATCTATTATTTAATAATAGATAATAACAATATTAATTGGATGTATGATGATAATGTTCAGATAAAAAGATTAATTTGTATGTTCGATGGAATGTGTCAACCAATCAATCCAGGAGGAGTAGCATGTTATGGTTTTATCATTAAGGAAAATAATAATAATCGAATTTATCAAATTCATGAAGAGGCAGGTATTGCATTTGAACCTTTTGCAAAGGAATCAAGTAATAATGTTGCAGAGTATATGGCATTAGTAAAATTATTAGAATGGTTAGTTGCCAACCACTACAACAAATTTTGTATACTCATACAAGGAGATTCGCAATTAATTATTAACCAACTTTCAGGTAAATATAAAGTAAAGTCAGAAAAATTAAAAATATATCATGATAAAACCAAAACATTAATACAAAGATTTAAAAATCTTCAAATTGAATGGGTAATTAGAGAAAAAAATAAAGAGGCTGATGCTTTAGCCAATAAAGCCTATATTAATTTTCTAGATAACAATTATGGAGAGTTTTATAAAGTACTGAAACCACATTTTGCAACGGATCAGCAAATCAAACTATTAAAAAACTTAAAAATTAACCCCTCTAAATACTTGAGTAAAATTGAGGCGTCAAGATATCTCAAGAAATATAATATAAAATGATGTTTTTTAATTCATTCAATTTATGCAAAGCATTTATCTAGTTTGTTTATTGTATATTTTGAATGCCCAGAACAAAGAGTTCAGAAAAATCTACAGAAAAGGTAGGAATTCCACAATGGCTAGAAGAAGAGATTAAATCAATAGAGTTTACAGAATCTGAAATAATAAATCGAACAGGCTATATTTTAGAAATTTATTTTAAAGACTACAAATTAGACATCCAACTTTATGAAGCCTTACCCGATGGAAGAACTATAGTAGAAGGCATAAGTATACCCTCATCTCAAGATACATCTAAATTTCTGAAGGGTTTCGTTTATGAATTCAAGATTAAAATATCTCGAGGAAAACTTAGCGACAAAACTATAGAGTTTCTCAAATCACAATTTAGCTTAGAAATGGATTCTATATATCAATTTGTGTTGATGGAATTACAACTAATGGATGTAGAATCTGAAGAAAATTCAAAACAATTACTTGATGATACTGAAGACTTGTAATAAAATATGGATTTGAAATTGGAAATTTATATAGGTTTTATAAAACAGATTATCGTTCAAGCCTTTTAATCAGTTCTTGACGTAATTTTTTTAACTATAGTAAGTTTCATTAATACAACCCACATTATAATGAGAGGAATGTGATAAGATGCAATTCGCCAAGAGATAATTACATCTAAATGAGAATCGTTTAAGACATCATTAATTGATGGCAAATTATTCAGGCCAGAAACGTAAGCCCACAACCCAATTTCAGTTAAGCCTGATCCCCCCACTGTTATAGGTAAACTTCCTAATTCAGTTGACGCTGCAGTAGCCAAGATAGAGTCATATAGCCCCAGATCAGATTCAATGATGCCTCCCAGTACAAGAAATGATGCACCAAAGCTAGCAAATGCAAAAAATGTGATAACCGTACCAACAAAGAAAATTTTTATTACTTGTCTTGAATTGAAATTTTCTTTACTCATTGTGCATAAATCACTGATTGCAGCATTTGTATAGTTAATTATTTTATTTGACCGATCATGTGATAAAAATCTTCTAATTAACTTTGTTATAAATTTAGGAAGTTGAATATTATAACGCGCTGAAAAAATAACAACTATCAACCAAAAACCAAAAATAAATGAAGAAATCAAGATAATTATAGTACCAATAAGAATTGCTCCATTATAAAAAGCGATTATCCCTGCGAATAGAGCAAGAATTGTTCCCACAAAAACATCTGCAATGATTTCCATTGTAGCTATCCATGCTGCAATTCCAGCCGGAACATTATTTTTGGTTAACCAAGCAATTCTAACAATTTCACCTCCTATATAAGAAGGTGTAGTATTGGTAACAAATTCACTTCCTATTCTTACTGAGATTAATTTAAAGGATGATGCTACCTTATATCCTAAAAATTTATCTACAAAATATTTAAAGCGATATGCTTGAAGAAAGACTTTGGCAAGACTAAATAAAACAGCCATAATAAATGGAGCTATTCCAACACTAAAAATATCAGTAATAGATACGGGCGAGAAAATAAATAAAAAAATAAAGGGTAAAAAACTTACTAATATTGCAATAAGTCTCCAATTCAATTTATCTAATCACTAAACTAATTTAGTTATATAATAATCAATCAATTTAATAATGTAATTAAATCCTTTACATTTGTGTATAAATTATAAAATATTATATAATTATACTTAAATATAAACATAAATGAAAGCCATTTATATAACAGGAACAGCCGGTTCAGGAAAATCATTACTAACTTCAAACCTCTTACAATGGTATATTGACCATGATAATTTTCCTATTACCCTTAATTTGGACCCCGCTGTATCTGAATTACCTTATCTCCCAGATGTAGATATACGGGACCATATAGACATTAACAATATTATAGAAACTTATGGATTAGGACCAAATGGTGCTATAATAATGGCACATGATTTAATCAGCACCAAAATTCAAGATATTCAATTAGAAGTTGATGAATTAAACCCAGATTATATTTTAATTGATACCCCAGGACAAATTGAATTATTTGCTTATAGATCTAGTGGTAATTATTTTATTTCAAATTTTCAAGCAGATAGTAAAGTTACTATTTTTATAATGGATGGAGTACTCGTTTCGAGCCCAATAAATTTTGTTTCATTATCACTTCTTTCTACATCGATTAATCTGAGATTAAAAACCTCACAGATAAACGTATTATCAAAAAGGGATTTGATAATAGATAATTTGGAAAATATCTTAGATTGGTCTCATTCTGATACAACTTTATTAGAAGCCTTAGATAAAGAAAATAATCAAGAATTTTCTTTATTAAGTAAAGATGTCTTAAAAATTATTTCTCAAAATGGACTTAATCAAGACTTGGTCGCTGTATCTAATCTAACTATGAATGGTTTAATTGAATTATATTCAGTATTATCAAGAATACTTAATCAAGGAGAAGAAATTGAATATTAAATATACCAGAAATGAATTCATTTAGAGCACTTGCTCCATCATCAACAGCTAATTTCGGTCCAGGTTTCGATATATTTGGGCTTGCTTTAGATCTCTTTGTAGATGAAATAATAATAACAAAGAAACAGCAACAGAATGGAATAATTACTATATCGACTATAAAACAAAATGAGGGAATCCAAATTCCCTATGATAATGAAAACAATTCTGCAGCCTTGGTAGTTAGGAAAATGATGGAAGATTATAGAATAAAAGATAACATCGATATCCAAATCAACAAAGGTGTTCCTCCAGGATATGGTTTAGGAAGTAGTGCAGCATCATCAGTAGCTGCAGCATATGCCTTTGACAAATTATTTAATCTTGAAATAAATTCAATTCAATTGATTAACTATTCTGCTGAAGGAGAAAGAGCTTCAGCAGGAACCAAACATTATGATAATGTTGCTAGTTCTATGTTGGGTGGATTTATAATAGTGAGAAACTTCCCACGTATGGAATTTATCAAATTTGAACCACCTGAAGCTCTTTATCTAGTAGTTGGAATTCCTAACATAGCAGTTCCAAAAAAGAAAACAGAAGTTGCTAGAAGTCTACTGCCTTTGACATCATCTTTGGATAACATAATATCTAACATTTCTAATGCAAGTACAATTGTGGCAGGCTTTGCCTATAAAGATGTCAAAATGATAGCAAAGGGAATTGACGATAAAATTGTGGAACCTATTAGAAAAAAAACAATTCCAGCATATGATAAGATAAAGGAGAGTGCTATTAATGCAGGTGCATTAGCTCTAACTATTAGTGGTGCTGGTCCTTCAGTTATTTCGATACTGAATACTGATAAGCATTCTCGCGACGTTATGGAAGCTATTAAAGAAGGATTTGCCGAATCAAATATTGAAAGTAATGTTTACCTATGTAGACCTAGTAACGGCGCTAAAAATCAAGATAAAATTTCGTTATCCTAAGTTATTTCTTTTTACTTTTATTAAGGAAGGAAGACATTAGATTTTTTCTATCTTCATGAGCAAAACAAAGGGCCCATCCATATATTTCCATTCTGAGACCGGAATCTATATCCATATCCATGCCTTTATTAATCAAATATTTACTCACTTTAATAGCATTATAACTATTGTTTGTAATTTCTCTAGCCATAAAAATAGATTTTTCTATTAATTTTTTGTTTAAAAGTTTAGCCAATTTCTTTTCGTATTCTTTACGTTTTACTTCGTCTCCTTCCGGAGCCGCTTCAGGTAATTCGTCCTGAGTTAACTGAATCACGTCGTTAACTAATCCTATCTTATACGCTTCTTCTGCATTTATCATTTTTCCTGTAAAAATCATTTCTTTTGCTTTAGCTGGACCAATAATGCGTAACAATCTCTGTGTTCCTCCCCATCCTGGTGGTATTCCTATTGTGACTTCAGGTTGACCAATTTTTGCATTATTTGAACATAATCTAATATCACAAACTAGTGCAAGTTCACACCCTCCACCCAATGCAAAACCGTTAATGGCTGCTATCACAGGTTTTTCCAATTTTTCAATTTTATTTAATACAGCTTGAGCAGATGAGGCATATTTTTCCGCATCAATCGGAGTAATATTAACCATATATGATATATCTGCACCTGCACAAAATGATTTTTCTCCAGCCCCAGTTATAATAACAGTTTTTATACTATCATCTGTTCCAACAATATCTAATGTTTTAGATAACTCCCAAATCACATCTACATTCATTGCATTCAATGCTTCTGGTCTATTGATTTTAATAATCGCTACATCTCCCATAGGTTCTAGAAGAACATATTTCATTGTAGACATATCCTTATTCCAATAACTAACATCAATTAAACTTTATTAAATTAGTATTAATCTTGTTAAAAATATTTATTTCTTTAAAAACACTTAAACTTATAGAACAACCTAATAAAAAAAAGATTAAGCTCCTGCCATACCAGTTCTTAAATCTACTGCTCTATGATCTTCACTTTCAGCAGCAGCTTTATGCATCTCTGATACAGCACACCCCATTTGTGCCTCTGGTTTGCCTCGTCTCATTAATCCACGGTATAATCCAGCTTCTAAGGTCTGTCCGTGAGCTTTTTCCCATTCTTCTACTGGTATACTGTATTTCTTTTGTATTCTATCACGATACCACTCAGGTATAACATTAAAAGCACAGAATGGAATTATTCGAAGGTCAGGAGTCAAATAATGTATATCACATCTTTGTAGTCTTTCAAGATCTTCATTATATTTATCCTGAAAATGCATCATTCCTAAAAATAATGATCGAACGTGCCAAGAGCCTACTGCATCGAAATTACGTTTGAGCAGAATACTGGAAAACATCTTTGCTAGATTTAGTCCATGTGGCTGTTTACTTCTATCTACAAATTGATTTAATTTTCTCATTACGTCTAGCATTGCCCAATATCGGTTTGCACCTGAACGCAATTCATCCGCTTTTTCTTCGAAATATTCCAATAGTCCTTTTATATCGACAAACGATGTAAGTGGAATCAATTTCTTAGTTTGGACATCCTCGAATACATATGTGCCTGCACCACAGGCAAAGTGAATCGATAATTCATATTTTGGTTTTTTGCTAAATGCTTCAATAACATCTGTCATTGGCATACAAGATGGAACAGGGAACCAAGAATCAGTAGAAATTTCACCATTAGTTTGCTCTTCAATCCTTTCAATACAATCAGGAATAGTGATTCTATATTTCTCTCGTTCTTTTTTGCCCATTCTTCCAGTAAGTGAAACTGGTTGAAAGTTGACAGCGTGTACTACGTCCATATTCTTTTGAGCAAATCTAATTATTCCTCCCAATTCATGATCGTTTATTGATTTAATAACCGTAGGAACAAAAACAACAGTCATTCCACATTTTCTAGCAGATTCTAGAGTATATGGTACTTCCCAGTGATTTTTAGGATTAGTACGTGGAGTAACACCATCAAAAGACAGATAAAGATTACTGACACCAGCATTTCGTACTTGGCGCATTGTTTCTGGAGAGAGTGCTAATTTAATACCATTAGTATTTAATTGAACATGATCAACTCCTTCTTCTTTCATTATTTTAATAACTTCAACAATATCATCTCTGAGCATTGGTTCTCCTCCAGTAACTTGTATAGAGTTTCCTGCAATGGGTCTTTCTGCTTTTAAAGTTTTCATCATTGCTCTAATTTGTTCATAATTTGGTTCATAAAGATATGCTCCTTCAAGACCTTTTTTTACATAAAAAAAACAATACCAACATGTTAAATCACATCTATTAGTTACTATCATATTAGACAGTCCAGAATGTGATAAATGGTTTGTACACAAACCGCAATTCGTAGGACATGCACATTTATCTACCATAACATTTGGAGCATGTGCACCCTTACCATCTTTCCAATACGTACTGAATTTTTTGTACATATCCACAGATCCAAAATATAGCTCTTCACATTCGCCATGTGACGGACATGTTTTAGTCATATAGACTTTGCCATCTCTTTCGAATACTTCTGCATCGAGAATCATGTTGCAATCAGGACATATACTTTGTGTATGTCTGATGGTTTTTTTAGTAGTAGATATCTTTTTTGTAATATTTGATATTTGTATTAATTCCATAACTATTCTTACCTTTTTTACCTTTTAATTGGATCAATTTAAATTCTTTTAATATATAAATATAATTATATCAATCCTAAGGTGATTAGGATAAGTATTCATAATATTATTTCAATTGTTTTTATTTTTAATAAAAATAATATTTGGTAATATAGTTCAATCTTCAATCTTAACCATATTGTAAATTACTTGCTTTCATTCCAGGCTTCATATCTCTTTGGCTTCTTACCTTTCTTACAGCATCTTCAAAGTTACGCATAGCAACATAAGCTTCCATTGTATGTTTAGATGCTTCCTCTGGATTAGGATATTTATTAATATATTCATGTAGTACAAGTGATATTGCAGTGTTTACTACTGCCACTACATCAGCTCCGCTAAATCCATCTGTTAGTTCTGCTATCCTTTTGAGGTTAAGATCATTACCTATGGGTTTTCCTTGAACATTGAGTTCCAATATTGTCTCTCTTGTTTTAATATCTGGATTTGGTACATAAATTATCTTGTCAAATCTGCCAGGTCGTAATAGTGCAGGATCAATCATATCAGCTCTATTTGTAGCAGCCAAGACTACTACACCATGCATCTC
>JANWKP010000310.1 GCA_025451315.1 Nitrososphaerales archaeon | reverse complement strand
TTTTGGTTGAAAGAAATAAGTGTAGGCAAGGAAGTTGCTTGACCTACTGTAGGTCGAAACTTTCCTAATAATTTTTGTCTTTCGCTACTCAGGCCCCTCTACCAAAAACCTCTTCCAAGCAGTCTACTACAGCCTGAGCTCTATCTTGGTCTACTCCCACTGAATTCACTAGGAAATTCTCTAACCCCGCTAACAATTGGGCAAGTTGCTCAGGTGTCAATGCCGCTGCTTGTTCACATGATTCTTCTATTGGTCCGGATATGGCCTCAAATGTTTCAATCTCCTCAGGTGTTAAATTGTTGGTAAAGCACTCTCCACATGGCGATGGTTCTGTAGGATTATTTCTATCGTTGCTTCCAATTATGGTATCACCGCTGTTACCAACTGAGCCAGTACCGTCGCATCCTACTACGACAATGACACATTCAACACTTAGACCAACATCATCTGCACCTATGTCTACAGCGTTAACGTTCATAGTATTTGTATTTACGCTCAATGCCATTACTAGCAAGGATGCTAATACAGTTAAGTACACTTTACCTTTTAAGATATTGATTTTACTCTTATCGTTCAATATAATTTGAGATAGCGATTATTAAATAAGAGAGCTATTACTAAATTTACCCTGAATTTGTCAAGAGAATAAAAACTAAAAAAATGTTATCTAACAAAAGAAGATTATGAACACTTGCAAGTGACATCGTCTGGATAACCAGACAGGGGGTTGCTGATTTGGTTGTACATTGAGTAAAGCAATTGAAGGTGGAATTGAGGTCCTAGTGGACGAAATTGTTGCTCCAGGCATAAGTGGATTTATTACTGGATCTGTCGGATCAAGCATTGTCAAGAATATGTGTGAAAATCAATAATTCCACTTTTAATTATTTATTGATTTTGAAAGTATGTCATGTAGCCACCGATGTCTTAGCTTTAGATTATCAAATTTTAAAAATCCTTTGGTATTTTTTAATGAATTACTTATTCTTTGCTTAGAATAAAACCCTGAACCTAATGGGTTGACTTTATTACATTCATCTGGCCATCTTCCTAAGATATGCATAGATTCTTCATAACTTTTTGTTCTTCCCAGATACGGTCCTAGAATTAATCTCAGTTTTTCTTTTCTTTCATCTTAATTCCTTTTATTTTGTTCTGGATTTGGGAATTTTGAATATTTGTTGTTTAAAGAAGGATTAACATCTGTAAACATACCTTCTCATATTCTATAAGTTACAAATCAGAATAAATAGAGGTATTGCAGGGTAGAAGATCATTACCAATTTATATAGCTAATTGATTTTCTTATTTATCACTAATGATATAATAAATTATAGAATATGAGTTCACGACTATTTATAGGGTGTTCGGGATGGAACTATGTTGATACATCTCAAAAAGGTGGATGGTTAAACTCCTTTTATCCAACCAACAGAACTAAAACTTTTGCATATTACTCACAATTCTTTGATACCGTAGAAATGATCCAAACTTTCTACAAGAAACCTTATAGAAAGATGGAAAAGGATCTGTTTACCTGGTTAACAACAATATCCCCTGAAAATTTTAAAATGTCTGTCAAAGTTCCTGCGATTATCACTGATAAAAAGAGATTTAACATTTACAACAAGAATATGATAAATGATCTAACACTGTTTCTTGATAAAATATCACCTCTAAAAAATACCAATAAGTTAGGTGCTACAATCATTCAATTACCGCCAAGTTTTACTATCAAAGAGTTTAGAAAGTTAGAAGAGTTCTTGTACTTAATAAAAAGTAATTTTGTTACCAAGTCATATAATTATGCAATAGAATTTAATGATAAATCATGGGATACGAAAGGAGTATTAGATCTATTACAGCATTATGATGTATCACACGTAATAAGCGATGCACCAAGTCAAGCGAACTTAAAATTCTTGACAAATGAAGATTATGTGACTTGCAAGTCTTTGGCGGTGTTCCGACTTTGTGGAAGGAATACATCTAGTTATGACCCTACTTGTAACTATTCATATTCTGAAAAAGAACTGGTTACACTAGCAGAAAAAATAAAAAAAGTTAAGGATATGACAGATAACACCTTTGTTTATTTCAGTAATTCCTACGGTGGAAAAGCCATTGTTAACGCGCTTCAATTCAAAGAGATGGTAAATAATGCACCTCTATTAGAAACCGAAAAGAACGTATTGGATAGAACGAGGAAATACCTATCCAATTCTCTGTAAACTGGTAAGTATCTATTAAAACAGAGATTAACTCAGGACATATTCTTCAACTTTACAAATTGTATTGACTATATACTGGTAACGTTATTCTAAGAAAATTTATACAAGACATGTAACCTGCATAAAGACCACATATACATGTCAATGAGTAAAATTCTACTTTGGCTCTTATTAGTTATATCAATGTCCTATATGTTCCGTTTGAAGATAATCAGTGACTTTATCAGCTACAAGAAAATATTTCAAATATCATAAACTAGTAAATTATTCATGTTTATCTGCATTAATTTCAGATAGATGCGGATATCAAATTTAAGGTTTCTATCATTCTTTTCAAATGATATCTTGAACCATTTAATTTTAGAATTAGGTCATAATTTTCAAATAAAGCGTATGAAAAAGCAATTGGACCTATGACTATAGATTTAGAGATATGAATATTAGCAAGTTTATCGATTAATGGAAAGTGTTAACCTTATCATGTAAAGATGTAGGTGTAAATTGTGATCATGTGTGTAAAGCCGAAACTGAGGAAGAACTAATGGAAAAAGCAAAACAACATGCAATAGAAGATAATCATTTTAGTGAAGAAGAATTATCAAGACCCGAAACACAAAATAAAATAAAATCCTTTATTAAAAGAACCTAATTTTGAAATCCTACTTCCCAAAATAGACCTTTTCTTTTTATTTTTTACCGACCAAAAGTCTAAGTCAAGAGATTATAATAATTTGGAAGAATAAAGTTATGTAAAATCATTAAATTACTAGACCCAATAGAAAATGTTGTGCATATTAATAGACTTTTTTTGAAGACTATTATAAAATCCGGTGATTACAGTGACCAATAAAGTGATGCTAAAGACAAGTATGGTCTCCATTAGACTTTACACCTATCTAAATAAATATAATTGTCATAAGAGAACTGAATAAAGTCAGGATAACACAACGAAAAGCATTTGGAACTAAATATTAGTTTTATAATTTTCTTTATCTCATTTATACACAAAGGATTTCCAAATAATATGGAAACTAAGTCTAAAAGCCGAAACTTAATAACATCTTCTATGGACAGCGTTTAAAAAGGGATTTGAATTTTTCAACCAAATTTATTAGTTCAGATCACTATTTCATTTGATGAAATAAAGAATAGGAGATTTGGTAGGAATAACTTAGATTCAAAATACGACTTTTCCAAAACATACAGTCAGTAAGATCCTACAATAATTACAAAATAAATTAAAAGACCAGTAAATAGTCTGTTATAAACTATTTATTAAATGATCCGAACAATGTGTTAATTATAGCAAATGTCAGCCCGAATTTGATATAAATGGAGGCGAATAACTTAAATAATTACATTCTCGTTGCACAAGATTATGAAAAGCGAAAATAATCTTATACATACGTCATATGAACGAACAATAGAATGCTGTTTGTCAATAGAAGGGGTCTTCTGATATGCCATCAGTAGAAGGGATTGACGGTGGTAAAGGCTATGGCGTACATGGTCGAAGCAGCAGCGGCCATGGTGTGCATGGCGAGAGCTATAGCAACTATGGCTTAATTGGCACCAGCTACAGCTATGCGGGTGTAGCTGGCCTCAGCGTCAGCGGCAAAGCTGTCATTGGCTACAGCTATGAAGGCGATGGGGTTAATGGCGAGAGCACCAAGTCCATTGGGGTCTATGGCAAGAGCGCCCAGTTCATTGGAGTCTCTGGGGAGAGCACCCATTCCGTTGGAGTAAATGGCAAGAGCGACCAGTCCACTGGGGTGAATGGCGAGAGCACCCATTCCGTTGGGGTGAATGGCAGGAGCACCCATTCCGTTGGTGTGCAAGGCGAGAGCATCAACCGCTCTGGCGTATTAGGCAGCAGCACTACGGGCGAAGGCGTATTAGGCTTAGGCTGGACCGGCCCTGGCGTGCGTGGCCATAGCTCCTCGGGCGACGGCGTCTATGGCGAGAGCTACAACCATCATGGCGTTTATGGCAAGAGCACCCAGGGCCATGGCGTTTATGGTCACAGCGAAGCCGGCCATGCTGCATATCTGGACGGAAGCGTCTACATACGCGGTCCACTTTCAACACCTGGCTTTGCTGCATATGTGGACGGAAGCGTCTACATACGCGGTCCACTTTCAAAACCCGGAGGATCATTCAAGATAGACCATCCACTTGACCCAGCTAACAAGTATCTTAGCCATTCTTTTGTAGAATCTCCCGATATGAAGAACATCTATGATGGTATGACGGTACTGGACAATAATGGCAAAGCTGAGATAGAGCTTCCAGAATGGTTCGGTGCCCTCAATAAAGAGTTTCGTTATCAGCTTACTGCAATTGGTTCTCCTGGACCAAATCTCTATGTTGCTGAGGAAATATCTGATACTGTTACTGATTCTAGTAATAATAACAACAGCAATAAGAAGAGTCACTTCAAAGTAGCCGGCGGTACTCCTGGTTTGAAAGTCTCGTGGCATGTTACTGGTATACGAAAAGATCCCTGGGCGAATTCACACCGGATTCAAGTCGAAGAAGATAAGCCAGATAAAGAACGTGGCTATTACATACATCCAGAACTTTATAATCAGCCAGCAAAGAATGGAATGAGCCACTAGCTCCAGAAATAGAGAAAGAGCTGCTTATAAATGAGAATAACCGTCCCAAATGAAAAAATGCCATTCCGGCACGATCGAGATCAGGGGCCAAAACTAATTTGACGTAAAGCAGGGCACCAATGTCACCATCGACCACAGTGCTCCTGTTGTAGCCCCAACCACATTTGTGACTTATACAAATCCATATGAAGGGGTCGATCGGTGGGAATATGTCCGAGAAAGATTGGAAGGATAAATTGGAGCATTATGAAAATAATTCTGTTCAGCCCAATGATCGATTTCAATCCGGTTTGTCTGATTTCTCTAAATAGATTATACCATAATCAATGTCATTGTTAATTGCTATATGTAAGAAAGGTCAAAATGAATATGTTTTATCTATTTGATTTCTTTTCTTTTTATCTGTGATAGTGTAACTTTACTAACAGGAAGCCAGCGATTGATGCAATTGCTAGACACATTAGACCAAAAGTGAGGAAAAACATTGGATCTCCACCGTATTCATCGGTTCCAATTGCTCCGGTATAAACGCCTGTCACACCAAATAAGGCCATGAAAATAGCAAAAACGGTTCCCATAAAGACAATCAAATTTTTGATGATTTTGTTTTTCATGTTTATTCAGTAGATCTAAAATGATTTAGGGGCTAAATAGTGGTGTGCTCATATGATCATAAAGTGTTAATATCATTATTCAAAAATGCTTCTAAATTCTTTAAAAGATATTGTTTCATCTTCTAATGATTTCGCTAAATATTCATTTGAGATATCATTTTTAGTTTCATTTCCAGTATGTAGGTATTCTTTACGGTCATGCAACACCACAACGGTTTGTACCTATCCAGAAGGGGTAGGATAATGAAAGATACTGATGTAGAACCCCACTACTTTTAAGATTCCCAATGCACAGGACGTCTCGCCTTAAATAGATGTATCTTGTATCTAGCTTCATCTAGGAAAATGATGTTTTTAAACCAAAAATTACTCCGTGTGTATGCAGATTTGTTGATTAAAAAAATCGAGGAATGTCCTATTGGTTTTTGTTGAAGAATTCCCTCCATATCTATTACCATCTTTTGGTGGTATTCCTTTGAATGGTGGTCGAGTTCAGTCTATTACAGTCAATCCCAAAAATAATGATCATATCGTCGTTGCAAATGAACTTGGAGGGTTATGGAAAACTATCAACGGCGGAAAAAATTGGTTTCACTTGGATAACTTAACAGCCGTCTTTGCAATTGATGTGATGTATGGAGCAGATGGTGAGAGAGTCATTGCTACTTTAGCAAGAGATAATAGTTCAGAAAATGGTGGGGGTATATGGATTAGTCCTGATGGTGGAGATAATTGGTCTAAACCTATCTCAGCTGATCCACCCAAACATAAAAGAACCCCTAGTAGGAACAGCGCTTACAGCATAAGTTTTGCCCCTGATAATCCTAACAAAGTTTATGTTGGAACTGATTACGGTATTGCAATAAGTAAGGACAAAGGTGTGAACTGGACTCATGAGATGCTAGAAACCTCTTCAAAAATATTGGACAACAAAAAACAGAATTCTGTTATATCTATCCTGGCATCGAAAAAAAACAAAGTAATCTGTCAATGTCGAACCGGGATATATTTTAAAAAGGATTCAGGTCCGTGGGAAAAAATTGAAAGTTATTATGTTGAGGATACACGAGGAACATACTTTTTTGAGAATAGTTTTAAGACCATAGATGTTTCCCCTGTGGATGATAATCAGATATTCATACTAGGTCCTTCTCGTCTATATATCTACGATACCAGTTCTTACAAGTTAAATCGGATTTCTCCACCATATGCTATGTCATCGGTGGACCGACCAGGACAATTTATAAGAATTTCTAAATCTCCTGTTACTGAGAATACAATCGATATATGGATTGGAGCTGGGGTCAACCTTGTGAAATCAACTTGGACCGGAGACGTCAAGTCAATAGATCTTGATGTACCCAAATCGATTATTTTAAAAAGATCTGCTGGAATTCATGAGAATTGTGGATATATTGGTTTAGATAATAATAAACAGCCAATTTTGTACGGAAGTAGTGGAGGATTATTCAAGCCCACAAATAAAGAAGCAACTAGATGGGAGGTGGCAACCAAAGAGGGGAGTGGCTTGAATTCATATGCGATAACGGATGTTACAGGAACCCATTTTTTGCGATCAGATGGCAAGCGTTTAACCTCGCTTTATTTCTCTACAGAAGACAATGGTATATGGGCATCCGCTGATGGAGGTTATTCATGGCCCTTTAATTCATCTGATGAGGGATTTTCAAAAACATATAATGAATGTAGATCAGGATTTTTTCTTCAAGCTCCCCAGGATGCTGCTCTCGGCGAAGATGTAACAATTGCTTATGCTAAAGCACAATGTGGTGAATACCCTTACATGTTCTCTAAAGCTAATCTAATGGATGCACGACCAATTCCAGCTGTAGATAAAAAGGGTTCTCCAATATCAGATATGACTGAAGCATTTTTGATTTCACCACGCAATTGGATAAGATTCAGACAACCTGTGCATGGTCCTCGAGAAATTTATGTTTCAGATAATAATGGACTTAACTGGATAAAGAAAGCAGATATACCATTCGAACCTAGAGGAAGATTTACGATTTCCAGTTCTACAACTGGGGATCTCGTCATCTATGTTCCAATCAAAGGATTAAAGAATCATGTATCTGGAGGAGAAATAATTGGTCTATTAAAACTAACAGACATCTTTAAACCAAAAATGCGTGTAGGCTCCATATTTCTTCCAGATAACGGAAGCCTTGGCCAGAGATCTACCAAATTTAAATCCCAAGCTATTTATGGTGTAGATCCTAAAAATCCAGAATTCATCATCGCTCCTGATATTTACAATAAAGTAATAAAAATAAGTCCTGATGGTGGAGGCAGATGGATACCTAACAAGAATCTTAATGATCAGATTACAGAATATGACCGTCTTCTACTATATGAGGGAGACTCCTATCATATGCAAGTTACCCAAATTTCCTTTCATCCTTATGATAATAGATGTATTTTGATAGGTACGCGTGACTCTGGCATTATAATGTCTAAAAATAAAGGTGATACTTGGACAACCGTGGCAAGTTCTAATCGAATAAGCTATGTTACAGGATTTTTCTTTAATCATGACGATACTGTTATTGTTTCAAGCTATGGCAGAGGATTGTGGAAATTAGATCTAACCCCATCTTTTCCATTTGAGACATATTGTGAAGGTGACTGTGTTATCAGGTTTGTATTTAAACCGGAAATAGTCCAAGAATCTAAAATTAACTGGATTGACAAGGACGTGATCGTATTTGCATCTGGTAAAATTAACGGCTTGGTGGTAACAAAGGAAAAGAAAATAGAAAAGATAATTGTAAGTCCTGGTACAGTCTTTAGAATATATGGTAATAATCCTCAGAATTACAGCAAACTGCAAATAGTTGAATCTGAAAAAAGACAAGGCTTCCGTGGCTTGAAAGGATTTCATGCTGCGCTTAAAAATAATGAAATTATCAAATCGATCATTATTAAGGAAAATAAAATATATGGATTTATATCTGGCAAACAAGAGTTCGAAAATCTACGCTGATCCCATGACGGGTAGTAATCTCTTGTAGACAAAATTGTTAGGTTTACTGAAGCTTGTCATTGGACCACCAATTTGATTTGAAGTTCTCAACTTGGCTTAAGATATTCGAAGATCATCACATTTATTCACCAACTAGAAAATTATAGATCCTATACTTTGATGCAAGGTATAAGGAAATAATAGGTCATCGGTTATCGTCCTCTACTAACGGTGTCCTCATAACAAAAATAGATCGAAAACTAGTTTGTGTCATTTGACGTGAGATTTATTAGATTAAGACCTTGCACACTGATAGGGTCATTTACATTTATTTCCCTTTTATCAGGATCCGGGGTTGTCACATTGATTGGAATAGTTCTTTCTATTTTGAATATCTCTGAATCTTTTTTCCAATCTGCAACTACAATGTTCATTGCTCCATCATTTAGAAAATGTTTGCCTGCATCTACAAATCCCCAATATCCAAGATGATTTTGACCTTTTGTTATACCTATTAAATCACATGTGGTTTCATCACAAATACCGTCGCCATTTGCATCTTTAATTGCTAAAATTTCATCTACAACATTCGTGTCTCTATAATTAGTCGGTTTACCAACATCTTCCTCTATTCCAGTATATCCCAGTGCATTATGGCCATCTGAAATAACGTATGGAATGCCTATACCGTTATCCGATGGATTGTATAAATTATTAAAAGTTCCAACATGCTTTTGAACAAATTTTCCGAATGGTAAGAGTTTATTGGGCGTGTTTGAATCTATGGCAGCTCCTAGCAAATGAATCGATTTTATTTCATAATCATTGCTTGTCCAAATCTCATTTTTTTCTAAGTCGGAAATGGCGCTAGCGACAACCCTCGCGCCAACTGAATGTGCAACAATGCGAACTGTTGTATCCTCGCACTTAATCTTATAATCAACTAAAAATTTAGCAAGATTATGGCCTGCCCTGTCAGCATTCACTTTTACAGCAACCCATTGGTCTTTCATACTAGACAAACTCTTGGTTGCAGTATTCCACAAGAACCCTATTGTAGATATATCATAGTTATTAGAATCTATGGACATGGATGCCCTATCAAAATCTTCCACTGCCCTAATAATATTTGAGTCCCAGCCATGAATTAATATTACTGCTTCGGCAGGACATGAGTCTAACTTTGATTTTAAACCCAAGTATGGATGAGTACCATTGCCTGTTTCATCTATAGCTATAATATAAACAGGTACCTCAGGTGTTTTTGGCGTTTTTGGTCCTAATGCAGCTGGACCTTTATCAGAAGATGACACGATTATGGCCTTATCATCAAAAATATCATTTGTTCTGATACTATCTTTTCCTTTGGAATCAACGTATAGTAAATCAGGATATTGAATATTAGATAATTCGTTGATTTCCAATGTCTTTTTATTTTTCCCTTCATAAGCGGGATTTGTAATTATTAATGACGCCTCACTTTGGTTAACAAAGCAGCCACCAATTAAAATTAATACCATGGAAGAAAATACCATAAATATTATAACGATTTTGGATTTTATTGTCCTTCTCCTGCCATTACATTATTTTATTGGAATATAAGTGTAACATTCTTTAATAAATCTTAATCAAGCGGGTAGTTTTAGATAAACGACTCTTCACTAGTCATTTTTTTGATTATTAACCAATTAAATAAATGAGGCTCAAATATATAGCCCATTATTCAAAGGGGTCAAGAGAACTTGTCACAAACTTGACAAAATATGGTATATAGAAAAAGAGAAAATGAGTCAGGTGTTTCTAGTTTATCACCACATAATTCAATATATCATAGAAATCTGGGGGGGTTTTACATAATATATAGAACCATTTTGTGTAGACGTCATGAACATAACAATCAGGTGGGGTGGCGGGGTACGTAGTTGATACAGATATTTGCACGAATGAAGATGGAGTTACTTGGGGATCACGGATCAAAAACCAATCCCTAGTATTATCCGGAATCCAGTCTGTTCCACCATAAGTACGACTTACCTTTTTTAGAAATCCCGTTGATATATCCGCTTTAACTATAGAGTTGTCGATTATAGTGCTGTTATATACAGAATTAGGAGCCATGTCGGCTAATGTTACCTGACCATTTTTTATTTTGGAAGTATCAACACTATCAGGTGCAATCTTTGTTGAAGTAATCGCATTATTTCCAATCATTGAGTTTGTTACTGGAGTAAGTGTAAAGGCAGCCGATTTGGTTGGACCATCAATTATTGCACTATGTATAGAGTTATCCTTTGTTACTACTGACACTTGATTAGATGGCGATGCTGAATTTGTTACATCAGAAATCATTATTTTTATTGACTTTGAAGCAGAAACTAAGACTGGAGAGGATACCGAATACTTTAGGATTTGACCTGTTATTGTCATTGAGCCTGGACCGATACCTTGTACCTCAATCAATTTGGTCGACGCAATATTAAATCCTGAGGGAAATGTTATTTCTATTGATTTGATTATGCCCGGTGTTGCGGTATTAAATGAGATAGTGTAATATGAAGTGGTACTGAATACATTCGCTGAAGGAGAAACAAATACATTCGTCAATGTGCCTGCACCATATATAGATTGCATCGGAAAGTTTACTTGTTGCCACCCCAGAATTGTCGCGAGCACCAATATTCCAGTCATCAAGAATGACAAGTATTTCCATCTATTACTTAGAAGTTTAATCATTACGATACCTAATCACAAGGTACTATAAATGCAGGGGTATTGTATACGAGTTGAAAAATAGCACATAATTCGTGACCGGAAATAAGATCCCTCTCCCGGCGACTTGTTCGAAGAGACAAAGTTGATTCAACCGATGATTGCTCAAATTCGACCATTTTCCCTAGAAAAAATCATTCTAATATTACCCAAATTGTTATCATGCGTCTAGAATTTACATATCCTCACCATTCATGCTTTTCTGCGTATCTATTGACCAAATTCCTTCTCGAAGATGTTGTGTTAAATGGGGTAAACATACTCGAAGTCATTGGTTCATCTGAACAAATGTCAATAATTTATTGTAGAAGATATTAGTCGACTATTTTGATTCTATTCGATGCTGGATCCTATGTAATTACTTGTGATAGTAACGCTAAACTAGTAAATTTTATTACGAGTAAAATACCCTTGTATAACCCTAAAACGAATATGGATGAGTGTTTCTTCCATGGTCGTTTATTTGTAAAACATGCTATAATACGACTTTAGTCGCCCAATTGATGTAAACCAGACTTTTTAAATAAACACATCATTATGTTTGCTTATTCCCCACTTTCCGTGCTTGCAACTCCTCTGTTTTTGCATACTTATTCGTGAGTATACTTAACTACCAGAGGTTTATTTTGCTAGATCTATCTTAAAATGTACCTAGTCAAAACATTTATTCCATGGCTTAAAAGGGGTAAAAAATACACGATGGGAGGGTACCATAATTTTAAATATTAGTTTTTATCTATACTATATCATGGTAACACTATTCTAAGAAAATAGGGAAAAGATATGAAAGCTGCAATAAGACCACGTACAGATGTTGATGAGTAAATTTCTACACGGCTTTAATATTTTTAATTCGACAAATAATCTTGGATTAAAGTGGTAGTTACCAGAATTAATGCCTTAGGCCAGGACTGACCCTTTAACTTAGTTTATGAATCCCTTTTTTTGCAATTTAATTTATACCTTCTTAGTTATGTTGTTTTAATGAGGGTGCGAAAACAAATTAATCAAATAAAGAAGGAATTTTCACTATAGCAATCCTATCTGTAATATTATTTTGGAACAGTTAGGTAATATCATAAACAAGAAATTAACCGTTTATTATATCTCGTATATTGTTCACTTGTTTTCCTTTGATATCGCCTAGTAAATCGCAAGACATCTGTTCATTGTTGCGATTACTGTCTGTGAGAATATCAATTAATTACTTTC
>JANWKP010000309.1 GCA_025451315.1 Nitrososphaerales archaeon | reverse complement strand
TCTTGCCTAATGAAAATCAAAAAAGTAGCTTTCTTTTAGATGATACTAAGGTGACTGAAATAAATCCAAATATTCATATAAATAATATTGGAATAGCCGATGAATATTTTACAGACATGCATAGTGAGAGACTCGTCCATAATAATACAGATGACAATAAATCATCCTCATTCCCATCTTCCTTGGTGCAGACAAGATCTATTCCTGTTGTTAATAACGCTTCCTATACTTATAACATAAAGGTAAACGATGAAAATGTTGATTCGATAAAGTCATATGCACTATTTGGAGAATCAAATCAATCTTATACGACTTCATCTACAACCAATACTACCTCCACTGCTACTATCACAGCCGATAAGGAGCCATTGAATCAAACTATGGATACAGTCATTGACAACAGTAGTATGGGGTACACATTGCAGCAAGATATTGATATTATAAAGAGTGGTAACTATTCCCTTATTTTTCAGTTTTATAATAATGGTACAGGAGACTTGAAAGATGAACCAGCAGTTAATTTGGTAATTGACGGTGTACAAAGAGATTATCCAAGTCTTTCTAATAATGATTCCGAACCCGACTCAACCTCAACCTCAACCTCGCCTTCAAACAATACATTTTCAATTGTTTCTACTATCTACCTACAAAAAGGAACACATCAAATAGGATTGACCGTGCCCGACCCAAATACCAAGTTAGATTTTGCACTGATTTATACAATTAACAGTAATAAAAATACAGACACAAATGATGATAATTCCTCTAATATACCTTTTAGTGATAAAAGCAAGCCTGCATATCTGAGCAATTATTCTAAAATTAATCCCACAAAACATGTCATAAAAATAGACAATGCAACAAAACCATTTGTCTTGTTGTTTTCAGAAACCTATGATCCATTGTGGACTGCAAGTATTGTTGATAATAATAATGGTGATCAACAGTCTCAAACAGCCATAGATAATGTTCCTCTGTTCTCTGTAGTTAATGGATTCTTAATTAATAAAACCGGTAGTTTCGATGTAGTTATAGAATATGAACCACAGGCTTGGTTTTATA
Source organism: Nitrososphaerales archaeon (assembly GCA_025451315.1). Taxonomy (GTDB): domain Archaea; phylum Thermoproteota; class Nitrososphaeria; order Nitrososphaerales; family Nitrososphaeraceae; genus TH1177. Next base: position 4,065 of record JANWKP010000309.1, on the reverse strand, counting down.
CCGGGTTAACCATAAGCATCATTGTTGTGATTCTTTTGGCTGTTACTGCACTAATATATTATTATAAAATAAACAAGTCAAAGCCTATACAATAACAAGAAAAGCTTGAGTAAATATTTTCAAAAATATTACTTGTTTCTATACCTATTAATAATCTTGATCATACAAAAACCTTGATCATACCTGCCCCGAATGATCGGTATATGAACTTTTATTGGAGGGTCAGTGGGTTCGATTAACATCGCTTGAAAGTGTACACTTGGCAATAAAATGAAATAAGAGGGCATACATGGAATTTATAATTGAAGAATAAAGACTTCGATCTTGTAAAGGATCTGGAAAATTGGCTTTTGCATTCTGATATAAGGATTAAGGTAGGAGATGATCGTGGAGCTTTTTTCGGGTGGAAAAACCTAGATGCATCGGATAAAGCAAGCAAGTATCCTTATATATATAATGAAATTACTGGTTATTCATTAAGTTGCTTTAGTTATTTGTATGCAGAGACTAATAAAATTGAATATATCAAAGCGATGAAACAAACTGTCGAATATATTAAAAAAAATATGACCAACAATCTATTAAATACAGGTAAGAGAAAGCATGAGGATTTTAAGGAAAAGGGTATAATTGAAAATCAAATTTATTCTTTTGATAATGGCATGGTTCTTGCAGGTTTATTAAACTACTATAAAGTTACCAAAGATCAAGTGGTTCTTAAAATGGCGGAGAAATTAGCAAATGCTTTAATAAAGAATTTTTTTAAGAATGAGCAAATTCATTACGCATTATTAGATGTAACCTTATCACCCTTAAAATATGGCTTGGAAAAGTGGTCTACTCAAATTGGTTCTTATCATGCAAAATTGGGCATTGGCTTTATCGATTTATTTAGGATCACAGGAAATAAAACATATTTAAAAATTTGTGAAAGTCTTTGCGAACTTGCAATAAGTATTCAAAACAATAACGGTAGTTTTTTGAATAATCCGGATCAAAATGACCAGATTTATCTTCATCCACATCTCTATACATGCGAAGGCCTAACCTATGTTGGATCCTCAGAAAACAATGAGAAATTGCTAATTAAGGGCTTAAAGGGAATTGAATGGGCCATTTCAAATATGACAATCTTGGGTGGTGTTCCGAGGAGCACTGTCGATATAAACGATCAAGCCGATTGTACTTCACAGTTATTACGTTTACTACTCCTATATGGTAAAGATTTGGAAGTTTATTTGAAGTTGCCTAGAGATAAAATAGAAAAGGCCATGGATAGTCTTCATGTTAGATTAATGAGCTTTTTCATTAATTCAGAAAAAGCTATAAAGTATAACGAGCAATCCAATTTTGCTTGTACCTGGTGCAGCATGTTTTCTTTGCAGGCACTAGATCTCTGGAATAGAAGAAATAACAACAAGGAATTACATCATTCAAGAATAGAGTTTTTCGTATAATAGGAAAACTACGACTTTTCCTGATCTAATTTCGCAATGTCAACCTTAATTCAATATTTTTGAAACTGGTTGATAATGTTCCAATAATACATCTACGATCCTTTGGGCACTGTTACCAACGCCGTATGGACTGACTCTGAAATCAATTCCGTTTTTTATATCGTTATCGAGTTTATAAATTTCATTCACTAATTTATTCTTACTGAAATCACTCAACAATCTAGAATGCCCCGATTCTATTGACTCTGGTCGTTCTGTATTAGGTCTTACTACAATAGCACATTTGTTTACTAAATGGGACGTAATTTCTTCTTGTATCCCACCTGAGTCAGTTATTACGAATTTACTCTTTTTCAATAAATTCAGAAATTTAGAATATCCTAGAGGTGGGACGATTTTTATTCTATCTCTAAGAAAATAATCCAACTTAAATTTCTTCATTTGTTTTAAAGTATGAGGATGTATGGGAAATACATAATTCAAGTTAGATTCGTTTAATCCACTAAAAAAGTTGTACAAAAATTCCCTATTGGACAAATTTTCATATCTGTGTAATGTTACTGCTACATATTCTTCAGATATAATCTTACCAATTGATTCCTCATTGTTTAGAGCGCTGATTTCGTTATTCAAAATTATGTTTATTGCGTCCATAACTGTGTTCCCAACGACATATATCTTCCCCTTTACATTTTCATTCTCAAGATTTTTTTTAGAAATTGCAGTTGACGCAAAAAGAACGTCTGACATATGATCGACTAATAATCGATTCCGTTCCTCCTGCATACCGTAATCAAAACACCGTAATCCTGATTCTACATGATAAATTGGTATATTATGTTGTGTCGAAACCAGTGATGCAGCTAAAACACTATTAGTATCACCTTGTACAATTACACCATCAAAACTTTCTTCTCTAAACAACTTATCTAGTTTTATCATCATTTCTGGAATTTGAAGGGTTGGATTTATTTTGGAGTCGAACAAATCAATTTTATAGTCTGGATGGGAGATGGAGAACTCATCAAGAAATTGCGTTGACAATGAAACATCAAAATGTTGGCCTGTATGAATATACTTATAATCAATATTATGTCTGTCCATCTGTTTCATTATAGGGAACATTTTTATAATTTCGGGTCTTGTGCCTGTTACAACCGCAAACATGGTGCTTATTCTTATCCAGTTAGGACATCTGTCTTCATAGAGCGTTTGGCGAAGGGGTTATATGATATTGCTTGAAATAAGATGACTGGTCGTGCGACAAATTTGACTTTCTCAGATGAACACTCGTGTAATTGTGTCATGAAAGCCTTTACCCAAATATTGAGTAAATCGCGGGACATATTAAATGTGGTGGAAAATAGATTTAGCTTGGAATTTTTGTCATGGTGCCAAACAATAGGAACTTCTTTTATTTGCAGACCATTCAACTTGCTCATTACCAAAAACTCTGTGTCAAATGCGAAACCATTAACTTTTATCCCTGACATGATCCTAGACAATGAATTTTTTTTAAATAATTTAAAACCACACTGAAGATCACGAATTTTGATATCGAATAGACAGCTGCAAAACAAATGATACATAAATGACAACAGTCTTCTTTTAATCGGCCTTGATGCCACACCTAAGCTTCCCCGCAGAGTTCTTGAGCCAATTACTATGTCGTTTTTTTCAATAAACGGAATCAATCTTTCAAATTCCGATGGGTCAGCTGATAAATCAACATCCATAAATCCTATGTTTGACTTCGTACAATGATCGATAGCTCGTAATACTGATCCACCTTTACCATATCTTTTGGATAACGAGACAAGTATAATTCTCTGATCTAGCTTCCCAAATTCCCTTACTATCCTGACGGACTGATCAGTACATCCATCTTCTACGATAACTATTTCAAAATCCCAGTCCTGAGCGGTACAATATTCCAGAGATCGCTCCAGGCATTTTCTAATCCTTTTTTCTTCATTGAATATTGGGATTATGACACTTATTGGAAATTTCAAGCTGTTTTATGATACGCCTGCTTATTTATATACGTTAAAGATTCATCCAATAATTCAAATTATACTTGAAATAAATAATTTAGATGGCTATGGCTCAATCAAAATATAAAGTTATTTCTCAGCTACTATTATTATCTAGTACATAAATATAAAGTTGTCTGATTTTAGAAATCCTGTTCAAATTATTAAAGATTGGTTTCGATAAATTAGGTAACAATTTCAACAATGTATTTCATTTAGCTATTTAGAAGATAAATGGATATTTCAAGAAAAGGTTAAATGTATGTGTTAAGATACATGTACCATAATGAGAACCCTTTCAGTACTTGCAATCGCATCTGTATTATTTATAGCTCCAGTCTTACTGGCTACAAATAACAATGTTTTTGCTCAAAATTCTGTAACTCAAGGTATTGGACAACTGCAATTAGCTACACAGCTTGGAATTTGTCTCTCAGGTGTAAACACCTTCATATCCTGTAACAACCTAAGTAACCAAGAGCAAACCAACTTCGGAAATAACGTAGCAGGCCAACAAGGCGGCAGCGGATATAAAGGTGACGGCGGAAATACTGCAACACAAGGTATAGGCCAAG
>JANWKP010000308.1 GCA_025451315.1 Nitrososphaerales archaeon | reverse complement strand
CAATCTATCACAAATAAATAATCTATGCAATCCCAGCTAAATAGGCTGAGTTAGGCGACAAGGCATATATTAGACTCTTATTGATTGATATTTTTATTTAAATCAAATATTGGATAAATTTTGGGTTAATATACCAATTAGCATATGTTGATTAACATGTCTTGACAACTGGTTTTTAGTATTCAAGTTAATCTGTTTATTCTAAAATAGGATGTTATTCATTCTCAAATTTTATCAACTTTGCTGCATATATAATATTAAAAATTAATGACAGATGGAAAAGATTGATGTTTGTATATTTATACTACTGGGCATATGAAAGACAAATTGCCTGAAAAATATTTTTTAACCTCATCGGGTGCACTTAGCCTTTTGTGTATTTTGTACATCTTTTGTGAAATAGGATGCATTTTCTAATCACCATTCTGTAAAATCTTTTGCATATATCTGCATATTTTACTCTAATGCAAATCAAAAAAACCAGATAGAGTACAGGTTAAGCAAAGACGGCAATAAACAAGAACCACAAGAAATCTGTTTATTATATATTAGATTGAATGTCTTCCTGAGCCTATAGATCGTCTTCGTCCTTTCTTTTGGATTAACGTTGTACCTCATAGTTGTACTAACTTTTTGTTATTTCTTTTTTGTAAATATTATCAACTCGACCGTGAGACCTGTGAATGATTTGAAAAGCAGGCGGTTTAGCATATATATATCATATGAAAGCAAAGAAAGGACATGAAATTGATAGAATTATGGTCCTAAAGCTGTTTTGGAGCAATCATGTAAGATCCAGTGTGTTGATCTAATTAAATCACTGATTGCTGGATACTATTGCTGAATTGAATCACGAACCGACATCATTTGATTAGTGCACAACGATTCCATTGACAAATAACAGATGTTTGATTGAAATGATCAATGTAGCCTATCACCAACAAGATTCTTGTATGCTTCTGTTTTTAGGATATCAATTTCCTTTTCCAACATCGAACGCCTTTCTTTAGTAACATTCAATATCAGATTAATTGATTTGGCCTTTTCTTTGGAACTTGTTTTGGAGGAATCAATTATTTTCCATAATTCCTTTACCGTTTCATCAAGAGTCAACATCATCTTCTCATATTCATCGAATAATTGATCATCCGGATCAACATCTCTTTTGTTTATTTTGCTTTGCATATAATTGACGTCCCTAGAAATAGTCGATTGGCTTATGTGGAGCATATTTGATATCTCAAATTGGGAATATCCACTTGAAAACATCTCCCTCACTTCGTTTCGTCTCCAATCCATTTGCCTTTTGTATTTTTTCATGGTTGTTCCGGTGAAAGGGGGGTTTATCTTCTTCCAATTCTTTGTTATTCCTATCGTTTCTAAATTAATAAAAATATCTAATTGTGAAGGTTATTCAATTCTTATTCAGATGATTTTCATAGTCATGCTTAAATTGTCTAATGTATTAACCAGAATAATTTTATAATTTTTATTTTCATCCCGCCCAGTCCATCACTCATAGTTCGAAAGGTCGCGGGGTTCAAACACCGAGCAATTTATTGAATATATTAAGAATAGAACAACAATATCAATCAAGAAATCTGCCCAGGTATTATGAATTTTCTTAATACTATCACTACATGAATGTATAAAAGCGGTAGCTTTTCTTAAATGTAAAATTAGTTTCTTAAGAGATCAAAAATTTTTCAAAACAATCGATAATAATTCAAAGTTTTTTATACTTAATTTGTAATTTAGAAATAAATTGTAATATAATATAGATATGAACAGATATCAATCCATTAGTGTAATTCAGACGAAAAATATAGTAATAATAATGACAGGCTCCGTCCACTTAAGCATTTTTAATTCGCAGTTGTAATAGTCCATAAAAAACTGTAGCCAGTTCTTTACATGTTGTAGTTTGCAGATTCTTATTTTGCATGTAAAGTAGTCATCGAAGCATCTATTCTAACTTTTGTGTACTGAATTGTTCTCTCGATAAGGCTTTTCTTATAGGAGGAATGAATGTGATGATCAAGATTCAAGAATCTACAAGCCACTGGGTACCAAGTGCCTCCGTCTGTGGAAACTGGATGCTTTCCATGAACATTGTGACGAGACCTGACGGAATCCTCTCAGCAAAAAACATGTTTCTCTCTTTAGACTTATTAGCTAAAAAAGTGCGAGAATTTGCCTGTTTTTGGCTCAATTGCTACCCATAACCATATCTACTCTGAAACTACAATGAAAAGGTCTCGTCAATAATAAATTCAGATATCTTTTTCCTTCGTTTGGTTGTGTATAAAATTAACGTCCCTAGAAATTGTGGACTGACTCAAGAATATCATATTCAATAATTCAATCGTGAAATATCATTTTGAAAATAAATCACTTACTTTTTTTGTCCAATTTTTTAAGCCATATTAGTTGTAAGCTGATAAAAATACTATTTATAATAAATATTCACTAGTTATTATCTCAGTTTACATACTAAAGCTCAAATAAGCTAATGTTTAACTAGAAAATATTAAAAATTCTTCATCATTTTCTAATTTCGCCTAGTCAGCTAAAGCAAAAGAGAAGAATTCCTATTAAAAATCAAGGACAAACGTAGAATTAACATACGACAAAAAAATTACATTACTATTTATCAAAATAAGAAATTAATAAAAAGCATGACAAAAAGGCCTATGCTAGCTCTCCTTTCAGCAATCAACTGATACGACATGATAGAATAACAGACTATCTGTTGATTGATGTTTTAATGATTGGTAGATTCAAGGTAGAGGTGCATTGAGCCATAAATAAACTTATCCCTTTATACCGAATATTTAGGAGATTTACCTGTGTCAAATTTCTCTTTACTTCTGAATATGAATTGCATTTAGTTAGGGCCTATATGAAGGCATAATTGAGTTTGTATACGCAATTTGACCGTTTTTTGACAAATTTGACACTGACAAGAAGAAATTTGACGGATGAAAACCGGCACAAAATTCTCAAATGTTATCGCTATCTTTGATTTAGATAATTACCATTTCTATAATTATTAGATTCATCTTTTGCTCTGACTAGACAAAAGATATAGTATTTCGAATAATACAACAAATATATCAAATTCGAAAGATGCTATACACGGAACATTTCGTAGTGCCATATTACATCAATTACCTGGGCCCTGTTAACTTAAGCATTTGAAATAGAGTAAATTTTAGTTGTCACTGGACTAAACGAGACGATATAAACAAGATTGCTTGTATTTTGAGCACGATTTATGAACCTTTGTTCTGAAGTGATTCATCTTAATCGATATGAAATATTGGGAAGCATTTGAAAAATTACATTAAGTTAACAGGGCCATTACCTGACAATATATTTCTTATATACACACTTACTAAGTATTGTATCCATTTTTTGACAGATAATCTACTTATTAATATTTTCTTACAAGTATATAAGTCAAGTACAAGAACAATATATTATGACTTGGTAAATAGACAATATAAGGAAATTTTAAAGTCGCACGTAATTAATGATTATTTCAGGGGCAAAACAAGAGAAGAAATTGCTACCCAACACAACACCTCAACAGGCAATGTATCACATATTCTTAGGGATTTTGAGAAAAAGGTAGGAGAATCATCAGTCCATGAAACAATCGAATTTGCAAGGATGGTAAGAAGGTCAGGAATGACAATGGGGCAATGTCTAAAAGGTTTTAGAATGTGCCAGCTTGCTGATAAATTAGGTATTAACACTGACGATGATATCAATGACAAAAACAAAGATTTTCAGGATTTTGTTTATAGAATTTATTTTCCATGTGAGGAATTAGGTATCCAACCCACCTGGATATTCAAATGGATTGAAGATTTGTTAAAAATCTCTGTCAACTTAAAGAACATTCTACTGCACGACTCAATTATCAATCACAGCAAATCCACCCAACAGGGAGCAAATTCATTTGTGGATTCCTCAGAGACATATCATGAACAGTATGCGGATAAAAGTGATTTTGGAGAAGGAAATCAACTACCATTAGTCACCTGTAATTCGCTAATAGATGCAAAATTATCAGGTCCCAGTAAAACAGAGCAGCCTTCCGGATTAAGTCATTCTCAATTATGTAATCCGTCATCTTCTTCCTACAATGTTCATGGACTAGTACTTTCTGACATAATCGAATTAATCTCTCAAGTACAAAACAATTGCAAAGAGATTTGCATTTATCATCATGAGCTTAAAAATGAGACAATAAGGATGGAAAACACTTTCACAAAAGTAAAGGATGGTCTTCAAAGGGCCAAATTTAAAAACCAAAAAATTTTACACTTTGAGTACTGGTTTTACAGAGCAAAGGAACTATTATGGAATTTGTACAGTATCAGAATAGAGACAGAGCTGCCAAAATTTATCAAAGTCATGAATGAATTTAACAAGCACAATCATGATCCATATGAAATCATCTATGAATATTTGCAGCACCAATCATTAGATAAAGAGATAGTAGAAAAGGAAAAGAAAATTGATAGTCTAAGGAATCAAATTAAGCTCCTAGAAGAACAAATTAGTTCAACAAGAAAATGTCTCGAATATAAAAAAAATATGGAAAATACTGTTGAAAAATTTGAATCAACAAATTTTGGGATAGATGAGCTGATGCGAATACATAATCTGATTGTCGAAATTGCATCAATCAAAAATATTCCAGTACAAAATATGGTAAAAATAGTCGTGGATGACATGGAGAAGAGCTATTATGACAACACGCTATTTTCTGATCTAGTAAATAATAAAAAGGCAGAATATAGAGAGTTAGTTAAACAATACAGTTACGATAATAAATCATTTGAAGAAAATTACTATTTTAAAATCATCTTTTATCTACTTCTTAATCGTGGGATAAGCCAGCAAAATATCATAGATATCAATTTGATCATAACAGAATTAGAAAAAAGAAATTTCTATGCCAAAAACATACAAAACAATGATCCAGATAAAAAATTAGATATCGGAGCAGTCAATATGACAAATAACTACAATGCCCTAATTAATGATTTAAGAAAATATGTGACTCTTGCTATCGCCTGTAAGGAAAAACAGAATGAATTAGATAAAATAAACAAACAAATAATACATTTAACGGCTATCAAACAGTCATCTACCTTACAAAAAGAAAAAATATTCTCTTGTATGTTTTTTACCAATTATAGGATACCATACGGTCTCATCTAAGCTGGCGTGTCTGTATTATTGTACTAAGGCGGACCTTTAGATTGTCATACAGATCTAACCCCACTCCGAAAAGTGATACTTTCAAATCAAAGGAATAGAATAATAACATTGAATCAATCCGCTCCGTACATAATATACTGTTCAATAGTTTACAACAAGAATTAAATTCAATTTACCACATCCCAGACAGAATTATCAAAATATAATATTGCAAATTTAGAGCTTGTTAGCAACAAATATTATTATCAGATCAGTTGGTAATTAAGGGTTAATTTTCTTCTTTGTGGTTTAATTTTTAGTATTTGGATCCATTAAAAATAAATCGCTTGCCATTCATCTTCCCTGTAAATAGTCATTTACTATATCTTCTACTTTTTCTCCTATTAAATCGCTAAAAGGAGATAAGGGAGCAAAGAATGAGATTCCAATTTTTGCAGCAGTAGGTAATATTTTTAGAACAGTCTTGATTACAGTACCTAATTTTCCATTTAACTCTCTCCTTTTTGCACCAGGCAGTTCGTTTTCTTTACCTTCTACTACTTTAGCCTCTGCAACTTGTTTTGCAAATTCATCAATATTATTATTAATTGCATATTTGTCATCTTCAGATATTTTTTGACCCTGTAATTCTGAATTTATCCTTTCTGTAAATTCCCTCAAGCTTTCTGAATATTTAGCTGGGAAATTGCATAGCCTTTCATCATTAACACTAATTGTCCCTGAACCAACTACAATATTTTTTCCAATAAGATTATTATTGCCGCTGACTTCAACTCCTATAATGTCACCCGTATTTCCAGAAATATTTATTCCTTTATTTTGGTCATTGCTTTCCAACGATTGTCAAAATATAGAAAACACATAAAGTATTTAAATTTATTTTAGCATATTTACTAGGACTTTTCTGCTCAATAAAGTACGATTCAGATAAGACAAACACCCTCAAAAAGGAAAAAAAGAATAATAGGATTCTTTGTGCCTTTTTGAAAAAAAAGAAAAAAGAAAAAATTAATTAGAATTGATTATTTGAACTCTACATATCCAATCAAATAAATAATAATGATTTCCTAATTCTATCAACCTTAAAATTAAATTTTTTCTTGACTTTCTCTTTCTAAAAGTATCAAGGCTGGAGGTATATTGTTTTTATCTAACTCTAGGGCTTTGTTACTGCACCCTAGTGCTTCATCATATCTTTTTAATCCATTAAGAGATACAATTTTGTTTGCCCATGCCCATGCATTCTTTGAGTCTAGTAGCAGAGCCCTGTTACAGCTTTCTAACGCCTCACCATATTTTTTTAATCCATTAAGAGCCCATGATTTATTATTCCAGGATAAATCATTTTGACTGTCTAACTGTAGAGCTTTGTTACTGCACTCTAGTGCTTCATCATATCTTTTTAATCCATTTAAAACTATTCCTTTGACGAGCCAAGTCCAATCAGTTTTCGAATTTAACTGTAGAGCTTTGTTACTGCACTCTAGTGCTTCGCCATATCTTTTCAATCCATTAAGAGATACTGCTCTATTAGTCAATGTAGAAAAATCATTTTGACCATCTAAATCTATAGCTTTGTTACTGCACTCTAGTGCTTCATCATATCTTTTTAATCCATTAAGAGCCCAGGCTTTATTAGATAAAACCCAAACATTATTTTTATCTAAATCTAGGGCCTTGTTACACCACTCTAGTGCTTCATCATATCTCTTTAATCCATTAAGAGCCCATGCTTTGGTACTCAATCCATCCAGATTAACATTTTGGTCTAACTCTAGGGCTTTGTTACTGCACTCTAGTGCTTCTTGGTATTTCTTCAAAAAACAACAAGAGGCTCCCCTACTAATCAATTTCAAAGCAAGGATACGATCTAAAATAGAGTGGTCATAGTCTCTCGATTCTGATAAAAAGTGGGGATTCTTACTCCATTCAATAACATAGCCATCATCAATTTCTATAGCTTTTTTCCAGCACTCTAGTGCTTCGCCATATCTTTTTAATCCACTTAAAATTAAGCCCATATTAGTCCATGCAGAAATATCGTTTGGATCTATTCTTAACGATTTATTACAGCATATCAATGCTTCATCATATCTTTTTAAAAAGCCCAAAGATACCGCATTTGCATTTAATGCTAAAATACTATCAGGGCTCATCAAAAGAGCTTTATTATAATAATCCATCATCTGTGGATACATTTGCAGTATTCTATATGCTAGTCCAATAGTAAACAGATAGAGATTAGATTTCGTATTGATACTGATATAATCAGGTATAGTAACAATTGATTCAACAATATCTATTGAAATTATCTTTAATAATACAAGATCATACAAAGTTTGTATAATTGATGAAGTCAGAGATTCTTCACAAATATCGAATAAAGATTTTAGAGCATTTTTTAAAAACTCCTTTCTCTTAAAAAGGATACTATTATTCTTCTCATTGTATAAGAAAAATAAGAGACCCATACTCCATTTTGTATGAATGGTTTTCCAAAAACCTTCCCTTAGTTGATATAACATGGCATGTTCAAGATCGTAAGCATAACCTAAAATACCCATTCTTTCAAGCAATTTATCAGATATAGGTAGATTAGCATTATCTAACAAAATGCATATAAGAACGGTGTTAATTTTTGCAAGATCAGGTTGAGCAGTCTGAGGATCAATAAGATACCTAAAGTATCTATCTTTTACGTCTTCCTCAAGCCCTCTACCCAATACATAGAATTTTACCATGATAGGATGACCCTTTGTTTCTTCGAATATTTTTAGCGCTAAAATACGAAGTTTATCATCAGATTGATCTATTGTCTGATCTTTGTAGAGCTTGATAAAATCGAAAATTTCATTCTTTGTGAACGCTTTTAATTCATATTTGTAATCGGGATGTTGAACGAATTTTCTAATAGATTGTCTATATAATTCATCTACCCTATTTAGTCGATCATTTACTAACCAATCAAATTCAGGCAATCTAGCTGTCAAAATAAATAATAAATTTTTGTTAAGATAATGATTTGATAGCTGATCAATAACATAAAATATAGTAGCAGTTCTTTCATTGTGAACGTTATCAATGGCTATTAATATTTTATTGCCTGCTGATAATAACCCTTCTATGAATTTAACCAATTCTCTACCGTTTATTATTTCTACTTCTCCAAAGTTGTAAAATATCTTGTATCCATAATCATAGTATTCACACATAATCTCCATTAGTATGGTACTCTTTGAATACCCAGATTCTCCTAAAATTAAAACTTTATGCTCTCTTTCGAGATTTGTCTTAACAGTATCGACTACGCTTCTCCTTAATTCCTTTTTTTCTTTTATCGATTCTATTTTAAAAGGAAAGCCATTTTTCCAATCTTTGATATCCTGATCTCCACTTTTATATTCCTCAAAATAATGTGTAGAAAGTAAATTTATTCCAAAGGTTTGGGCCTGATTAATAACAACCGTTACGTCTTTTCCAATAATATTTCCACTGCCGCTAACTCCGATTCCAATAACGTCTCCTCCAAAATTTTGAATATCGGGTCTAGTGGCATCAGCCATACAATATCATCCTACTTCATTCTAAAAATAATCCTTTAAATATTTTTGTATTTATATCCCAATTTCTTGACAATATGTTTAAACCTATTCAAGTATCACTACAATTTCTTATTTAACATCATTTATGGAATTATGGAGAATCTGGTTTATATGACATTATTTAATCAAGTGTATGTTACTATAGTAAAAGCCACTCATATTCATATTTATGCACATTTATCCTTCTACCTCCAAAATTTTTAGTAAAAAGAATAACATATACCTAGACTCACCTAGTTCATTATTAATAGGGGTTCATTTTATGCGAGCAAACATACATAGTTATTCAATGGTGGATGATATGCAATACTAGTAAAATTATCTACAAGCATAAACAATATCGACAATGTGCCGAATTAAGAAATGTAGAGATAATTAAGGATGTAGATGGATAGAAATAGACATCTATGCATGCAATACCAATATTAAGAAACCTGACTAAAACAGTTATGTTTTTGTTACCCAATAATGATCCAGATTCAATATCTTTATGATTATGTCAACTATCTTCAAATGAGTTTTGAAAAAAGATGAATCCCAGGTATTTTGATAATATTTATCTTGTTTCAGACATATTTATGGATCAACTAATTATTAGAAGCGGAACAAGGGTTGATTTGATGACTATGTAATCATGATTGTCAATCTATAACTAAAATCGCAATATGTTTTATGCTAAATATTCACAAAAAATAACAAAAGCCTTATATCAGGTGATATTATTATTTAGTGTAGTATACTAAACGATGGATTCTGAGAAAAACATTCCAGCTCAAAGGGCTCTGGTATTACAAGGTGGCGGCTCGATAGGTGCTTATGAGGCAGGAGTTTTTAATGTCTTGTACCATTGGATAAAAAAAGACATCCCAGACAAAAAGGATGAAAACATATTCGACATTGTTGCAGGAACCTCTATCGGTGCAGCTAACGGAGCGATACTGGTGAGTTTCGTTCAGCAAAATAAAACATGGGATGGAGCATCCACAAAGCTTTTGCAATTTTGGGATAACCTTGCATCCGTCCCAGACCTTTATTCTTGGTGGCCATTCTGGAACAATTGGGCATTACCATGGAGCGAGAACTTTTGGATAGACACATGGAATTACAGAAATAAGAGTAATTCCCAATCAGCAACAGGAGAGGCTGCTCGCAGATATTACACGGCAAAGGAGTTCATATTACATGGCGCTCCCAATGTGTTTTCAAAACCACAAAGAATCTATGACGATCGTTTTCTTGATAATTTTGGTTTTCCCAGTAATGTATGGTATGTCTATGACAACAAACCATTAAGAGATAGCATACGGAAAAGTGTTCCTTTTCCAATAGCTACTCGTTATTACGGTCCTAATAAACGGCTGTTAAAACAACCACGTCTACTAACAGTAAGTGTTGATGTGGAGGAAGGAGAAACGGTAGTTTTTGATAGTTATCAAAAGGAAGATGGTTCTTGGTCAACAGAATACAATCTGGATAGCAACAACCAAGAATCACAAACACAGTCAGAGGAGAACATAAGGATCAGCTACAATGAAGGGTTGATGGTTGAACACATTTTGGCTAGTTCGTCTATTCCAATACATTATGATTACACATATGTACCGATAACCTATGACTATGATAAAAATATTAATGATGAAGATAGAGACCAAAAACTAAAGCAAGATTTACAGCAGCCAGATACTATTATCAGAAACTATCGTAGATTCTGGGATGGTGGAATAACAAGCAACACTCCGCTAAGAGAGCTGATACAGTCACACCAGGATTACTGGGTCAATGTTGAAAAAGAAGAGATCCCTGATCTGGAAGTATATGTTGTGGATGTGTGGCCTTCCATGGAAAACAAAAACTATCCAATAATACCAGATCATGATTCTACAGTCAATAGGAAGAATGGATTAACATATCAAGATAAGACACCTTATGATGAAAAGGTTGCCAACATAGTATCAGACTACTATAACTTGACCAAAGAACTATTAGAATTAGCAGAAAAGTTAGCTGGAGATAACGACAAAGCCAAAAAGGAAATAAAAGACATTTTAATGAAACCAGGAAAAAGTGCACATCGTAATGGAAAACATAGAGAATACAGGAGTTTACT
>JANWKP010000307.1 GCA_025451315.1 Nitrososphaerales archaeon | reverse complement strand
GAGGATTGAGCCACTCCGTGATGGACCTGGGCTATGGGATACCTATTCCTTTGTCTCAACCTGGACACTCAATAGAGATGTTCTTCCCCATAATCCCTGAAAGTGGAAAATTGGGATTTGCAGATTTTGTCAATCGCGCTATTGAGGGTTTCGGTAATGCAGCGTACACATTTTTTGCGGGATATATGTCATTACGCTTTACAGGGCCATCTCGTGCGTATCTTGGTATGCAACGATGGAATCCTACCTGCTCGGTAGAAATTTCTATCCTGCAGGGAGTTAGAAAATTGCCTGACCTACTTGGTGGACACCTGAACATTGGGCTTAAAGGTGGAGGTTATGCACATTGGGGTCAACACAATGAATGGGCCCATACAAGTCATGGTAGTGTCTATCCAGGTTATTTAAAATGGCGACAGATTTATGCTAAAATGTCAAGCAATTTCACAGTTCGGACGTTTGAAAATGCTCTATCATTACGATGGAACCTTACTACACCAAATGATGCATATTTCGTTTCACAGGCAGCACCAGAAGTTATGGAGCCAGGTCAAACCCAATCCGTCACGGTAACGATGGAAAACACTGGAATATCTACATGGACCAGACAGGGGCTTTTCAGATTAGGTTCTCAAGCTACAAATGACATTGACGTTTGGAGCATAAAACGGGTTGATGTCCCTACAGATGTGTTACCAGGAGAACGAGTTACCTTCCGATTCAATATCACCGCACCAAACAAAGAAATTGGTTCAGGCAGGACTTACTTCTTTCAATGGAGGATGTTACAAGAATTTGTAGAATGGTTTGGTATTGTTAACCCTTTAACACCCATTCGCGTTGTTCCTAGACAAGGAACCACTAGTGTAGTACCAGACGTCAGGGAGCTTTCAGCAGCAGTCGCATCAAGTATGATACGTAATGCTTTACTAGAACCGAAGTTTACAGGAGAAACTGGACGACCAGATGCTTGGGTAGCTTCTCAGTCTCCAAATGAAGGCATAGTAGTGCCTGTCGGAAGCACAGTGAATGTACATTTAAGAACAGGTCCAATACCTTAGTAACAGTGCCAACATTCAATGTAAATTCATTTTCTTTGTTTGTTTTCCAGCAATAGATCTCTCCGTATAGCAAAATCTGCAATACTTTAATAAACGGAACTTTAACGATATTGCCAGTTATTACCATGATCTATTACATAAATCTGTCTTTAATAACTTTATCATGATTTTATAGATTTTAATAACGAAAATCAAAATATTGTATACACTTGATCATACTGGATTAGTTGGATTGTTAATATTTGTGTTACAGAATAGATCGATAAACATTTATTGTGATTTCATCTAGTAATAATTCGCCTACGTTTAGACTTATGAAATCTAAAATAATCCGAACTATATGTAGATAATTTTTACGGTCGTACATATAGAAGACGTTTTTGTTGAATGGTTCTTTACATTAGAGTTCGAGCACTTTGCCATTTGGTAAACAGGCTCCGTTACTTATCGTAAATAACAATTGGGTTTAGTATTAGATAAGTTACGAGTCCTTTCTGTGGTAAAAGACGGATAGTTTAGTCTTTTTTCACCCCGTTCATTTTGGGAGTATAGATCTTTGGCCTGTCTCTCTGAAACTTCATTAAATAATTGACTGGCTACTTTTACAATATTTTGGGTACTCCTATAATTTTGGTTTAGCGTAATTACCTTTGTGTTATCAAAGAACGAAAAGAAGTCTTTGAAGATGGTAAGATACGCCCCCTGGAATCTGTATATACATTGATCGTCATCACCTACAGCTGTAACATTGCCATTTTGTGAAAGTAGTTTTACAAATTCTAGCTGAGCAAAATTATTATCCTGAAATTCATCTATAAAAATATGCTTAAACATATCTTGATATTTTTTTGCAACATTTGTTCTTTTTTTCAGTAGATTACTGCTTCAATAATCAAGTCATCAAAATCAACTACAGATTTGCTTCTTTGAAATACCTGAAATTTTTCATAAACCTTGGCTAAGTCTGCAAGTTTAAGTAAAAAGGATTTTGATTCGTCATCGAGATTCTGTAATAATTTTTCATCAAGATAACTAATCAGATCTTCGCAGGTTACTAGCTCATTCTTAAATGCACTTATACCATCAATAATTGATTCAATAATTTCTACAGCATTATTGCCTATCTCGATGAACTGTAAATTAAAAGTGTCTATATTTTAAGTCCCCAAACAAACTGTGATTGGCGACTCATAATTCCCTTAGATAACCCCACCCCTGAAACAAGCGCATTATCTAAAAGAAGGTCTCTTGCAAATGAATGAATTGTACTTATCTGCATATCAGAAATTTCGATAATTTTCTCCAACCTTTGTTTCATTTCTTCAGCCGCCTTATTCGAAAAAGTTAGACAAAGAATTTCAGAAGGTTTTGCTCCATTTTGTATAAAGTATAAAATCCTCTCCACGATTACCCGTGTTTTACCACTGCCCGGACCGGCAACAATTAACAACGGAGATCCAGTGTGCTTAACCGCTCTCTCTTGATCATCATTGAGAAGTATGGTCAATATCAAGTTTTTACTAATCTTACTATATAAGTATAATTTCATTTGACTCCAAATTTACTTCTCCCACATAATCGCTATCTGGGTGTGCCGAGGCATTTATAATAAAATGTAAAATAGATAACATTCCGTTCGTTAGATAAAATTGGGTAATTGTGATAAGGGTAGGTGATTTTAATCTAATATGCCCTGGAAGTTTTTTTTCCTTTATGATTATCAGAAAGAAGACATCTCCAGGTGAATAGATTTCGTAAATTTTAGTAACGTCAATGATATGTGAAGTATATTGAGGACTACACCGTAATTCCTTTGATGAGTAATTTAGAGTTCTGATGACAAAGTTACTTGTAGAATAAAAACCTTCATGTTAAGTTAAGCCTTAAATTAAGCCAAAGTATGAATAACTGCAGTAATTTTTTATTACCTTTTTGAGTTTATGATAATCTAATCATGGAATACGTCACATCCGGTTCCATTCTATTGGTTAATAACTGATACAGATCTTTATTATCGGTTTAGTTGATGAATAATAGAAGTTTGTATTATATTCGCCATGGTTTGATCAAATTAATAAGGTTTGTTTATTATTAATAAGATTAACTAGTAAAATAATCTTCATCTGTGCTATCTTAATTGTTTTGGGATCAAGTCAAAGTTTGAATTCTCCTAGATCAATTATAGTCATTTCTCGATACCTCTACCATTTATTTCTCTTATTTGCATCTAACTTTATATCCCATTCTTCGTCTGAGATATTACTAGTATTATTGATGTCGCTTGGATAATATGTCCTGTAGTTTTTTTTATTTGCTTCTATAGTATTATCCCAGTCTTGGGTGTTAGGTTTTTTAATATATCTATATTTACCTACTTTTATCATTATCTAATTATAATATTGAGATAATAAATAACTTATTGTTTTGTTATGGTAACACTTTATTTAAAACTCAAAAATGATGCGTATTTACAAATACATCGTCCAGCTATACAGTTTATATATTATTAACGTCGAAATAGGCCTGTTTTTAGGCACATTTTTACTTGGTTTGGTATCATTATTTATTAAGTTGAGTAGGCTGTGTAGTTGTATTGGTAACAGGTTCTGGATTTTTATGAGCTGAAGCTACGCTCATAGTGGGTCTAGCAACATGATAAGTCTCTTGTATGTAAGTAACCCATTCATCAGCTTCTTTACTATATGCTTCTCCTGACGTTGTTTTATTTTTAAAATTTCGTAATATCAAACATATTGCCATTAAAAAAATATTAAAAATTCTAAGATAAATAACAACTAATTAATAGACAATTCATTTAAAAACTCCTCTCATCTACTTTATCAATCAAACTTGTGTTATTGTTACTTAATAAAATATCTCTCAAACCTTTAACATTAAAAAACAATCTAATATCATGTATGGCAGGTTTATCCATTTTGTTTACTTTAATAATTTTTAGTATTATTTCTTGTTGATGCCGAATGCCTACCCCTCTATAATCAGGTGTCATTCCCTTTCCAAATTTTACTCCTGTTAAAGTGTAAAATGCTTGTGGAGAACGAATTACAAGTTCAATTAAACCTTCTTTTTTTAATAACGAGAAAATATTTCTTATAGTACCATGGGCATATTTAATTTCGTCAAAACCATCATTAAAATTAATAAAGTCTTTATAAGAGAATGGCCTTTTCCCCCCGTATATTATACGATGAATTTCTGATAAAATGCGATCTCTTGCATCATGAGATTTCTGTTCCTGCTGTCATTGTCATTAAAGTGTCATTCTGTTTGAAAACACCACGTAAAGACATAGAGGTATCAACTTTTACGTTACTGATAGCAGTTGAAATGTTTATGATCTTTGTTCTTTTGATGTAGATTAGGTTGATTGCTGTAAATCCTTTTGAATAAGCATCGTTTTATTCTATTGTTTATCATTTTTATTCTCTAAAAATGTTTATGCAGTCCTTACAGACTCTTAAAGTAATTATTCCAAAACTTCCTGCTCTCACCTTTATTTCATCGGTCGCTAAATTATTACATTCAAATGCATTACAAATATCTTTATATGCTTCTTCTTTGGGTTTACTTACGGTTGTAAACTTAATTATGTCTGGCACTTTTATAACCTCCTAGATCTGTTTGATTTGGACGAGTTAAACAGCTTGCTAGTTCCTTTTTCGCGAACGTCAGTAATTTTGACATTCGTTACTGCATACCAGACATAACGATGATTCATCACCATAAGAGGTAACCATCATAAATGATATATAAAATTATTTATTGAAAAAAAGTATCTGATTCTAATATATTTTATAATATGAATCAAAACCTCTATAGTAGTTAATACTATTTGGAACATTAACGTTTGGAATCAATGCATGATTAATGTGGATCAATCCTGACAAACATGATTTTATACTATCCATTAAATTCATGTTGTTACGAAGAAGAGTATTTTGAAAGTGGAAAATTGTAGTGAATTTAACAATATTAATTAGGTCCTTTTCTACATATGACTGTTATATTTTTCTTATTTTTCTTATTTTTTTGACAAAAATCTCCTAACTTTAAATTTAGTTAAATATTAATATAGATTAAATTCTTAATTCCTAATTATGTTTTATCAATTGGTAAAAGAGTAAGAAAGCTCGAACCAGGTATAAGATGATATAAAGTTTCAAAGGGATTTTTGAGTCTAGATTCGATTGCAATGTGTTTACTGTAATTTTATTCAGATCTCACCTAACTATGGTTTCAAATTGACATTAACTTGAATTCCATGAGACATAATTTATTATGCATGCATGATTATCAATTAGAATATTTCTTTATGATAAATTACTATGATGAAGAAATACTAAAATTTCTCTTTATCTCTCACTCTAATTGAATCTTTAAAATTAATTTTTCTATGCTCTATATAAGGCGCTAAAATAGTTTTATGTTGATAAAGATTGGAATTTTAACTTATAATCGTCAATTGTCGAGGAAAAGATACATACCTTCCAAATATTGGAAAGGTTTTTCATCAATGAAAAACTCTACCAAATAATAAATAAAGATTATTTAAAATGATGTATAAGTTATTTTTTTTTGTCTTGACATTATTATTTCAGCAAAAAAATACAAACAAAGTAAATTAATACACAAAAACAATAAACGCAGGCTATAATAAATTTATGGATTTTCTGAGATTGTATATGTACCTATCAGTGGGTTACAGATCAAAGTTATAAAATCTAATGCATTGTTGCCTAATTCAATTTTCTCTTTATTATCTAACATTTTTGGTCTAAGATAGTATTGACGATTGACGGATTTCGTGATATACTGTAGTAAAAAGTGCATTAGTAACGATCTGCGGCCCTAGTATGCCATTCTCAAAAAATTTCTCAAACTGACTTTACCAAGCACTCTCAGTTTTGAAAAATTAATACAATAATTTTAAAAATCGATGATCCAATTTACTTCACTCTTTTACTAATGACCGAGAAAGGCTCAAACTCCTTTGAGAACTTCTGGTTTAACATTTGCCAATAATGGATTTTGTTGTACTAATTTCATAATTTTTCTGATTTCTGTTCTCATGTCTTGCATTTCATTTCTTAAATTTGTAATTTCATGCTTGTCCTCATTTCTAACTTCAGTATAAGAGTCATAGGTTAACACCATCTTACATATTACACAAAACTTTGCTTCAGGCTTATTAGGTTCTTCACAGTTTGAACATTGTTTGGTTTCAAGGGAATCAGAAAAATTGTCTTTATCTTTATTTATAATACCTCTTGCTTCTAAAAGTGATTTTGCTGATTCATTACCAAAATAATGTATGTAAATCTGAGGCATCTTACTTGACATAGTCCATCCTGCATGATTCCTTAAAACATGTTCGTTTAAGATTTGACTCTTTTCTGTAAGAGCAGAATGTCTAAAAACATACAAGTTCCATGGTTTTGTAAGCATATTTCGAATTAGGGATTTGTCTGCTTCTGGAATTGTCATATCTTTCAATAATTTTGGGAAAAAATTTTTCCTGTAAAAATATTTATATTGATAGGAGAGCCCGTCATAACTTAATTTTGAACCAAAAGTTGTATTGGAATTGGATATAAAAAGCCATGAATCCGGATTAGTCCCAGAAGGATGATTACTTATCAATTCTTTTACATAAGGGAGAGAATCGATCAACGGTACGGTTCTAGCTTTTGTTTTTCCTCCTTTAATTAAGACCTCTGCATACTGCTTATTTTCTGATGTTTTTTTGAAAATAATATCTTTTATTTTCAAATTCAATATTTCGTGAGGACGCGCAGACATATCATTGGCCAATGCATGATAACATCTATCTCTAATACTGGGACAATATTTTAAAAATATAAAATGCTCCCTTTGTTCCCACAGATCTGAAGGTGAATAAGCCGTTTTCTCTTTTCTAGGCAGTTGTTTTATTCCCTTCATGCATCCAGGAGTTAGTCTTCTGGTATGGTCAGGCTCGTCAGCATTATACAACCATCTAAAGAATTTGTTTAGAATTATCTGACGACCATTGTAAGATCCAATCCATTTTTGAGTAGGATCCACATCAATTGGTTTTCTGAGGTTATTGAGAAATTCTAAAATATCTTGCTTTTTCATTTGTTTAAAGGATATTTTATTATCATGAAATTTTGATAACCATACTAATACCTTAATTCTCCCCTCTTTCGTAGAATTTTTTATATTAATCTCAGTTTCTTCGGCAATTATATAGTCGCAGATAATGTTTACATTTTCCTCATTCTCCATGGCAATATTGATAAGAATACTTTTGAAATACTGTTTAGAACATGAATTTGTCGTTGACATTATCTTCTTGGTTATTTCTTGATTTCCTTCAAATTCATTAATCTTAACACCTGTGGGATATGTCAAATTCTTTGTTCTTATAGAAACTTTCTTTTTCTTGCCTTTAATATTGTCGTATAAATCCCCAAGATAAGCGCGGGGAGTGGGATTCGAACCCACGAGTTCTTGCGAACATGGGATTAGCAATCCCACGCCCTACCAGGCTAGGCGACCCCCGCTTTACCATTATTTTTTGGCATGG
>JANWKP010000306.1 GCA_025451315.1 Nitrososphaerales archaeon | reverse complement strand
CCATGCCAAAAAATAATGGTAAAGCGGGGGTCGCCTAGCCTGGTAGGGCGTGGGATTGCTAATCCCATGTTCGCAAGAACTCGTGGGTTCGAATCCCACTCCCCGCGCTTATCTTGGGGATTTATACTTAAATTTTAATAGCGACAATAAAGCCTATTATGGTAGAACGAGAGATTTGGCTCACAATAATATTCTCTATGAAAAAGAGGAGGATAGAGAAGGATTAATAGTTAAAACGATAAACTCCATTACCAAATCCTGTTCTAAGCAATATTTTAAAAGTATAATGAATAACCTTGCTAAGGAAAATATTGATAATGCAAGCACAATTTGTGACTATATTATATCCGAGGAAACCGAGATCAATATAAAGAATTCCACCAAAGAGGGAAGGATCAAAGTTCTTGTTTGGCTTTCAAATCATCATGAAAACAAGAAATCCTTTGTGGAAATGACCAAATATGATATTCTTAGTTTCCTAAACAAATTGAGGAAACCAATTTTAGATGATCCAACGCAAAGGTGGATTGGCAGTTACAATGGTAGACAAATTATTCTAAGTAAATTTTTTAGATGGCTTTACAATCCTTCAGAACCTGACCATACGAAAAGAAGTACTCCTGAATGCATGAGAGGAATAAAGCAATTGCCAAGGAAAGAAAAAACGCCTTACTCCCCAACCGACCTGTGGGAACCTATGGAGCATCTTATATTTTTGAAATATTGTCCTAGTATTAGAGACAAATGCTTTCATGCAATGGCCAACGATTCATCTTGCCGCCCATCAGAACTATTGAATTTGCGAGTACGTGATATTATTTTCAAACAAACTAGTGAAGGAAAACAATATGCAGAAATTCTTATCAAGGGAGGCAAAACCAAACCAAGGACCATACCGCTAATAGATTCAATTCCATATGTTAAGGATTTAATCAATAGTCATCCTACTGGTTCAAACTCTGATTCCTGGCTTTTTGTCTCAAATTCTAATACTGCATTTGGATCTAGATTGAGTCTTGATGGTCTCACTTATCAGTATAAATATTTCTATAAGACTAAATATTTTCCTAGTCTCTTGATGGATCCAACGGTTCCGGAAGCAGATAAAGCATTTATTAGGAATTTAGTTACTAAAAAGTGGAACCTTTATGTTCAGAGACATTCAGCTTTGACCCAAAAATCACGGTATCTAAAAGAACACGTTTTAAGGGATCATGCGGGTTGGACTTTAAGTAGCAAGATGCCTCAGATTTATATTCATTATTTTGGTAACGAATCTGCGAATTCTATCCTTCAAGCCAAAGGTATTCTTAAACTTGAGGATGAAGAGAATAATATAAACGCAATAAAGCCTAGAGAATGTCCAAATTGCGGCGAACCAAATAAAAGAGATGCTAGGTTTTGTAACAACATTAAGTGTAAAATGGTTTTGACTTACGAATCTTATTCAGATACAAGAAATGAAGACATACAAAAGATAAAAATTCTCCAAACAGATGTAGAATCATTAAGGGAAAGTATAAACAAAATAATGAGGTTAATACAGGTGAATCCTATATTAGTAAATGTAAAACCAGAGATCTTAAATCAATTTTTATAGTAAAAAGGACCATAAACATCTTCATTCTGTGTAATTTTTTTAATCTGAGAATATGTTTCTTCGAACAGAAAAACCTCAGAATCGGTCTTCAAATGTATGTTCTTTAATATTTCATTTTTATTTACAAGATCATTATACTTCGGTGCAAACTTCTCTAGGGCTTGTTGATAGTTCATTAATTTGAGATCCCACTGTAAATCATACAAAAATGGACATACTTCGATATTTCTTAGCCAGGCTTGATCCAAGACATCATATAATTCGCTCTCGATGTTGAGAACTCTGCAAACCTCAACCATATGACTCGTAAACCCTGTTCCAATGTTCCTATAAGCTCTAATTAAATAATTTTCTTCAGTCGGTAAATTTGTGACTGAGGGGTGTGCCTTTTGGGTTTCCCCTGCAGTCATCAGGTACAGGTTAGTCA
This sequence comes from Nitrososphaerales archaeon, assembly GCA_025451315.1. GTDB lineage: Archaea > Thermoproteota > Nitrososphaeria > Nitrososphaerales > Nitrososphaeraceae > TH1177. Next base: position 7,447 of record JANWKP010000306.1, on the reverse strand, counting down.
GGGATTCAAAATACAAAGAGTACAAATTATTAAGTACCGTTTGGCGATGTATTTTAGTAGGTAACATAATTAACAATTTAAATTTATAAATTCTATCAATTTCACCAATCACCTCATAGGGAAAAAATGGAATAGTCTTCACAATCTCTTCTGGACCGAAACTTTCTGATAACAAAAGATTACTCTCTTTAAGCCGGTTTACTATTTTCTCTGATTTTTTCAGCTTCCTAATAACTGACAAAAATATTTCAAATTTAGAAGTAATGAGTTTCAGATCAGTTGGCATAGTTAGTAAGGGATTGTCCTCTACTACGGTGAACTGGTAAGATTTCGCATTCTTTCGACTCTTGCCATCATTTAATTTTCCTGATTCAAGTAATTCGGCTACTGCTCTTCTGATTGTAACACGGCTGCCAAACTCCGTATCTGTAAGTTGATTTATTATATCTTCCAAATCGCAATGTGGATATTTCCTCACGTACTTGAGCACCTCTTCTCGTCGCTGTTCGTCCGTAATAGCTCTATATTTAAGTGTCATCAGTATAACAATATAGATATTAGTATAGGATATATATACTTATTAGTTGACAACAACAAGTAATGATTGGATGTCAAACATCAATATTGATAAGAAAACAAGAGAAAGGTTAAGAAATATTGGTCGCAAGCAACAAACGTATGATGAGATAATCAATGAACTTTTGAACAAAAGTCAGAATAGTTCATTCAACTCTGGCAAGTCAAATGAACTTTAGGTGTCATAAAGTTGAACGGTAAACCCTCTATAACTAATATCAACAATAGATCACAAGGTAATAAAGGTATATGTGACGGTTTTGGATGTGATTCTGAACCTTCGCTTGCTGTCAACATTAATTGCGGATCTTTTGGAACGTTAAAGATTAGAGTATGTGAACAATGCTCTCATAAATTTGGAGTTGAGAACTAAACTGGTATTTTATCTTAGAAATAGCGATTATGAGTGGAGTTACTATATTTTGGGAAAGGATCTGATAATAGATTTGGGTGTCAAATATGAACAGAAGAAAGTACTAGTTACCATTATTGATCAATTTACAAAGTTCAAAAACCATGTAAGAAAAGGACTGATAGAAGTAGGAATCGATGATATTGATATATTCGAAATCACATCTACACTACAAAAAAACTATAAGGAAATCTATCCAGACAGAGATAGCACTTCTGAAGTAGTTAAATTATCTAATGAAAAGACTGCCGCTCCAAAACTAGACATAACATTTGAGGACTGGCAATCACAACTTGTTTCAAAATTTAATACTTTGAAGGCAACATGCGAGTCGAATTTTCCTGGAATATGGCCAGCATTTGAATTCACTTTGTCTATAAAAAATATTTTACAAGTGGACAAAATTTCATTACCTTTTGCAGGAATTATTCTGGGTCCACCAAGTTCAGCAAAGACACTAGTGTTGGAAATGCTAAGAGATCTATCCAATACATTCTATACGGATAGTTTCACTCCTAAGGCATTTGTATCGCACAATAGTGGTGTTTCCGAAGAACAACTACAGCAGATAGACATGCTCCCAAAGATAAAAAATAGATTGTTTATGACACCCGAATTAGGACCAGTATTTTCATCAAAAGAGGAAGAATTAACCCAGACATTAGGGATGCTTACAAGAGTATTAGATGGAGGAGGTTTTGTGAGTGATACTGGAGCAACTGGTCATCGAGGCTACGCTGAAGAAATAATGTTTACTTGGGTCGGTGCTGCTGTTGATATTCCTCATAAAGTCTATAAACTTCTTTCGACTTTAGGCCCTAAATTATATTTTTTTAGAATAAATCCAGGTAAAGTATCAGTAGCAACCTCCTTAGAGGAACTAAAGAAAAATAATTTTAAAGAGAGAAAAAATGAAGTGAAGGTAGCACTAGTAGGTTATGCACAGTGGTTTGACCAATGCCCAATCGGGAAATCTAATGTGGAAAATGAATTAGTGAAAATAGAGTGGGAATCATCTAAGGATGAGGAAAACGCGCTTGAGATTATCATAAAATTGGCCAACTTACTAGCATCCCTACGAGGTTTTGCAGTAACATGGGAAACAAAAGATACCCAAGGGTCAAGCTACGCTTATGGAACTCCATCGATAGAACATCCTACACGGGCGATTACTAGTCTGGCCAACCTCGCGAAAGGTCATGCGTTATTAGAAGGTAGAAGGCATATTAGTATTGATGATATTCCAATTATAATCAAAACAGTCCTATCTACTGCTCCTGTTGAAAGAGTAATGATTCTTGATTTACTTCTAAACACCAATGGAGAATTGGCCGCTTCAACTATAGAGGGCTGTCTGAATATTTCAAGACCTACCGCTTTAAGAACCATGACAGAACTTAAGATATTGGGTCTAGTCAACCTGACACAGGAATCTGATTCCAGTAATTCAGTTAAAACAATTAAACTAAAAAAAGAATTTGAATGGTTCTTATCAGATGAATTTAAGAGACTAAGACAAGGCATTGTTTTAGAAGACAGAAAAGCCGTAAAAAAAGATGAACTGAAGAATGGGACCCAGGTTATAGACGTAGATGTAGAAAACAAGGAAAGCATAAAGAAAAACTATCCCCACTTAGAGCCTGAGAATACTTTACAGCATAAGGTTAAAGACTCAGGTATAGTAGATCCTTCAATTCTTGATACAAGTACCCCGGATAAAAATCAAGAACAAAAAGAGGAGGAAACCGCTGAAAATTCTGATTCCTCAGTAAGCCCAAATGGAAATGAACCATAAAGCATTAAGAAAAATAACCCCCACGCTGAGGGTAAATTTTAACATAACAATGGAAGATTTCCAGTGTGAACCAAATGTTGCAAAACAATCACACGGTTTAGGTCTCGATATCGAAAGGGATATTTGCAAAGATATTGCTCCAGTGGAATGCGTCATAGAAGTTTATCATTGCGCCTTTTGTAAATTTGAAGATGCAATGAGATCAAGAATGGAAAATCACTATTATTTTAATCATGCATTCGAAATAGAAGGATTTGAAGGTTCTTTCCTCAGTAGGAGAATCGATATATTGATAACAAATGGAGAAAAATCCTTTGTCAAATCTTTTATGTTCTCAAATTAACCATAAGACCAAGGTACACGTGGGGGGTAAATTTCTTAATGCTTGCTAAAAGGTCTCCTATTGGTTTCGGTTATGACAAGAAGGATACAAACAACATCCGGACGCTACCTGTGGATCATGAAGTAATACGAGAGAATATCGATTTTATGCTATCGCATTTTAAAACCCAACATGAGTTATTCCCCAGAGCAATTCTATTAGGAGAACAAAAAAAATGGGTTATAATTAAATATGATTCTCAGGGGATTAATTGTAAAGACCAGATCTTCGAGTATTCCCGTCAATACGACTTTGTTGATTGCAGGATCAATGCCTTCCCATATAATACGCAACATTCTATAGACTTTGAAGTCAAAAATATGACTTCTGCATCGTTTATTATGCTTGATCTGGATTCAGAATATTTTGAAACTCGTAAACATTTAGATGAGCAATTAATCAAAATAATGAAGAAATTATCACAAAAATTCAATGGTGATGCGAATCCTACTGTTTTATGGACCGGAAATGGATATCACATATACCAACCATTGGATGGAATAATATTTGAAAAGGAACAAATATTTTATGATTTTCTTCCATTCTCAAACGGAAAAGATCTCACTACAGAATTTATGAGATTTGCTGAAAAATTTTTCTCATGGGGAAAAGCAGATCCTAAACACCGTCCTTCGATCAACAACTGCTTATTGAGATTACCTGGAACTCTAAATTCTAAGAATGGTAAGACAGTGAAGATCATTAAGAGATGGGATGGCAACTTACCAAATATTCGCTATTTGGCTAGCGACTTTTTTGACTATTTGATAGATAAGAGAAACGAGCACATGAAGCAGATGAAAATAGATAAAAGAAAGAAACTGAAATTCAACCATTCTAATAGTAATGAAACTAACCATTTTCCTACAAAAAACATAGAATGGAATGAGAGACTTTTAGAAATACCTTTAGAAGATTATCGAAAGTATTGCATGTGGAGGATATTATGTCCTTACTTAAGCAATGTAAGAATATTATCAGCAGTAGAAACTACAATTATTTTAGATAAGTGGTTGGAGAAATGTGATAATTTAAGAAAAACAGATTTCAATCACCGACTCATAATAAAAAATGATTTGAGGGCCGTTAAAGCCTACTTTCCAACCTCAAAAGACAAGTTAAAAAAAGATCTGCTAGAATTATACTCAATAATGAAGGCCAAAAATATTTTTCGTCAATTCCATCTTTATAACCGAAATTCTACGTCAATCTTTGTCTTATAGGAAACTGGAAATCAGATGTATATTCATTAGCCATCATTATCATTATCTGTAGATGGTAGATCTGTTATCCTAATTGTATGTTGTTTAAAATCATCATCAGACCATTGAACGCTAAATTCATATCTTTCAGCGTCATGATCTATTGACTTGCTTGTAATTAGTATATCGAATGCTGCCTTTCCTCCAGGAGGTATTGAGGATGGCTCTGTAATTCCAGATACCGATCCTAGGATTATATCATCCTCATCATAAAAGGATACAGAGACGCTTACAAAATTTGCAGTTTCTGTTCCATTATTATATAACTCGCCAACTATACGATCGAATCTCTCATTATTGTATTTTTGATGAAGCAGAATAAGGTCATTATTTTTCGTTTCTTCATCGTTATTCTTAGGCACTTTAAATCCAGAACTAGATGTATTCTGTGTTTGATCTGTGGAATCACCTAAATTTAGGGGTTGGAATGGATTGGTTCCAATGGAATCGATTGCATAATTATTGTTGAATTATTGGTCACGATGGAATCATTTGTTTGACCATGTACATTAATACTATATAATCCACATGATGTCATCAAAGCCAAAAAAACTAACAAAGCAACACAGAGATTTGATCTCATTTTCATCTATTATTAATTATGATGGACTTTAAATATACCAATAATCTATAGGTGAGAGGCCCAGAAAATACCAATACAAGCCCGAGCACCATCTAATTATGATGTTGTTCCTGTTTTCTTATATAGGACATGCCATAAATAAGATATTAAGAGATATCGTTTTCTTAACAGAGCCAAATCAAGAGACAAAATGTTTTTTGGCAATTTCTTATTAGGATACTGACTACATAGACTAAAGCATTTTGGAAAGAAGAAAAAAAGAAACTTAATTCTTGTCCTTACAGTGAGTATCTATGACACTCTTATCATCATAGATTTTATGGTCTTTTATGCACTGCCCCTGATTATCGTAAACATCTTGCCAAGGATGATTAGGGTTAGGGGCAGGAGTTTGATCTATGTCTTGGCTAGCCAACACAGGATTATGACTCAACATTGTTCCAACAAGAACCAATGATGCAAATGCAGTAAGGAATAGTGTCAAATAAAGTATTTTTGAATACATTGTCGTTTATTGACAAAAAGCCACATATATTTTATATCAATAGTGCTAGGTATTTTCTGATAAGTGATAGCGATAAAACCACACTATCTTGTTTCAGTATAAATGGAGAGAGAAAAAGCACTCCCTAGGTCACAACTGCCTCAAAAAATGTTCAATTCATATTAACTAAATCAAGACATTGTCAAGGATCCATTGAATGTAATTAACTCTATTATCATCAGAGATGATCAATGTACTGCCAGATGGCAATCACGATAATGATCAAATAGCTTGTGACCTTTTAGATGATATAGAAAACAAACAAATGAATAAGATATAAGAGATGCAATAGGCTGTTAATTGATTTCGGATGCAATATTGTCAAAGTCATTAACCTAACCCTCAAGCAAAACCGGTGAAGATAAACCGATGCCGAGCTCAAAGTTAACAAAATATTATGGTAAACTTTAGTGTAGGCAATCCTAGCCGCCGAATGAGTGTTTTCTCTTAAAAATAATATCAAGTCTTGTAGAAAATTACTCATTAATTTATACACATGGTTTAGTACAGGTTATAAAACCTGTCTAAATTTTGTTAGATAGTCGTTACTTGTTTATAGTACACAATTTGTAAAGCCGCCGCATGTATATATGTCATGGTTAAAACCCATGCTTTAATAGATTGCTATATCAATTACAAAGAATTGGATAGGTATTTTCTTGCTATATTTAATACGATCTTTTCGTTTTCTAATAGAGGTGCATTATTTATCATCTCTTTGAATTGAAGAGCATTAACAACGGCCTTTCCACCGTAGGAATTACTAAAATAAACATATGTGTTATCAATCATATCCTTAACTTTTTTTATTTTCTCTGCTTGTGTAACCAGTTCTTTTTCAGAATAGGAATAGTTGCAGGCAGGATCATAACTAGATGTATTTCGTCCACAAAGTCGGAACACCGCCAAAGAATTGCAATTCACATCCATCCCCTTGAGGTAGATTGAGTTTTACTGTTCCATGAATTAGAATACAAGGCTCAAAAGCTGCTAGTATTCATGCTCCATTAGTCTCCATCGAAGATGGCCCCAAAACTACAGTTGCTGACTGCGGAGGACAAGCACGTGTACTTGTGACTGCTCCAGCAGTATTTTGTACTATAAACCCACAATTTCGAACTGTTACTTGGTTATTGTTAGTATTTGTTTTACTAACTGGACTTGGAGTTTGTGTTTTTGTTTATGGATTATCTAAAACGCACTGGCCCCCAGAACTCGTCTCCGACATAGCACCACCTAACGATACGAAGTGAGTTCCTAGTGGACAGCATTGGCTGTTTGTTGTATTACCTATACAGAAATATACTTTGGCAAAAGATGCAGGATGATACGAATTAGGAATTGAGTTATCCGTACAAGGATCGTATGCACCACGGGAACATATCGTTTGCCCAACTTGCTCATAGCAAACATATGACGGATCATTTTCCACATTAGTTCCGCATGTAGGTAATTCGGAAGATACCTGCTCGGCTACGCAACTGTATTGACGGATCGTTGTCTCAGTTGCCCCTCGCCCCTAATTTACATAGTTGACTAGGGTCTGTTGGATTTGAATTACAGAAGTCTTGTTCGAGTTTGCAGGCAGGAGACACCACGCTCTCCACACAAGGATCGTATGCACCACGGGAACATATCGTTTGCCCAACTTGCTCATAGCAAACATATGACGGATCGTTTTCCACACCGCCTGGGCACGTAGGATATTTGGAAGATGCTTGCTCGGCTATACAATTATATTGACGAGTCACTGGTGGCGGTGGTGTTTGTAACTGACACCGGTCGTCAGTTGGATGACCATTACAGAATTCTATTTTGTTAGCACAGGCAAAAGATTTAGGGTCATCCCAACATGGATCGGTAATATACATACTAGCACGGACGCATCTCGTT
>JANWKP010000305.1 GCA_025451315.1 Nitrososphaerales archaeon | reverse complement strand
CTCGTTTAACAAGAGATTCATTGTATTTCTTCCAGTTCACATGTATTATGACTAGAATAGGTTAGCTAAATCTGTTAGGAATAGTTAGTTGCGCAACAAGGCAATAAAATATACTCATCTTTTACATATGACAATAATGCAATCATTTTTAAAATAAAATATTCAAACAGTGAATGAGAATTTGAAGAATTAATTATTGTTTTCGCATCACTACAGACATCATTCTTATTCCCTTCTGTAGCCTAATCCTATCAAGTATTTTTTCATTTTAAACATCAATCTTTACAATGGTTATGAAAAGATTTTGATACGTTTTGAAATTATATTGATTGATAAGTATGATAGAGATGAAGCAGCTATGGAAGATAATATTGCTGCTTCAAAAGGTCTGAATCCTGTTAACAATAATTCATATAGTATTATCCATCTTGATATATTATTAACGATATCAAATATAGACCACGCAAATATCATCTTCTTTATTATTTGTTTTAGACGATTAAAATTAATCCGGCTGGTAAATCTATTAGTGTATTTTCGTTTGTTATTAATATGAAAAAGAACTATAAATGATATCTTGTAAATTATAAATCCTACCAATACTGTTATTGTAGAAGTTAATACATTACTAGGAGAATATATCGCATATATTTCGGCTATAGCAGCGCTCACTAAAAATCCAAAAATACCTGCAATAAGTAAATTCTTATTCATCAGAATGGTTTCCCTATATTTCTTGTAAAAATTATTAAAGAGTTTATTCAATTAGTAATTATATATATACATCCAACTCTTTATGTCTTTGAATAGATAATTCACCTACTTAAAAGTAAAACCTCTTTTTTAAATTATATAACAACAAAATTCTTCATTTTGAGACAAGTAAATTATGAAGATCTCACGAATTTGATAAATGACTCATCAGAAGATGTTAAGCAATAATCAAATTAAAAAAAAGATAATTCAAGATGTAGTACAATCCTACTACATAGAAAGCTCTACTCCAATCTTACAAACTGAACTTGCAGAAAAACTACCGTATCTGAACTACGAGCGTAGAGTAATTATTGATTTAGACCTGTTCACAGAAAACCAGAAGAGAAAAAGTAAACGAATGCTAATAATAATCCAGTTATTGTTCCAGATGTTGCCCTAAGCTAGTAATTTATCATCTAAATGTTGTTATATTCTATTTATAATGTGATTTTAATTAGTCAAGGAGTTCCTTATCACTAAATCAATCTGACATAAATAAAATAAGTTTTTATTATTAAAAGTTATACTAATTAATATGTCTAATGGTAATAGTTCCAAAAGTTCTTCTAAACAGTCTACTAAAAAAATCACAACAGCGAAGGAAGTAAAAGAAACAAAATCAGTTCCTATAACCGTACAATTAAACATACTTAAAGTTCTGATAAATGAACGTCCTCTTATTCCATTATTGAGAATACTAAAGAAGAACAAAGAGTTGCACACAAGAGAATTACTTATAACTATGGGAAGTTGGGGATATGGACAATCCTTAATGAAAAAAGCTACAAATTTAGGTTTGATTGAAAGGAAAGTAAAAAAAGAAAAATCTCCTGGACGAGGGAAACCAAGAATTTATAATTCTTTAACAAATAAGGGTAGAGATGTAGTAGGATTAGCAGATAAAGTAGTATACACGAAGTAATTTTTGGAAAAAACCTCTTATCTATTATAGGATTACTAGTATTCCACCAGGTCAACATGGTATACAATGTACGATAAGTCCTAATTGGACACAAGTTCCCTAGTGTATTATTATTCTTAATGACAAAGACTTATTTAGAAAATTCGGAACTTGTTTACAACAATGCTACCTCTAGTAATAGGACAAGCATTTTGTGATTCCAGCATTTTTGTAATAAATAAATGGTGGCTTTTCTACTGCTAGTATTGCTAGATTTCCAATCGAAGTATTCAACAGACCTATTTATCTCCTCTTGCTACTGGATTGGATGTACTACTAATTACTCCAATTGGCAGTGGTGCGACTATAATAACAATGTTCATGCAATTTGCTTTGACATTCTTTTACAAGAAACGCTCCTTATGATGTAAACTTGAATTTGGGACAAGATAAGAATGGCTCAGTATCTTTTATTGCAAAAGATCCTGGAATATTTAGATATTATTGTGAATATCATGAATCTACGATGAATGGACAACTTGTAGTAATACCTAAATGATGAATGTTTTATCTCTTTTTTGGTTATAACAAATTATAAATTTCGTTTATAAATATCCAATAATATACTTATTTAAGGAGATTGAAAGATTAAATTATAGTCAACGTTTTTTTTATATACTCAAGTCATATCAATAGTAACTCCAGTATATAAAAAGGATGACACTAACATTATATTTGGGTATTATTTATATGATAAATTAGTATATGTTTTTCATTACGATAACGTTAGCCTGTTATTTTAGCACAACTATAGATATCAATTTCTCCAAATATGAGTTATTATGTCTTCTGAATAAAAGATTTTTAAAATAAGTTTCTGATAACAGAAGCTAAATACTATATAATGTAGAACTTTGTAGAAAATTCTACTAAAAAATAATAAAATCTATCGTCATTCAAATTAGTCATCTATATTCATAGCAGTTATCAATTTTTCCAAAATCCATATTGACAGAATATGTAATTTAATACTCTATCTTAATGATTTTTATATTCTATATTCTATACATGTACATGTAAATAATATATCTAGCTATATAGAATCAATCTCATTCTATCTATTTATTGAATTTGCGATATTGTGATATTATGTTGTTACATACCATACATTTGTATTCTCCTTTTTCTAGTAAAATAACATCTTCCGTAATCTCTTCATTTGGATTCTCATATGATATCAGAGGAGAGCCTAAATATTCTTTTCCACATTTATTACAATAATACCTTAAAAATCTTTTTTTGTCTAGTCTTCCTATATTTCCCAAAAATAAATGTGGTACTCCTAGATTGAATTTTAATTCTTCAGCTTCTGTCAGATTAACAAAAGCATAACCGCCTGAACCTAATACTTTCTTTTCTTCTAGGTCTTCATTTTTATACAAAGTATTGTCTATTCATAAATACTAAATTGTAAGATTAAACCTTTTAGTAAAATGGAATCCAAATACAATTGAATGTGATATAATCTTATTAGATGCAGAACTAACATTTAAAAGTTTTATAAATGGTTTTAGAAAAATTTCAGATTCAAGAAATCAGTCAGAATTAAAATTTATACTCAAAACAAGCTTAATTATATTGATTACAGCAGAAAGTGCTTGTATACTAACTGCAGAAACGATTGGAATAATATTTATAATCATTCTATTGTTCTATCAATTCCACTAGCCTTGTTAGTAGGAGCGTTCCTTCCATTCACATTATAAATAATTTGATTACACCCTTTACATCTCATTATTTTCTATATTATCAGTAGTAGGTTTGTATAAAGGACAATTTGCTGAAAAAATTTCTTTTATGATGACTTTTTTTATAAATTTCTGAAAGTCTTATAGTAGGTTTAGAAGTTGATCTTAATATTCAACAACAATAACCTATTATATAGTTTTAAATACTCAACAAAAAATACTACTGATATACATGTTTAATGACTAATATACTTTAAGACCACCAGTACTAATGATATTCATGCATCATAATGACGAAGATGCATGGTGGAATAATACTCCATACGAAATAGAATGTAAAGGAGAAATAGAATGCTATGATAAAATAAATGAACTTCATCCTAAATATCCAGTTATAATTTACAATCATGCTCGAAGATACAAACAAAGACTAAAGAAGATTGTATCAACCATTACAGTAAAATCATAAAGAGAAGGAAGTTAAAATTAATAATTTGAGATTCGCAGGATAAATAATTAAAAAATGACTCCGGTTAAGATATATCTTTCTATGACGAATTGTCGAAACAATATGTATAACTGGTTACTTGTGCTTCTGTGCCAAGTAATGATCCAATATACCCAATTGGCAGAAGATTTGTTATATTTTCAACTGCATTATGTATACTGCTAATATAATATTGCTAAATTAGAATAGTGAATTAAGTTAATGTTTATTATGATTTCCAATTGCTAATTTTTATTAGGTGTTGAATTAAGTAAAATGATACATCACTTGTTGCTATGATTTTGATAAGGTTCTTGTTCTTCTATTTTTTCACTTTATTATAGTTTGAAACTCAATCGACCTAAAAGTCATTATATCAATTACAAGACTAATTTAACTAAAAATATATTAAATTTCATAAATTTAGTAAAATCCTAGGCTTTCATCACTATCACCATATGACGATGACAATATAATGTGGAAATTAAAAATTATTTGAATAAAGTTTTACTTCTTTGAGAGTAATTGACTAATAATTATTCCTACCAAAGTAAAAGACCCAATAATTGCAGCAACAAATACAGTATCTGCTACTGATGCTAATGATTCTCCTACAGCTGCTACAAATATCGAATATACAAGGATTATAAATCCAATCAAAGCAAATAGGCCAAAAATTATTGTTTTAATAGCAAACGATGATCCTTTTTCTTGAGTTCCTGTTTCTCCCATAAATTCTGACATTTTTCCAAATATTTTATCTTTAATAGATCCATTTCTTCCTTGCTTTGTATAATCATCAGAGCGTGAGTTATTTTTTTCCATTTCATGTACTATTCCATTGCATTATATAAAAACAATTTTTTTTATTGATAAAATTTTTCACAGAATAGAGTATATAAAAGATCAGAACATTTTTTGCAAAAAACTTTAGTTAGCTATTGGTATTTCCCACTTCTGCAAATTTCTAATGAATTAACATCCTTTGATATTTCAAAAATAACTTTAAAACTTATATCTGATTTTTAGTTACTTCAAAAAACTTTCAATTTAATACTGTAATACAAAAGTGGTGTATTTTATCAATTCCTGTTATTGAGTATTTTTCTAATATACCTATTTCATGGTAATTCAAAAAGAAATATCTATTCAATGATTCAGACATCATTTATTTTGAAATAATATTGACTGATAATTTTCAAATAAAAAAATTGGTTTTTTATAGTTTTTATGCACATATTTGGATGCACATTTCTTCAGTAGATGAACAAGGAGATTTACAAGGTGCATCTATGAATTGTGGAAAAGAAGACTTATTATCAGTATCATCACCATCATTAACATTAATGTTGTCCTCCTCTCCACTAACATTATCGAATTCAAAAAATATAGCTCCTAGTAGTGCGTATACTAAAGCCGTTATTAAAATATATGAAGACGGAATTGAACTAATTGCTATTTTTTTCATACCACTTTCCTTCATTATTATATAGACTATATATTATAAAATAATTTTGCTCTACAATAGACAAATATTCTCTAGTTGATTTCGGAAAAATAAAAAGAATTTTATTCTAAATTTTAAGTCTATTTTTATGATAGATAAAAAAATTTTAATATTTATTATTGTTCCATTATATTAACATCTTATTTCTGAATCTATATCGTACTTGAAGTATGTTACAGTCTTATTTTCTAAGTGTAAATATATGAATCTCTTTGAAAGGTAACGTTATTTTAGATGTGAACAATCTTTTTCTATTCTAAAAATAATAATATATATTCAAGTTAACAAAATTCAAAATCTGCATCATAGGAATGATTACTGGAATAACTCTAATTGGAGCATTACCATTTATGGGATTGGTATGTAGTTATTGTGAGAAGAATAGACAAACAGAACCTACGTTCACTCATACAAACAGGATTTCAAAAACAAAAATTCCGAAATTCGTTATAGGTTACACCTCCCTATTACTCCATATTGTGTTAAATTTATTTTTATTATTTAAGAATTTTCGGCGCCGAAAAATTTTATAATTCATTGTTTGATGGCATTACTTGTATTCATCTTTATCATAGCAAAAATATTGATAAAAAACCTTTTATAATTTTAAATTGTTCAAGTTATATGAGAACTTTAAAATTATTAAATCTTCATTGTAATAAAATCGATGATAATAATACAAAAATAGATGAGACTTTTCTTACTGTAGATAACGGTAACTTTCAAGGATTTGGACGAGAGTCTATGAAAAATGGAAGTGATTGGAACATCAATGCAAATATTCAATTCAATGTTGAGGCTATAGTAAGTTTTTATGATGAAGATTTGATAGGTAAACTAAGTAACACCAAATATTTTAGTAGTCACATTGTTGAGGAAAATGAGGTTCTTAAAGGACCAAAAACAGTGAGCTTCGCTTCAAATAATGCAAATTACGTTTTAACTTATGAAATAGTATAGACAAAGAATTCTAAACTCGTGATTAGTTTTAAGTTTGTAATCAATATGGCTTACTACTATTAATGATCTTGAAATATGGATCTCTTAAGTTAAGACTATATGTTAGGATAGGACATTCATAGCTAAATTCATTTTTGTTAAATTAATAGATCCGATAATGCAGTTATAAAGTATTATAAATATAAGTCATAATTGTCATTTCAAATATACAAATTGTTATGGTTATTGATGTCAATAATAATTGCTTTATATGGTGCTATTTCATCAGATATTACTATTGTAAATTATGCCACTATAGATAAGATAGAAAATAATCTTAATTCTACCTTCTTATGCAATATTTCTATAATAGCTTGTATTCATGACAGAACACATCCACTTAATAATAGTGATGAAATTAAAATACAAACAGATTTAATATTAGATCAAGTTAATTCGACTAAACTCAAAGAATGGATAGATATTTTATCATCTTTTCATACCCGAAATACTAAATCGAATTATATTGAAGATGTTGCATATTGGCTTAAAAGTGAACTTCAAAACTTGTGCGATGGTAGAGTATTTTTTCACAATTATACTCAAATTGATCAAAATCAAACTTTTAATTTAAACAATATAATTTGTAGTAGTAAACAAAGTTTAGCATCATCTCCTCAAAATAATAAAACTATCATAATTGGAGCACATTACGATAGCAGAGCAGAAATTCTCAATAATACTAATACTCGAGCTCCAGGAGCTGATGATAAT
>JANWKP010000304.1 GCA_025451315.1 Nitrososphaerales archaeon | reverse complement strand
CCAGAAAACGGTCAAATTCTCGCACAAAATATAACTCAAGAGAGAAACATGTTCATTGCCGAGCGCTTTCTGTCAGGTGTTGTTAGATACTATGGAATTCATCCTGTTTCCACCGATGGCGGTACATGGTATCCACAAGCCTGTGAATTTCTCAAAATGGCTCATCACATTCATTCCTCTTACGAGAAAAGCATAATCGAAAGAACAATGCAGTATTTCAAAGACAGAACTGAAAGTTTCGATGATTACTTTCCATGTCAGATGGAAAAATGTAAACTAAAACACGTAAAGAATTGGATGAATCTATTTGTCAATTATCATAACAATGAGATGATAAACGCTTAAGTTAACAGCGCCATGGATTCTATACCATAACTATTAAGTCTTGGTTGCCTAAACCATGACTATCTGTCATAGATTCAAATCCATCCCCTCATTGTAGACATGGGTAATGACTAATGGTTTTTAAAATGTGAAAGTAACTACATAATAGATTTAACGGTTACTAATCGCATCGGTATATTTGCTGTCATGTATTAAATCACTTCTAGAATAAGCTGTTGTATAGTCTACGTTGTGTCCAAGAATGATTCTTGTACGATCTCCTTCTAAGGAATCAATAAGGTCCAGCAATCCATTTCTATCTGGGATTGGTTTTCCATCTGGAGTTTTATTTTCGGCTGTTTTCCATTCTACATCTATTGCGAAAATCTCATTTGTAATGATTCTTTTTCTTACAGATATTATGGTTAAAGTCACATCCTTCGGAACTGACTTGAAGGGATATTCGTATAGTTTTTCAATTTGCGCTTTTCCCTTGACGTGTTGTCCTAGTGCATCCGTCCATTCACCATCATCAACAAACAATTCTGCAAATTCTTTAGCATCATGTCTATTCCAAGCAATAGTAAACTTTTCAATGAGAGTGTTTATTTTTGATATCTCATCGCTCAATGTATTGTATATGGGATAAATGGTATATTAAAAGTAACAAGACGTGAGATCTGTTGTCTGTTGCGGCTTTTATAGAAACAATATCCTACTACAAGTTGGATACGATATAGAAAAGATGTTTTAGAAATTATTTTGACTTTAATTGAGAATGAAAAATACAGTATTTCTGAAATTTTCCTAGACTACATAACGTGAGATTCAAAAATAAATCATATAAAAAATAATTGATGGAAATTAAATATTTTTATTGTTTTGTATTGGTTTCAGTTATCATGCCAAGACTTTATAACGATATTCAATGCACCATCATCTGCGAGTTTATTGGTATCTGTAAGGTTTCTAAATCCCATATAGCCCAAATGGTTGTCACCATTACTTACATTACAATATCCATAAAAATTGCATAGTCCAATGTCCGTCCCATCAATTGCATCCGCATTTGAAATAGCTTTGATTTCACTCGTGACATTTGTTTGATCAAAATTCCTAGGTAACGTTATACTTGGAACAGTTTGAAATCCACTCTGACCTAATGCGGAATCTTTTTCAAAAAAAGGATAGATTTCATAAAACCAGTCAAATGGGTAAAATGGAAGAGACTCCAATGCATTATCTTCAGGGTTGTTCATATTAAAGAATTTGATAACTTCATCTTGAATTGCTTTTCCATAGGCAAACTTTACTGAATTCGAATTGGTAGAATCAGATAGTATATCTAAAGGATTTGTAGATACTTCTTCATCATCAACTGCAGCACCCATCAGATTAACAGATGTTATTGTAAAATTATTGCTATTGTTATTCCATATAGGATTATTGTGTAGACTTTCTATTGCACTGAGAACTACTCTTGCACCTAATGAGTGACTAAGTAACCGTACATCAGAACTTACATTTTGGTTGTTCTTGCATGTTTCTTTATAATTTGAAATAAATTGGGCAAGTTTTAGGCCCTCATCTTTAGCTAAAACCTTGGCAGGCTCCCAATCCATATTGGATCCCCAGCTATATCCAATTAAAGTTGTATTGTAAGCATTTTTCTCCAAAGATAATTTTACCCTATCCAGTTGTTCGATAGCCCCTGCAGGTGAGACTCCCCACCCATGAACGAATATGACAATTTCAGGCGGACATATTTCTAACATCTGGCTAACATTGCCGTATTGATAATTGCCATCATAACCAGGCCCTTGTTGGAATCCAATAGAATTAGGAGGATTATTTTCTCTTGTGGTTAACATAAAATTTGGAATATTGAGTTGACTAGATGATGCCAATGCATTAGGTCCAATCACTAGTATATTAAAAAGTAATAGCAAAATGGAAATCACAGTTATGAACGATATTGCTTTGAAAGTTAGATTCAATACAAAAGCTTATCCAATCTCTACAATATAAGAATATCTATCATGTCCATTATACTGTTCTGTCAAGTCTAGTAAAGAATCATTGGAATGATTGCATAAACAGATGGAGATATGTGATATCCACAGGCTTGTAGGTTCCGAAATGTCAAATACATATCCATCCTTTCTTACAAAAAAGAGAAAAATCTGATTAAGAGAATCATGCAGTTCATGAAGGATAGAACCTAATGCTCTGATGATTATTTCTCTGTAGGTTAAAGATTTGTAAACTATAACATGTATAGAATTGATCAATCTTGTTTATTGATAATCATAACAGCGAACTAAAAATACAAAAGTGATAGAGCCGCTAGTTAATGATGTGTTAAATATGCATCTTGAAATAATATTCTAATACTTCATGAGTCTATTTTTATGTCAAATTTGTTTCACAAACCTCTGGCCCAACTGTCATTGCTACTTTATTAGGATTCACGAATAAATAAAAAGTGAAAGAAAGAGATTGTAATTAATACAAGAATTTAGATCATCAACTATTCTTGTCTGACAAATGATGGAGAGACAGCTGAGATATCCTGAAAAAAAGACTATTGCATTATAGGAATCAATGCAAAAATGATGATGACCGATTATCGAAGCTATCCATTTTGAATCCTGGCTTATAGTCAAATTTATTGCGGGCCCGTGGGGATTAAGTTCCTAGTGGTAGTAGGGTTCTAAAACAATACAGATGTATTTATGCTAAATATAGAATAGAGTAGGATTGGTTAATTTCAAACCCGCTATCCGTGGAAACCGTTAATTTGAGTCTGTAATTATTAAAATTTCCAACACATTATAAATTCTAAATTGCAATAATAAAACAATTTGAGCCACAATATCTTTTATTCATGATGTATCTAAATTTATGAAAAACCGAAAAGCATATAGTAAATAATGACATGCAAAAGTCGAAGGTATTTTTATATCTGAATTTCATTATGAATATTTAAAAAAGACAGAAATTGTGAAAACCAAGATCTTGTATTTCATGACGAGGTGATAATAATATCTATAACAATATACTGATTAAAAGGACAAGTGAAATTGAGAAAAGTAATATTATATAAAATAGTAATAGTATATAGAACATAAACATTCAAACATTCAATTAAAACACAGTTGCGCTAATTATTGAAGTGAATCGAGCATTCATTAACAAAAATGCTAATTCAGTATATCCATCTATGCCACAGTGGAAAATAGAGCCTTTCTTACAATGTTTGGATCTTGATTATAGCCTTATAGGACAAGAAAGAATTGAAATAAACAACATTGCCCCCATTGATAAAGGCGCATCTACTGACATTTCCTTTTGTTCGTCTGAAGGCAAAGAAGGTTTAGAGTCTGTATTAGATTCTGGATCGGGTATTAACCTTTGCCCCCATATCTTGCTTCTGACCTTCTTTAGGTAATTTGATGTAATTGGTTATATCTGCCATTTAACTTCAGTATCCAATCATATGTTAAAAGCATAACTGGGGGTCAAGATATTTGTTAAAATGGATAATGTAGTCAATTTTGTACTTTGTTGATTAATTTCCTATCCTTCCATTCTTTCTATTCTTTGGCTAAAAATACACAATAGACTAAATTAGATAATTATTTTCTATTTTAGTGTGTAAATGGAAAAAGTATTTTATAAGTTGACTGATGATATCAATAATAATTAGATTGGGAATTGAAACCCACAGCAATACTCGAGGCGACAAAATTCCAAATATATTTGGACTAAAAATGACAATACTATCATAGTTGGAAACTACTGCTTTCATATTCTTAATTGGCCAGCACTCGGGGTTACTTTATTTTATTATACTGAATTTGTTAGGTATAGGCCAGGATTTAAATCCATTAAGTGATCTTGCGAATTGTATGATTCATATTATCGATTTTTCAACACTGAAAGAAGTTTTTAAAGTCAATAATACTCAAGGGAATAAGGCTAGAACATGATTGTTAGCCAAAAATATGGAGAAACAGTATGGTCAATCGTATAGATTACCATTTGAAAATAGAGTCACGGCCCAATGAATTTCATTGAACAATTCATTTGTGATAACCAATCTGATACTATTGATGGGTTATCATATTGGTAACATAATACAATTGCAATCTCTGTTTAGAAAACTTGGCTCAAAGGATTTCCCCATTATTATAAAACCCTTAAGAAACTTAGAGTTCAAACTTTCATTAGCTAATTATTGTTATTGGAAACGAATTTACTGGATTTAATTACATTATAGATACATATTCTTGAATCTAAAAGAATATCAGATTTGAATATTTCAGTTTATATGAAAACGTTTAATAAAGTCCAATTATTGGATATTATGTTCAATTATGCACATAAACATATTAGGAGAATATACTGGAAATCACTCTTTAAAATTCATACCTCGCGTTAGTAAATTTAGTTCTGTAAATTGACGAGAACATTGTATAGTGAATAAAAAATTTCTAGAGAAGATGGGTCTAAAAATAAGGGAGCAAATCCGTATAATTAGACATGTACTCAAAGATAACCCTAGGGCAATCTATACGATAATAGATATTCATAAAGGGCAACTAGGTACAGCATTTGTTGGCTATTCTATTCCCGACGATCTTAAAAGGCGGCTAGAATTCGATACTACGGATTCTTTCAATGGTAGCATTGATGCTGCAGTAACGATTCCAGGTATTTCAGAAAAACAATCTAGAGAACAAGGAGAATTTATAGAAAGACTAAAAGACAAAAGCGATAAATGTGGTTTAGCTATCCTTGCACCTCATGGCGGCGATATTGAGAAATATACAGACATTCAAGCAAAATGTGCATATGATGTAGTATCTCTAGACCTGGCCACGAGCTGGGT
>JANWKP010000303.1 GCA_025451315.1 Nitrososphaerales archaeon | reverse complement strand
GTTTTACTGCTTAACTTAACAGAGCCCAATATTCATATTATTATAAAGATATATCAAAAACTGTGTTTTTTGGATAACCATATATAGTCAAATTTTTGTTAAGGTTATCCCTTATTATTATAGATCATTATAATTATTATAAACATTATTGATAGTGGAGATCCCCCGCATTATTCGCATATTTTTCCTCTATCTAGCCTACAAATAACTTAAAAGATTGAATTGTTAATAGTAAATAAAATAATTTGACACGTGTGTAACAATTTCTAATTGAAATTAAAAGAAAAATAACCCAAACAATTTTGCTTGTCTGTAGATATTTTGAAATTAGCTGTAAATGGTTAGGATGTTCTTATTACTTTTGGTGATCTTCAGGAAAAGCTTCTTCGGCAATTGTCTCGATTGGTTCGCCTGTTGGTAATGGAGCATTTCGATCTACTTTATATTTTGCTAGTTCAGGAAAATTTTTTCCAATTATCACATTCATTCCTACTGCAATTATCTCTGATTTGGGAATATCGTATCTATCATTAGAATATCCAAACACTACGATCTTGTCATTTGTTTCTTTAGCTACAAAACCCAGATCATCCTCATTTTCTGCCCTTACTCCCTTGTTAAAGAGTGATTTAGGATATTTTCCTTCATAGTAGGCCAAATCAACTTGGTTTTTTTCATCTTTCCAGGGATCCTGCCTACTGGTTGGGAGTGGATCATTACGATTTACTTTGTATTTTTTTTCTACTTCTGAAAAGGGAAGACCTATAAGGACATTTGCGCCTACTTGTTGAATCTCACTCAATGGAATATCATATCTATTCCCTTTTCCACCAAATACTATTATCTTATCCGGAGTTTCCCGTACAACATATCCTATATCTGGATTATCTAATGTTTTCACTCCTCTATTGAAAAACCTTCCCGATACCATAAATAATATGTAGTATTGTTGTATAAAAAAGATTTCTCAAAACAATGTCAAAATTACGTATGTAAGAAAATATCCTATATACATCTGAATTTCATTAAAAATTCATTATTATAGAACTCTATAGTATTAATTCCAACTATACGCATTAGAAAAAAGTAATTATTATTAACATTTTTCGGTAAAATAACTGAAAATTAATTTGATGAAAACAAAGTAATCATAAATTTTACTATTGTTATAAGCGTTGGGCTCACTTTTTGTCAAAATATATGACTATCATTATTATTATGGTCTATTTATGTTTCTTCAAATATTTATAACTATAATTGTTTCTGTTTATTACTATATATCTTTAAATAAGCATAATAAAAATATAATTTTCTATATGTTCTATTAAATTATATCTTATTACACTGGTCACGTTGATTTATAATAAAATGAAACTTTAATCATAAATTATTTGCGAATATAATTATAGTAAAAATTAAAAATTTTTAATAAAAAAATAAATATATAGATTGAATGATCTAATTAAAGGATACTTGTTTTATTTAAGTAAATAGATAACAATGTATTATAAGATACTTGTCTAATACAATAATGACGTCTAAATATAATCCATTATTAGAAGCATTTTTTAAAGTAATAAATAATCTAGCGTTTATCTAAACAAAATTAAAAAGTAGGGATTTTTAATTATTAGTTATGTTTCCAAATGATGGAGCTATTTGATCAATGTGTGAGGGAACAGATATTGAGGCAAATTCTAATAATGGCGCATGCCATATACCAAAGCCTACCATAAAGATTATTGCAAATACTAATACACATATAATAGCCTTGGGTTCTTTTACCCTGGACATGTCACCACTTTCATCTAGGTACATTTTTTTGATAATCCATAAATAATAACCTAGAGATAAGGCACTATTTAATAATCCAGCGATAGCTAAGTAGGGACCCCATGAGATAACGGTTCCACTATCAATAGCAGATTGAAAAAGTACCAATTTACTCCAAAAACCATTCAACGGAGGAACACCAGCAAGGGCTAGTAACGATATTGATAATGCGATGGCGGTTATAGGCATTTTTCTACCAAGTCCAGTATATTTTTCTAAACTGTAACTGGCTAATGCTATTGCAACAGCAGCAATAGCCAAAAATGATGCTGATTTCATTACAGCATGATTAAGAATGTGAAAAAGTGAGCCATCTAAGGCAGAACTTGCGTATGGGGCCAATGCCAGTCCAATCATCATGTAACCGGCTTGAGCTACACTGGAATAAGCCATCATCCTAGGGACACTTTTTTGTATAAGAGCACCAAAATTACCTACTGTCATGGTAATAACTGCTAAAATAGCAAGAACTATACTCCAATCCAGACCAATGGCGAACATCCCTAATACTATAACTCTTATGGCCGCTGCAAACCCTGCTTTTTTTGTTCCTGCAGCTAACAAGGCACCTATTGTTGTAGGAGCACCTTCATATGCATCAGGAAGCCACATATGAAATGGAACCAATCCCATTTTAAATCCAAAGCCAGCAATAAACAAACCTATTGCAAGATAAGAAATAGGAATAACACCTCCGAGATTATGATCTGCTGTTTGGTTTGGGGCTGAAAGTTCAGCAAGAATAGTTATGGAATCACCTATGTTTGTTGTACCTGTAACTGCATAAACAAATCCTATCGCAAGCACTAGAATTGACGACGAAAAAGCTCCAAACATAAAATACTTTATAGCAGCTTCATTTGAAATAGGATCTTTTTTGGAAAATGCTGCTAGAGCGTAAGTAGGTATTGACATAAGTTCCCATGCGATAAATAACATCACAAAATCGGTCGAATATGCTATCAATATCATTCCGATCGTTGAAAGTAAAATTAACGAATAATAAGATGCAGAATTCGAAATTCCTTTCATGTAGTTCCATGATGAAGCTGATACCATTATAGATACGATTAATAGAGAAACAGCAAAGAAAGAACCGAACATATCATCTGCAAGCACATCCTTCCCAAAACTCATAGCAGGAAGAAGTTCTCCACCTATCACTCGAGAGATTACAATAAGTAATGCGAGCATTAACGTACCAAAAGTTATCGCACTAAAAAGTTTATTTTTATTTTTTCCTTTCTCTTTTTTGTAAGCATCTATTATAGGTATTGCAAGACCTACTGAGCCAAGGAGTATAATTATTATAATTGGCGTAGACGAAATATCAATCATTTCTTGTTCCTCCCATTCCTCCTATAAATATAACATAATTAGAACGACAATAATTCCAGCCGCAAAGACAAAAAGATATGTTTGGGTAACCCCAGTCTGAGTATATTTTACCCATTTTGACATAAAGCTCATAGAGTACTGTAAAGCAGGATTAATTCCCTGCGCGATGATATTCTCAAAATATAACCAAATGAGTTTATATAGACGTAGCGGTATTTTTACAAAACCCCAATACAAGAAACTATTAAGATACCATCTATTATACAAGAAAAGCCATGTCTGCTTTAAAACGGGGTATTTCGAAATAATTTCCGGATCCTTTTTTCTAATAATATAGAAAAATATTCCTAATCCTGATCCAATACCAAAGGCTACAAATGATGATAACAAAGCAATAGGGTTTAATCCTTCGGTTGTTGGGCTTGCATTCTGCTTAATGTTGGTGGCTGAATTATGAGTGCTAATTGTTTCTCCAATACCAAATGAGCTGGAAAGATAGGAAGCCATGATAGAATGAATCTCTTCTTCAAAGATAAATCCAACTAATCCTATAAGTACAGTAGAAACTGCCAAAATCGCAAATGGGACCCACATGACTGCTTTCACCTCATGAATCTGATGTTTTGAATCATGTTTCAAGCTATTTTCATGGTCTGGTTTCAATCTCTGTTCATCTGTAGGATCGGAAGAGATAGAGGACACATATTGAGACTTATTAAAAGAATTTTGTTCGATAGTTTGTATATGTTTACTCTTTGTACCGAAAAAGACCATTCCTACCATCCTAAAAGTATAGAATGCAGTCATTATTGCAACTATGAATGCAATGAAGAAAAGTGATATCCCTGTGGATGTTCCGGATTCTAAAAGTGCAGCAAAAATCGCATCCTTACTCCAAAACCCAGAAGTTATTAAGGGAGCACCTGCTAGTGAGAGGCCCGAAAGTAGCATAAAAATAAATGTTTTATTCATATTTTTTCTTAATCCCCCCATATCCGTCATAAATCTTGAACCTACTACATGTAATATCGCACCAGCTGCCATAAACAATGAAGCTTTAAACATTGCATGACTCATTAGATGAAAGAATCCAGCAGTATAACCATCGACGAATTGTGTAGAGAGCCCTGCAATTCCTAGTGCCATCATCATATAACCAAT
Source organism: Nitrososphaerales archaeon (assembly GCA_025451315.1). GTDB lineage: Archaea > Thermoproteota > Nitrososphaeria > Nitrososphaerales > Nitrososphaeraceae > TH1177. The sequence continues at coordinate 30,470 of JANWKP010000303.1, read as the reverse complement.
TTGTGACCCAGTAGAATATGCCAATACTTTTTTGATTTCAGGATTCACAATGGCTTGAGTAGCAAGCAGGAATGCAGTTATGGCACCTATCCATGCAACTACCTCAAAGAATGCTGCGGCATCAAATGCTGCCAAAGCGAAAAATAGAGGTCCAATCCTCGCAACAAGAAAGACACCAGCTTTAACCATTGTAGCAGCATGTATCAATGCAGAAACAGGAGTAGGGCCAGTCATAGCTTCTAATAACCATTCGTTCAATGGAAATTGAGCAGATTTGCCTATTGCTCCTCCAAAAAGAAGAATAGCGGCAGGTACCAAAAGGTTTTGTTCCATCATGTTATGGGCCCAAGTTTGATCAGCTAAAAGTTCTTTAAAACCAAAAGTCCCAGCATGCATAAAAATCAAAAACATACCGGAAAGCATCATAACATCACCTGCTCGTGTCATCAAGAATGCCTTTATTCCTGCATGCGTAGGTGATGCCCACATTGCTATTCCTCTAACAATATGGCCTTCTCTGCCGACATAATCTTTTTTTCTATCAGCATACCAAAATCCTATCAATGCATAAGATGCAAAACCTACACCTTCCCATCCAAAGAATACCATTAACAAGTTATCGGATAGAACTATCAATTGCATTGATCCTATAAAAAATAACATAAAGAACCAATATCGTGTAAGATCTCTATCCCCATGCATGTAACCAACAGAGTAAATAATAATTAATGAACAAATCCAGGCTACAAGATTTGTCATGATAACACTTAGTGGGTCTGCAAGTATCCCTGCTTTGATATTTAATGTAGGGATCCATGGGATCTGACTATGGATCTCACTTCCAGAAACAACTATTGGAATGAGAGTAGCGGCAAGAAGCGCGCTGATAATTGCAAATCCAACAGCACTCATATTTGAAAATCTAATACTTTTTTTAGCCAAAGCGGGAATTAATGCTGCACCTATAAAGGGGACTATCCACACAAGCCACGCATTTATGGCAATTCCTTCAAACCCTATTGATTCAACCATTTTTTTTTTCACCTATTCTCCTTAATCTTTATACTTTTGAATTCCTCTGAGTGATGAAAATTTGTATCATCTCTATCTAGAAAACTTGCATATTCTTCTTGTACAATAATTGCAGAGGCTACAATTTTAGTATTTAAACTAGTAATTGTTGGAAGAGAAACAATTTCTGGAAAATCTGAAAAAATTGTTTCTGAATATGTTATTATAGGATTAATAATAGGAGCAGGATAAACTCCCAAAAATAATGCCAAACTCGCTACAAATGCCATAGGAATTATTGCATATCTGTTGACATCTCGTAATTTTTCGAACCGAGGTGAAATTTTTCCAAAGAATATTTTTTTATACATCACTAATAGATATGAAGAAGTTAAGATAGTAGTAAGAATCGCAATAGAAAACAAAACAACTCTAAAAGAATCCATATTTTCCGTTCCTGTTTGTAAGGCACCAGTAAACATTATCCATTCAGCCATAAAACCAGTTGTGGGAGGTACTCCTATCATTGTTAATACAGCGATCATGGCGATGGTAGCGGTATAAGGCATTTTTCTTGCAATACCGCCCAAGTTTGACATACCTCTTGTATTGGTTCGCAGAATCAAAGAACCTGCCATCAAGAAAAGAATTGTCTCACCTAGTGCGTGAGGAATCCACATTAATGCGCTACCTGTTACACCTAATATGCTTTGACTGCCTAATCCAAAAATTATATAACCCATGTGGCTGATGCTCGAATAAGCCAATAACTTTTTGATATCATCCTGCATCAAAGCCATGGCACCTCCATAAACCATAGTTACTACTCCCCAAAAGTTTATGTAAATACTATAATCCGAATAGGATATGGAAAGAAGATCTATCCAAATTCTTAATAGTGCATAAACGCCTATAGCGCTCATAGGTCCAGCAATTAAAGCAGAAATAGGAGTAGGGGATTCCGCGTAAGTATGAGGTATCCATATGTGAAGTAGAAAAGCGCCTAACTTTACTGCGATTCCAATAACAACAGCAAATACAATTAGTGTCATCCATTGTGATGGAATTTTTGATACATTTGATTTGATAGTTTCAAAATCAAAACCCCCTGCGAACAAACCCATTGCCAGCATACCCAATAATAATAAAACTGCACCTACATGTGTCCAAAAAAAGAACATAAGGGAGACTCTTTTTCTAGTAGAATAACCATAGAGGGCTATTAAAAAGAATGCAGGAACAAGCATTAATTCAAAAAATACATAAAATTCGATCAGATTTGTTGATAGTACTGTACCTACCATTCCCATAGCGAATGTGAGAAAAAGGGCAAAATACAGTCCCATTTGAGTATCTATATGTTGTTTATATGAAGGCTCGATACTGTAAAGGCTCTCAAGTTGACCCCTTCCGCTATTACTAGTTAAATTATTTTTATTCAATTCTTCTTCACCAGAATCATTATTTGTATTATTGGAGTGAGAGTTGGGCTTTTCCAGGTTATCAAAATGTCCAGCAATTTTTCTAATCATGTATTCTCTTGAAAATATCGCTATTACAGCGGACAAGATATAGACGGTTACAGCAAAGGTAATACTGAAGCCATCAAGTTTCAATCCAAAATTGCCAAATTGGCTCCAAACATAAGATTCTTCATATACAGGATTTTCTTTTGAGAGAGTAAGGATAGGAATAATCAATAAAATTGTACTTATAACTAAGGTACCAAAGGAAAACCAAGTAACAACACCTGCTCCTCTTTTTTTTCCTAAAAAATAAGCCAATGGAGAGAGTAATAAAGGTAGAAAGATAGATGCCATCAATATTCCAGATTCAGTAGCCATCTAATTTTTTTCTCCATCTTTATATGAATAATCAATAAAAATCGTCATATTGTTAACCTCGCAAAAATTTGTAGGCTGCAACGTCAATATCTTTGTAAAGCCTATAAGCAATAATTATTATGGCCAAGCCAACAGCTACCTCAGCTGCAGCTATTGCGATTGCAAAGAGGGCGAATATCTGCCCTTGTATATCACCCAAATATCGTGAAAATGCAATTAAATTCAGATTTGCAGCATTTGCAATTATTTCTATTGCAAAGATCATCCTTATTGCGTTTCGCTTTACGACAAGGCCGTAAATTCCTATGCCAACGAGAATTAAAGAAACTGTAACAAAGTTGATTAATTCAGTCATCGGTTAGACCTGCTCCTTTTCCTCGGCTTTTTTATCAACCTGTATTTTTTTATATTGTGGACTTGCACTAGTAAACTGATCACTATCTTCTCTTCGTGCAAGGGTTAACGCGCCTATAATTGCCCCAGCTAAAGTTAGGCCCAATAATATAAAGACAGGGGAATAATAAGTCAGCATCTCATTACCGATTTTAGTAACTATTTTTTCCATCAAAGGACTAAACTCAGCAGTGGAAAAAATCGAGCTAAAGAGAAGAACTCCAATTCCCACCATCATCAATAATGAAAATATCAAACCGGCGATTCTCCTTCCCCGATCTTCAGTAGCAGAAAATAATGCTTCAGTCCTGACCAACATTACAATAAATATAACCAAAACTGCAACTGCACCAACGTAAACTGCAATCTGAAACATTGCAACAAACGGAGAATCAAGTAAGATAAAAAACCCAGCTATCCCAAGCATAGATACGGCTAAACCAATTGCACCATAAATTATTTCTCGACTTTCCAATGCAAATATCGCTGATCCTACTGTTAAAACAGATAAACCTATGAAAGCAGCATCAGCCATGAGAAGCTCCTCTTTCATCAATCTTTACTTCCACTGTTCCGTCATACTTTGGTTTGACTGCTAATTGTGCTGGTGTATATATCAAATGTTCTTTAGTAAATGAAGATAATTCAAAATCATCAGTCATGTACAACGCATAAAACGGGCAAGCATCTACACATAATCCACAAAAAACACACTTTCCATAATCAATTTGTGGCATTATACTCTTTTTATTTTGTTTCCATTTTTCGTTAACCTTTACCATTTCGATGGCTTCTGCAATACCTTCACATGTTATTGCACATAGTTGACATCCAGTACATTTCTCATGAAAGAGAATATGACGTCCCCTACTTCCTGCGATTCCAACTCCTCTTTTTGGATCAAACTGATATCCATCTCCAACAAACTTCAATTTTTGCTCTGGAAAGCGTAACGTAAATCTTTTCATAATAAGATGTTTGGAACCTGATTCTATAGCTTTAATGAATCCAGTTGCTGTTGACGTTTTTTTAATGATTGATGATGACATTTATTACTGTAAACCTCCAGGGGTTATTACTCCACCATATATCATTGCCAAGACGATAAACATATTGATGAAAGCAAGGACTATTAATTTGTACCATCCTGTATGTAGAAGAATATCTATCCTTATTCTTGGGTTAATTCCCCTAGGAAGTAATATAAGCATTATCATACCAAAAGTCTTAATTGTAAACCAAAATATTCCGTTTATTACAGTCGCGTTATAGATTTTCTCTCCTGTATATCCAGGTATTATTTCTTGTGGGAATATTTGTGGACCCATCCAACCTCCCAGGAAAAGAATCACAAATAACGCTGCTAAAACATATAACTTGAGGTAAGTTCCTAACTGTATCAGTCCATAAATCATTCCTGAAGTTTCTGTAAGCCACCCAGCTACTATTTCACTTTCTGCCTCTGGTAAATCAAATGGAACTCTTTCCAATTCTGCTAAAGATGAAATATAGAAAACAAAAGCGCTTAAGGGTGCAATAATGAAAAACCAAAAAGAATACTGTGATTCCACAATGTCTGTCAGATTTAATGACCCACTAAGAAGTACGATAGACAGAGCAGACAAAATAAAAGGAATCTCAAACGCAATCATTTGGTGCAGAGCTCGGAGCCCTCCTATGAATGGATATTTGCTATTACAAGACCAGGAAAAAAGTAGAGCGATTAATGGAAAAAAACCCAATATTGCAAAAATGGCAAGAAGACCAACGTCCAGATCGGCACCAACCCAACCTGGAGCTACTGGGATAAGAACAGTCAAAGCAGCTGCAGTAGCTACAAAAATAATTGGTGTAGTCCAAAATATAGGTTTATCCGCTCCAGATGGAGCAATAATCTCCTTTGAAATTAATTTAAAACCGTCTGCTATCAATTGTAAAATTCCTTCAATTTTCCCTGCATATAATGGCCCAGTTCTTAATTGCATTTTAGCTAAAAATTTTCTTTCAACGTAAATTGTTGTTGCTGCTATCATTGCAGCAAAAGCGAAGCCAGGGAATACAGCAGCTCTAAAGAAATCAGTATGAATAATGAATTTGATAATTGGAGCTGTACGAGTAGGATCGACAATCATTGATAAAAAGAGATATGGTGTAATTACTTCTCCATTAGAATAAGGAAGAGGAATATAAAAGAAGATAATAAAAATTAAAGGAAGACCCACCAGGGAAACTATTACTATAATCCAAAAAATTAACCAAACAAGTGATCCCACAAAGTTACCAAATCGAAAATCTTTAGGAGCTGTTGCCATCTATCTGTCCGCCTCCACAGGCCAGTAGTTTAAAGCCCAATATATACATGGCATATCCCCGAGTCTAGAACCAACTAATAAATGAGGCAAAGCCAAAATATTCCTAAATGATCCAACAGAGATTTTTACTCGATATGGTCTCGAGGAACCATCACTAACTATATAATAAGATAATGCTCCTCTTCCTGATTCGACTCTTTTATAAGATTCACCTGGAGTACCCTTAGGATTGGATTGTAATTTCATTCTTACCTCTCCTGACTCTGGCATCTTATCCAGGAGTTGGCGAATAATGTGACAGGACTCTCGCATATCAAGAAAAGGAACATATGCTCTTGCAAAAGAATCGCATGTTTTCATATATTGCACTTTGAAGTCAATCTCATTGTAAACATCATATGGTTCGACTTTTCGAACATCGTAAGCAACTCCAGAAGCTCTTAATACTGATCCCGTAACTCCTAAATTTATCGCATCGTCTTTTGTTAGAATGCCTACATTTTCTGTTCTTTGTCTAAACAAAGGATTATTATAAAATATATTCTCATACTCTTTCAATCTTTTTTCAAAATAATTTACATATTCTAAACATTTTTCTTTAAAGCCATCTGGTATATCATTTCTAACACCTCCTGGAATATTAAAAGCATGAGTAACTCTTGCTCCTGTGAGAGCTGTAAGAAGATCGATAAATAATTCTCTGTCTCCAGCTGGCCACATAAACATTGTGGAATGTCCTAAAAATATCCCATAAATCGCAAGCCAATATAATGTATAAACCTGACGATTAAGTTCTGATGCAATAGCCCTGATGAATTGTCCTCGTCTTGGTACTTCGATTCCGAGCAATTCTTCAACTGCAAGACTATAAGAATATGTAATATTTGTAGAATCATGGATTACAGGTCGCTCAAGGTGAGGAATATTTTGAATGAAGTTACGATATTCGCACATTTTTTCCTCTCCTCTGTGTACATACCCTGGATCTGGATCACAATAAACAATATAATCCCCATCAACTTTAATAGTAAATCTAAAATGTCCAGAGCCTGGATGTTGAGGACCTACACTTAGTTTCATCAACCTATCCTCGGTAGCTTCTTTAACTACCTCTAATCCTAATTTTGTAGTTTCTTCTAATTTCTTTTCCAAAGATTCACTGAATTCATTTGTCAATCTATTCTACCTTCCTTTAATTCTAAAGTCCTTTTTTAATGGAGGAATGTCTGCCCAATCTTCTGGGAGAAGAAATCGTTCATTTCTAGGATGTCCTTTGAAATAAACACCCAACATTTCATAGGTTTCTCTTTCATGGTATTCGACACTTTTAAACACTGGAAGCAACGAGGGTAAATATGATGAATTTCGATCTGTTTTAGTAGAAAGGGCAAAAATAATTTGAGACAATTCCTCCCTAGAATAGGAGTTTAAATGATATATTACTTCAATAACATTTTCATTTGGATAATCCGTTCCACACACAGATTCAGCATGGTCTAGACCAAAATGACTTCGTAGAAAAAATGCAACCTCAATAATATTTTCAGGTTTTACGTAAATTTTTATACGTTTAGGTTTCGTATAGACTAGTTGTACTTTGTCTGGAAATTGGGATGATAGTTCAGAATATAATGAATTTTCAATTTTCAAGTCGGATTCAACAATTTTAAGATTAGAAGATTTATTGGTATTATTAGTATTAGATTCAGTATTAGTATTAGTATCTGTCATTTTATTTTCGACCTTTTTATTTTCTCTTGCAATAACATACAACCTTGGATAAGTGTTTCGGGTCTTGGTGGACATCCTGGCACATATACATCTACAGGAATAATACCATCTATTCCTGGCAAAACATTATAGGAATCGATATACAAACCTCCGGTAATAGAACATGCTCCCATTGCAATAACATATTTAGGATCTGCCATTTGATCGTAGACCATTCTTAATCTAGGAGCCATTTTTCTAGTTACAGTACCTTGAACAACTATTAAATCACATTGTCTCAGAGAACCAAATGCTTCGATAATTCCAAATCTTTCACAATCATAACGAGGACTAGAAGTAGCACCAAATTCTACGCTACAACATGCAGTTTCAAGATGAACGGGCCAGAGAGACCAAATTCGTCCCCAATTAATTGCATATCCTAATGGTTTATCTAAAGCCCCTACTAAGACGTCACTAACTTTACTTACCATCAAGTTAAAATTTGTAGGGTTGATAAGATCTTTAATCAATTAACATCGACTTCCTTTATAATTAAATATACAACACTGATAATTTAATTCTATCAAACTCCGCATTTCCATTACCATATTCCTTTCCTTCCAGAGAGATACAAGGCATAAGCCATGGATGCAAACATTATAGCAAGAAAGCCCATCATAGGTAAAGTAGCTTCTTTTGGGATAGCTAAAAGTGAAGCGCCCCACGCATAAAGAAATATTGACAAAACATCAAAAACAACGAACATCAATATGTAAGCATAATATTGCATCATAAAATGCGAACGTCCTTCACCAGTAGGCATTTGTCCACATTCCATTGGAAGGAATTTTACTGGATTATACCTTTTTCGAGGAGAAAGTAGTCGTGAAAGAATTAATGATGGTATTCCAGCCATAACCCCAATTCCCAAAGCATACAAAATTGGAGTAAATTGCGATGCCAATTCTCCAGCCAAATTAGTTCTGCTGCCTTGTCTAGGTATAAAAATCTTTATTTTTTTATGATAAGATTGAAAAGTTGTCGAGCTACTAATTTAGGATGATTAATGGCTAATTTTATCATTTTCTTGGTTGAAAACTCTGAGCTAATGAAATCTATGAATTCTTCCTCAGTCATATCTGTCAATATAGAGATTTCACGGTCCCATTCATCATCAGTTAGACCAATCCATCTGGATTGGACCCTGAGAGCCGATGCAATTTTAGAACTAATTTGATTTTTCCATTGGGTTTCATATGCCATTAATGAATTTTTTGAACTGTTGCTAGCAAGAGAAGCTGATCCTACTTTGCCGGCTAGTCTTCCAAACTCAATAGCATGTCTAATCCCTTCAAGTACTAGAGGGTTTGACTGACCAGCAGAATCTCCAACTAAAATCAAACCTTCGAATACGGTAGAATCTCTTGTGCCTTGATTAGGGATATATCCATAGTGATATTCTATAGGTTGAATCTTACCCAATTCATCAAGTGGTTTTAATTTTTTTTCAATTATTTTGTTCAACAAATTGATGGGATCGATATTGGATTCTGGTTTTCCAATTCCTACCCCTATTCGAACTCGGTTTTTTGATAATGGAAAAAGCCATGCATAACCCGCTGGAGAATATTGACATCCAACCATTAAAGTCCATGTTTCACTGTCCACCTCATCACAATAACATTCGTATTCTGCACCAACTCCATACCTTTTCCAATTAGGTACATATCCAAGTTTTCTGCCAATAAAACTGTTAAAACCACTTGCATCTATTACAAGTGTAGAGCTTACATCAATCTTCCCCTTCAAAGTATTGACTATTAATCCCGAAACCCTTTTGTTATGTTCAGAATGCAAAACATCGATGACTTCGGATTTAATATAAATGTCAGCGCCCGCTTTAGCTGCAAGAAAAGAAAGATATTGATATAATGATCTGACATCTAAAACACAAGAACGATATTTGGACCCTTTAATTATTATTTCATTATTAGGAGAAATAAACCGATAGTTCTTTATAGGATTGTATAAATTTTCAGGAATTCCTAAGTTATTCATTTCAGTGATCCAAGATACTCCACTAGTTCTTACATATTGCCCAATTGACTTATCACGTTCAAAAAGAACAACTTTAGCTCCCGCTTTACCTGCAGTGTAAGCTGCAGATAAACCAGCTGGTCCTCCACCAACTATGGCAATATCATAATTAAACATCGATATTACATCTATAAATCGAATTTTTATTAACTTTTGTATATGAATTAAAAATTATCATCACAAAAAGGAAAGTATTTTACAGGAGAAAAAAGATGTCAAAATATTGAGTCAAGGGTTTCAACTAAACGAGGGGGATTTAGCTCCAGATTTTAATTTTAAAGATTCTGGTAATAACACTACTAGATTGTCAAATTATTTGGGGAAACGTATTGTTATTTACTTTTATCCTAGAGATTTTACTCCAGGGTGTACTACAGAAGCCTATGAATTCTCAAACCAGTTCAACAAGTATCGTGAACATGATGTAATGATAATTGGCATCAGTCCTGATGATGAAAAATCTCATGAAAGGTTTCGAGAGAAGATGAATATTCCTTTTTTATTGGCTTCAGATACGAATCACCAAATTTCAGAAAAATATGGGGTATATGGCCTTAAAAAATTTATGGGAAAAGAAACAATGGGTGTGAACAGAACAACATTTTTAATAGATAAGGATGGTAAAATTGAGAAAATATTTCATAAAGTAAAGCCTAATGGCCATAGCATAGAAGTATTAAATTATATATTAATGTCTAATTAGTCGATCTTAATAAATCATAATTTTCTTACAAATAGTAATGGTTTAATTCTTCATCAATTTTTTCCATATCTATATTAAAAAAATTATAGAATTCTTTATCTAATTTAATATAATTTGAGATCTCTGTAAATTTCATTCCCTGCCTAAAACTGTTTACAATTTCTGCTCCTAACTCCAAGACTTTCTTCGACAAGTCATTCCATTTTTTAATAGATTCAAAATCCCTAATGAGAAGTAAGTCAATAAACTTGGCAAAAGAAATTATTATTATAAATCGGATTTTTTGAAATATTTTTTTAAACGGATTGGTATCAGCAATGTCAGGAAGAATTGTGCAAATAAGATACTGATAATAATCGAAATTCTTTAGTATGCTTATAGATTCACCAATTTGTTGAGCTGACCTTTTTAACACAGTTACCTCCCATCTCGATTTAGGAAAAAAACCTGGTTGAGACTCTACCTCAAAATAGGAAGAAATAATCCCATCCTTGATTAAAAACTTTTTACAAATATGAGAAGTCTGAAGATAGTAGTTAAATTGATTTGTTGAAAATGACAATTTCTAAATGTTCATAATTCTTATAATAAATCTCAAGTATTTGCATCATATTGTTGGATTTTTCGAGAATAAGATTCTACGAGTTGTCTAATATGTTCTAAAATCTTTATGTGATGTTCCTCGTCGACAATAACACTCTTTAAGATTTCCTTCGTCTCTTTATCATCAGTAAGAGCTATGCATTCGAGCAGGATATTTTTAGATTCTTCTTCTTCCTCAATGGATTGCTTCATTCCTTCTTCAGTTAGATGAATACTTCCTGAAGCTCCTTCTATTTTGGCCATAGCCTGAGTTATGTATTGTATATGTTTTATCCCGTCATTAAGTAGAGTATTGATATAATTTCTAATTAAATTATGATCGATCTCTTTCAAGAGAGAGCTATAATGTATTATTTCATTCTTTTCAGCTTCATGTTGTTTTTTCAATAATTCATAAAGTTTCTGCTGTTTTTCCATTTCCACACGGTCTTTTACCAATGAATGGATTAATATTATCATAAATAAAAAAGTGATGGTAGGAGTTTCTATGTTCCTGCGATCTAGGCATTTGAAAAGAATTATAATAATAAAGTAGTATACCAAAGTATGTCGTCAGAGTTGAATACTTGTCAATGTATTTGTCATCAACGTTATGGTATCAAGTCGTTTTGTAGAAAATGTTTAGATAAACATAAAGCTTCACCCTATTATAATATTATGAAAAAATTTAACTAATTTTTACTATATGCGGGAGATGGGATTTGAACCCACGAACCCCTGAGGGATAAGAGCCTCAGTCTTACGCCTTTGACCAGGCTGGGCGACCCCCGCTCAGAATCAAAACGTCAAGAACTCTAATTTGAATATTGCGAGTAAAAAATTTTAATATCTTTTAAGTATAATGGTTTTTATATAATTATCTGATTCTTAATTCTGTGTTAATTCCAGTTCGATGTTTTACATGTGGTGGTTTAATTGCAGACAAATACTTTGAATATAAAGATAGAGTAAAATCTGGAGAGGATGATGCGGCAGTTCTGGACTCTCTTGGAATAAAGAGATACTGTTGTAGAAGAATGTTTATTTCAAGTGTCGAAACAATTTATCAAGTTATTCCATATTATGAAGTTCTGCGACGAAGAATGTCTGAAATGCAGTCGGAAAGTTAGTTTCGAGATATCATGCCGATTATTACCGATATCAAGGGTAGGATTGTTTATAACAGTAGAGGAAGTAAAACAATAGAAGTAGATATTCTCTCTGATGATAAATTTCTCGGTCGAGCATGTGCTCCATCAGGTGCGAGTGTAGGGAAGCATGAGGCTAGAAGTTTTAAAGAAAATAGCCCAGAGAAATCATTAGAAGAATTAAATAAGAATTTGTCCAAATTTATAGGAATCGAGTCACAAGATCCTGGATCAATTTATCATATTTTAAAAAATATTGATAATAGTGAAAATTATAGTATACTAGGTGGTTCAGTTGCTTATGCAATAAGTTTAGCTTCAGTAGAATCTGCTTCGAAGGCTCTTGAAGTGCCTCTATTTAGACTATTGAGAGAATCAGGAGATTACAAATTTCCTTATCCTTTAGGAAATATTTTGGGAGGAGGTTCTCATGCTGGACCAGGAACTCCAGATATTCAAGAATATCTTATTTGTCCAATTGGTGCATCAAATATAATAGAAGCCATTGAAATTAACTTTAAAGTTCACAGACAATTAAAAATAATACTAGAAGAACAAGATAAAAAATTTACCTACGGTAGAGGAGATGAAGGGGCATGGGCTCCTAATCTTAATAATGATCAAGCTTTAGAAGTTGTAGAAAAAGCCGTTTCAGATAGTGGATATAGTTCAGGAAATGATGTAGCAATAGGAATTGATTTTGCCAGCTCTTCGTACTGGAACGAAAAAAACAACAGTTATGATTATGCTAGACAAGGTATAGTTCGCTCCTCTGAAGAACAGATTGATTTTGTCAATGATCTTATAGATAAATATCACTTAATTTATGTGGAAGACCCTGTTCATGAAGAAGATTTTCATGGAATGTCGATAATCAATAAAAATAATCCTCGATGTTTAGTAACTGGTGACGATATGTTAGTAACAAACAAAAATCGAGTAACTGAATCTCTAAACTACAAGTCCTGTTCTGGTGCAATTTTAAAAGTTAACCAAGCTGGTTCTCTCTATGATGCAATGGAATTTGCCAATGAATGTAACAAAAATGATATCAAACTTATAACTTCCCATAGATCTGGAGAATCAATTGATTCTCATATTGCTGAGATAGCAATAGCTACTTCTTCTAAGTTAATTAAAACTGGAGTAATTGGGGGCGAAAGAGTAGCTAAATTGAATCAATTAGTGAGATTACTCGAGTATGGTTTAATAAAAGGTATGTCTGATGTTTTCACATCCTAATATGAGCGAAAATACTGAAATTATCGATAATGATACTATTGATACCAACGAAGCTATTGTTGATGCTAATGAGAATAATGAATTACCTGAAGCTACAAGTCAACCTGAAAATCCGTCAGATGAAAAACATGATAACGAACTTAATATAGAAAGTTCTGAGACGGAAAATTTGGAGAAGATGATTTTATCTACTGGAATAAGAGTTGGTACTCCAGTGAAGACTAAATCAATGTCACGATATATAGTCCGAGCAAATCCAGAAGGACTCTACATTCTAGACATTAGTAAAACACTGTATAAAATAGATGTTGCAGCGAAATTCATAGGTAGAACAAATATCGCCAAAGTTGCTATTACTTCTGCACGAGAATATGGTAAAAAGCCAGTAGAAAAGTTTTGCGAGGCTACAGGTGCAACTCCTATTTTAGGAAGATTTATGCCGGGGACATTTACTAATCCATCCCTACCAAAATATATGGAACCTGAAATAGTCATAGTAACCGACCCTCAGGCAGATCAACAGGCGGTGATTGAGGCGACTAGAGCAGGAGTACCTGTGATCGCTATATCAAATAGTGATAACGTTATTTCTAAAGTTGATTTAGTGATACCCGCAAATAACAGAGGAAGAAAAGCACTGGCTACAGTCTATTGGTTATTAGCTAGAGAAGTAATGAAAAAACAAGGAAAAATAAAGTCAGACAAAGATATGAAAGTAACAATAGATGATTTTGAAACAAAACTAGTAGAGGAGATAATTTGAGGAGTCGTCCTCTTAGATCTCCTTATTATGCAGGCTCATTTTATCCCAGAGATAGAGTTAGTTTGATTAAATTACTTGATCTTTGTTTTAAAGAAAGTAAATTTGCTCCCAAAAAAAAAAAATCCATAATAAAATATTTGGAATGATCGTTCCTCATGGTGCATACATATTTTCTGGAGCAATATCTGCAAATGCATTCTTTGAAATTGCCTCTCAAACTATCGATACCTTTATCTTAATTGGACCGGATCACAGGGGAATTGGAAAAAGAATCTCTATCATAAGTGATGGCTATTGGCAGACTCCTTTGGGAAATACCATTATTGATAATTCAATTACTAATGATTTACAAAATTCATGTGATTTTATAGAAGATGATATAAGAGCTCATCAAATCGAACATTCATTAGAATTACAAATTCCTTTCATTCAATATACATTTCGTAATTCATTCAAAATTGTACCTATTTTAATGAGAGATCAGGATATCCAAACCTCAATTCTACTTGGTAACTTGATAGCAAAATTTATTGCTAAGAAAAATGCCATTATTATTGCAACATCTTGTTTAAACCACTACGAAACGAATTTAATCACTTATGAAAAAGATCACCATATCATTAAAAGTATTGAAAATTTGAATACAGAATCATTCTATCAGTCAATAACGAATTTGAATACTTCAATATGTGGTTACGGTCCAATTGCCTCTCTGATGAGGGCTGCACAAATATTAGGATCAAAAAAAGGTGTATTATTAAAATATGCTACTAGTGGAGATGTAATGTCAGACACTAAGAATACAGTTGTCGGTTATGCGTCAATGGTTTTTATTTAAAGTAAATTAAAATGTTAGGCACAACAGCATCCGCCCCAGCAAAAATTATTTTATTTGGAGAACATTTCGTCGTATATAATCAACCAGTTATATTGGCATCTATAAATAAAAGGCTGAAAATAGAATGTAAAATAGAAGTGGAGAGCAATAAAGCGATCAATTTAGAAACAAATAATTTTGGAAAAAAAATATATCCTTTATCAATAATAAAAAATAACAATCAAGATATTGTCAACGAGTTTTTTTATCCTATTATTTATATCTTAAGAAAAATGGTATATCATAATACAGAACCTTATGGTATAACTATTAAAATCATATCAGAAATTCCTTATGGTGTAGGATTAGGATCTTCTGCAGCACTTTGCGTCGCAGGAGTAGCTGCTATTTCAGGGTTATATAAGAGGTTAAAGAATAAGGATGAAATATTAGACATAGCAATCGAAACTGAAAGGATTCTCCATAAGAATTCTTCTGGAGCAGATTGTGTAGTGTCTACTTATGGTGGGTTATTGTATTATCATAAAGACTCAAACGTGAAAACACTTAGATTTAGCAATGAGCTTTCGTTTATTATAATAAATACAGGAATAAAACATTCTACAGGAGACTTAGTATCATTAGTAAATAGATTTCGTAAGAATAATTTACGTGAATTTAATGATATCTCTAGTAAATACTCGAGAATTTGTTGTAGGGCAATAAAAGCACTTGAAGAGGGAAATTTATTAAATATTGGCAAGTTAATGAATGAAAACCAAATTCTTTTAGAGAGAATTGGAGTATCAACTCCTGAAGTTAACAAGATAATTAATTTGAGTATAAAATATGGAGCAATTGGATCTAAATTGACTGGTGCAGGTGGAGGAGGCTGTGTATTATCACTCATTCATCCTAGTGATAAAGATTATTTTGTATCTAAAATGGAAAAAAATGGCTATGAATGTTTTCCAGTATCTATAGAGGACCAAGGTTTGAAAGTTAATATTGAATCTAGTGATTTTTAAATATAATTGAAAAATAGGTTAGTTATAATAAAACTTGGTGGTTCGGTTATTACATTTAAAAATAAACCATTGACCGCTAACTATAAAGTAATTAAAAATATCTCAAAAATTCTAAGTAAACAAGAAATCCCTATAATAATTGTTCATGGAGGGGGATCTTACGGGCACTACTGGTCTGTAAAATGGGATATGCATACTAAACCACAAAAATATCATCCACGTGGAATTTCGATAGTTCATTCATCTATGTCTATTCTTAATAACATAATCATCGATGCCTTGTTTAATCAAGGATTAAATCCTTATGGAATATCTCCTTTCTCATTCTTTATAAATGGCAAACTGAATAGTAACAAAATACTTGAATTAAAAAAAATGACAGAACATAATATAATTCCAGTCACATATGGAGATGCCGTCTATAGAAAAAATAACAATTATTCTATACTCTCAGGTGATGTTTTAATGACTATTTTATCAAAGGCTCTAAATCCTTCCAAAATTATTTTTGCGCTTAATGTGGATGGTCTATATAACAATATGAATGAGAAAAAAATTATTAAAGAAATAAAATTTGAAAAGAATAATACCTATAATAATAAGTCCACAAAAATAAATTTAACTAACAATTTAAATGTTCATGATGTAACAGGTGGAATAAAAAGAAAAGTAGAAGAGGCTACCAAGATAGCTGGGACTGGCAAGGATGTTATTTTTATAAATGGTTTAGATTCTACACAGATTCAAAAGGCTTTACAAGATGAAGGTTTTAAAGGTACTATTTTTAAGGGAAAGAAATACAGATAAATCAGATGTCTGAGTCAAATAATCCCGAAATTGACTTGATAATGAATAGAAAGAGGGATGGAATAGATATTCCTCTTTCCAATAATGTTCAATCTAGATTTGTATCTAATTACTTGGAGTGTGTCAAACTTATACATAATGCATTACCTGAGATAGATTTTGATGAAATAGATACTTCTACCGAGTTCTTAAATTCCAAGTTTGGTGCTCCTATTATTATAGACTCGATGACTGGAGGAACACCAGAAGCATTAAAAATCAATTCACGACTAGGACAATTAGCAGAAACATCTGGATTCGGGATGGGACTAGGAAGTCAGAGAGCTGGACTGAAAAGTAGTATTTTAGCAGAAACTTATTCTGTAGCTCGAAAGAATGCACCTTCGGCTTTTTTAATAGCAAATATTGGTGGCGCACAACTGGCAGAGGGTTTAGATATTCAAATGATTGAAAAAATTATTTCAATGATAGATGCTAATGCTTTGGTGATACACCTTAATCCATTACAGGAATTAATACAACCCGAAGGAGAACCCAAATACAAGGGTGTATTAGAAAAGATAGCAATAATTACAGAAAGGATAAGCATCCCAATAATAGTTAAAGAAGTTGGTTCTGGTATTTCTCGAGAAGTTGCTTTAAAACTACAAAAAGCTAATATCAATTGTATTAATATTGCAGGAGCTGGAGGAACAAGTTGGGCTGGAATAGAAAAAATTAGGGCTAACAAAGTAAAAAATGATGTCAAAGAACATCTGGGTGAATTATTTTGGGATTGGGGAATACCTACTGCTTTAAGCTTAATAGAGGTTAGGAACTCGGTAGAACTACCGTTAATTGCCTCTGGAGGTATTAGAAACGGCCTCGAAATAGCAAAATGCATCGTTCTTGGAGCAAATATGGGTGCAATGGCATATCCATTTCTTAAGGCTGCTTCAGAATCAAAAGAAAGTCTTTTTACATTCTCTACTCACCTAATTAATGAATTAAAAGGAGCAATGTTTCTCACTGGATCAGCAAACATTCGAGAATTAGCTAAATCAAGACTTATATTAACTGGTGAATTAGCAGACATGGTTATTAATAATGAAGGATACTACCAAAATAGACGTTGAAAATCACATAAATAAAGTTAATAATCATCTTATATCTCTTTTATCAGGTGACCCTTCGGAATTATATCGAGCTTCTACACATTATTTAAAAAGTGGTGGAAAACGACTGAGACCAATAATGGTTATAAAGTCTTGTGAAATGTTCGGTGGTAATCAACAAGATGCCTTACCAGCTGCTTCAGCGGTAGAATTTATTCATAATTTCTCACTAGTCCATGATGATATAATGGATAATGATGATTTGCGACATGGAATACCAACAGTCCATACATTTTTTGGATTGCCTCTAGCAATATTATCTGGTGATATTCTGTTTTCAAAAGCCTTTCAGATTCTATCCAGTACCACTGTTAATTCAATAAAAGATAGTTCCTTGCTTAGTATGATAAGACGGCTTTCGTCTGCATGTGTAGATATATGTGAAGGACAGTATAAGGATATCCAGTTTTCTAGTGGGCTGAACTTTCCATCTGAAGAGGAATATATTGAAATGATTTCGAAAAAAACTGCGGCTCTATTCAAGGTATCTTGTTCGTTGGGAGCACTTTCTTCGCGAAATGCAACAGAAAAAGATGTAAATAATATGGCTGATTTTGGTAAAAATTCAGGTATTGCATTTCAGCTAATTGATGATTTGATTGGCATCGCAGGCCAAGTTAAAGAAACTGGAAAGGCAGTAGGAAATGATATTAGAGAAGGAAAAAAAACTTACCCAATCCTACTATCTATCAAAAAAGCATCAGAAATAGAACGAGCCGAAATTTTAAAGGTTTTTGGAAAGGCAGATTGTGACATTGTAAGTTTAAAAAAGGCAATAGAAATAATATCATCGCTTCAAATTGAAAAGATTGTAAGAAAAAACGCAATGCATTATATTGAAAAAGCTATGGAAGCTTTAGTAAATTATGAAGATTCTGAACCTAAAAAAACTCTACAAGAATTATCTAACTATATAGTGGAGAGGAGTAAATAGTATGGACATTGACGAGGATACACAAAAATTAGCTGAGAATATAATATTAAGAAATGCAGTTGATTATAATGGGAGAGCGAGATTAGATTCTGTCATCTCCAAGATATTAGGTTCCAGACCACAAATAAAATCTAACATAAAGGATGTGATTCCTAAAATTAAGGAAATCCTTGAACAAATCAATTCACTATCCATAGAGAGGCAGAGAGAACTCTTATTACAAAAATGCCCTAGCTATTTTGATGCAAAAAAAGTGGTTGAAAAAAATGAATCTGTCTTGCCCCCTCTAATTAATGCAAATATTGGAAAAGTTGTAACCCGATTTCCTCCTGAACCAAATGGCTATCCTCATATAGGTCATGCAAAGGCAGCTGTTATTGACGAAGAATACGCTAAAATGTATTCGGGGAAATTAATACTACGTTTTGATGATACAAATCCACTAAACGAAAAAATAGAATATTATGATGCTATTTTAGAAGGTCTATCTTGGTTAAATATAAAACCTGATATAATCAAAAATACCTCTGACGATATTAATTTGTTACATTATTATGGTAGAAAATTAATTAATAAGGGAAGCGCATACATTTGTTTATGTGACCAAACTACAATTCATGATTT
The DNA here is from genome assembly GCA_025451315.1 of Nitrososphaerales archaeon. Lineage (GTDB taxonomy): Archaea > Thermoproteota > Nitrososphaeria > Nitrososphaerales > Nitrososphaeraceae > TH1177. The sequence goes on along the minus strand of JANWKP010000303.1, from coordinate 11,298 downwards.
GAGGTCAAAAGGAATTCCATGTCAATGCAGGATACATACTGATAAAACTTTAGAAAATTCTGATAAAATTTTTAATGGATATTACCATAAAAATGAAGCCATAATTAGGTTCAAAGGAAAAATGGATAGTGATAATACAGCTATGAGAGATCCTACATTATTCAGAATTATTGAAAATACTCATCCAAAATTAGGGGATAAAATATTTCTTTGGCCAACCTATGACTTTGCTGCTCCTATTGAGGATAGCCTAGACGGAGTCACTCATGCATTTCGAACAAAAGAATATGAATTACGAAACGAGTTATATCGACAGATATTAACAATCCTTGACCTGAGAATACCAGAAGTGATAGAGTTTTCACGTCTAGAATTTGAAGGTCTGCCGGTTTCCAAACGTAAATTAAAACCTCTTATTGAAGAAAAATTAGTAGAAGGGTGGGCTGATCCTAGGCTTCCAACTTTAATGGGGCTAAAAAGAAGAGGTTTTACACCAGATGCAATACGCAGATTCGTACTATCTCTTGGTATAACCCTTTCAGAAACCAAACCATCAATAGAAGTGCTAGAGGCATTTAATAGAAAAATAATAGATTCTAAATCAAAGAGACTATTATTTATTGATGAACCCTTCAAACTGACTATAAAAAATGCAAACCGCAAAAAAGTGCTATTTAAAAATCATCCCTCTATTGAAATGGGAAGCAGAGAGATTGACGTAAACAATGTAGTGTTCATATCCTCTAAGGATGCCGAAAAATTGAAAAATGGTATGGAAATTAGATTGATCGAATTGTATAACATTAAAGTTTCCACAATTGACATGGCTAAAAAAGAAGGACTTGTAGAATATACTGATGACATATTAAAAGAAAATATCCAAAAAATCCAATGGGTGTCAGAACTGGATATGGTCAAATATACGATATTAAAACCTAATAAATTATTTATAGGCGATAAATTAAATCCTAATAGTCTAGAAGTCCTCGAAGGTTTTGCAGAGTCTTATGTTAATACATTATCTAAGGGTACAATGGTTCAATTTATAAGGGTCGGTTTTTGTTGCATAGAAGATACCAAATCTGCTATACTTACTCATAAATAGGTGATTAAATGAAAATAGCAAGAGTAAAAACAAAAGAAGATGGGGAAACTTATGGCCTAATAGCCGATGATTTTAAAAAGATAATCACAAAAAACGAGATACAAGAACAAACAGGTATACCACTCCCGCTAAATATTAAAGAATTTTTATTCAATAATTGGCTAGATGAAGTTATAAAAAATTACAAACAATTCAACTTTTTAAGAACAATCAATGACTTGGACCTGCTCTCACCATTATCTAGTCCAAGTAAAATCATTTGTTTGGCTTTTAATTATTATGATCATGCGAAAGATGCTGGCCTTACCCCTACTTCTGAACCTGTAATATTTTTGAAAGCCAGAACAGCATTAAATAATCCCTATAACGACATTTTATGTCCAGGGAATGTTCAACGTCTAGACTATGAAGCAGAACTAGCCGTTATAATTGGTAAATTAACTAAGAAGGTTACTGCTGAGGAAGCAATGGATTCAGTATTTGGATACATGATATTTCATGATGTATCTGCGAGAGATATTCAATTTCAGGATAAACAATTTACTAGAGGAAAAAGTATTGATACATTTGCACCATGTGGACCATGGATCACTACTAAAGATGAGATAATCGACCCACAAAACTTAAAAATATTAACAAAAGTGAATGGCGAAATACGACAAAATTCTACAACGAGTAAAATGGTTATACCTATAAAAAAAATAATCTCCAGCTTGAGTCAGCTAATGACTCTTGAACCTGGCGATATTATTTCAACAGGTACCCCTGCTGGTGTAGCAATGTCTATGAACATTCCAAAATATTTGAAAGATGGCGATTTAGTGGAAATCAGCATAGAAAAACTCGGTATCTTAAGAAATAAAGTAATTTTTATAGATAAAGTCAAGCTATAAATCTGAATTTTACCGTTTTTTTTCTATAGTTCTATTGAGTTTTACTATTTCTTCTTCCAAGTTTCGAGTGTATTGTTCAAACGATCTAATTAAATTTCCTCGTATATTAGCCAGCTGTATTGAAATATTCAACACATCTAAACTAGATTCAATGGATCTTTCTGTTGCAAAAATTTTCATTTTCTCTTCAAAAAGAACGACTATTTTTTTTTGTTCTAACTTTTGTTCATTAATTGAATTCACTAAATCTGTGTTTCTTGAATTGTTAAACTCTTTTATATTTGACCAATTGATCATTTTTTATTTTATAATGAACTACAAAAAATAAAAATTTTGGTTCTAGTAATTACATCTAATATTATAATAACATATATAAGGACGAAGGAGAGATAATTTCCGATATTACCTATGGTTGTGGAAAATAAAGGAATTATTTCTTATATTAGAATTTTAAAAGAAGATCTCGTGATAATACGCATAGTTCCAAATGATGGTCCAGTACCTGATTTCAATGCGGGTCAATTTGTTACATTATCTCTAATGAATCCGGATGAAAAAAAATTAGTCAGGAGAGCTTATTCCATAGCCTCCCCTCCAGAGAAAAAAAAATATTTTGAATTACTGATTAGATGGGTGAAGAAACCTCTACCTGGGAGATTAACTACTCAGATTTTTAACCGTAATGAGGGGGACGAGATTGGTTGGTTGAAGCCTACAGGGATATTTACAGTAAATGAAAAGATGCATGATGGGACTCCAGATAATAGGCGACTTGTGTTAATTGGAGGGGGGACTGGACTGGCTCCTTTTATATCCTATAGTTTACATCTTAAATCTATTGGTAGTAAAAGAGAAATAGTTGTTTTACATGGAGCAAGTTATGTAGACGAGCTCAGTTATAGAGAATTATTAACTGAGTTGGAAGAAGAAAGTGAGGATAAAGGTAAAGATAACTGGAATTTTAAATATAGAGCAAGTATAAGTAGACCACATGAACCTTTCAACAGATCCTGGGGAGGACAGAAAGGTAGAGTTGAATCATTCTTGAGACCTGAACCAGGGGGTAATACATCCCCTTTGGAAGACCTTGTGGGAGAGAAAATCACACCCGAAAATACATCGTTTTATGTATGTGGATGGCAAGGAACAGTGGATGGTGTGTTAGACTTCTTGAAGCCTAAAGGATTTGTTGATGAAAGGCATAAGAGACCAGACAAAAGTTATGAGATTAAATTTGAGTCCTACGGATAAATTAGTTGTAATGTGATATAATTATGAAGTTTGAGTATGAGGAATTTTCAACCATAGAGGATTTATTTCTTTATATGGCCTCTATAGCTCCTTACATGAAACAATTATTACCAATAACCCTCTACAAAGGTTATCTTTTTTCCATTGTTCCAGTATCACAGCTTTCAACTGAGATATTGATGATGGTTTATGTAAAAACAGAATTATCTACTGGTTTATTTGAATTTGATATTTCAACGGGAAAATATAAAAAAATACAATCAATAGAACGTGCAGATAAAAACTATTTCATAATAATAACTCCAAAATCAGCTACCTTAGCAGATAAAGCAATTGCAAATTTACGATCGAACGATAAATAAATAAGGTATAAATTAAAATTATTTTATAGTTTTGATGGTAAAGGAGCCGTCACGGACCGTCCTCTCGAATATTGTTCTATTATATCCTCTGGTAATCTACCATCAAAAAGATCTTTTGAAAGTCCTCGAAGATATTTCATTATTGCCCAAGTTCCTACTTTAATTAAACTCGCCATAAATACCTTCATTGGTGGCCCATAGCTTTTATTTCTAATAATAATTGGTATGATATCGTTAATGATACGAAGATTATGTTGCCAACATTTCCAAAAAAGTGTAAATTGGGCTTCATTTAGATTCCCAAAATGCATAGAGTTTTTCTCTGAAAAATCCTGATAAAGTAACGGAGCTACCAATCCTCGCATTTTCATATATTTAAAATCTTCGATTAAATCTATAGTGTATTGGGTTTCATCTGGGGTTTCATCTGGCCATCCGATTATTAGAGTTAAAGCGGGGAACCAATGATTATTATTTAAAATTTTACAGCCTTCCCTCACAACCGATCCCCATTCTTCGGGTTGAAATGGTTTAGTTTTGACCCCTAAATGTTTTTTAACCATTCTTGGAGCAACGGTTTCAATGCCAAGGTTGGTGGCCAACCATCTTCCACTATTTTCCATATCATTTATTTGCGAGAGTTTTTGAATTAAATCAGGAGAAGACGCAACAGCGGAAAGGGTCATATGAGTAGTTCCCACAAAATTTGCTCCTACATTCTTTAACCCACTCCATACATCTATAATCGCATCAGCATTTGGAAAAAAATCCTTGTTATCGCATCCGTACAATAACATTTCATCGGATTGAAGCCAGATTGAATCAAACCCGTACTTGAGGTTAATTTTAGCTTCTTCCTTTAATCTAGAAAGAGGAATATCTTTTTTTGATCTTTTATTGACGTCACAAAAATCACAGCCACGTCCACATCCTCGCATCGCTTCTATTAAAGAATTAATGGTAGGACCTTTTATTGGAGGAATATTCTCTATATTTCGAACAAATGTATGTAGAAGCTCTGGAGCATCACCTTGTTCTAAGTCATGAAATAAATCCAATGCTAATTCGTCTGCTTCTCCGATCACAACAGTATCAATTCCGTGAATTCTCATTCTATCAGGTTTGGCAAGTTCCCAAGCACCATTTCCCCCTACTACAACTTTGAAATTGTATTTTTTCTTTAACTGTATAATGGAAGCACACATTTTCTTAAATTTCATAGCTACGTAAGATAATTTTTCAGGAGACATCGTCGTTGTAACAGGAGCCATACCTAACGGATCCATTACATTAATTCCTACCACTTTGGTCTCTGTCCCAATACACTTGTTTAGCATTTCAGGATGTGCGAGAAAAATTTCGTTTCTATTATACTCTTGAAGTAGTGCACCTTCTATTCTTCTCAATCCACATTGTGCTACTTTCACTTCTCCCGAATGTTTGTCCGTTTCTACGCTCGGACAAAAAAGTTTATCAAAAACAAACTCTGGTACTAATTCATAAGGTCCACAGGCTATAAAACCATAAAGGAAATTCCCACGATAATTAGTCATTAGACTTCGGTCAGCAGTTAAAACTATCCTTTTACCAGTAGTCAATACAATAATCCTCTAAACTCATCCTCAGGGGATCAGATATAAATTTATTATCATAAACTTACTAGGTGGGAGTGTCGGAAAATTTCAATAAAATCCCTTTTCATGTCCTTCTATAATTATTGATTTCAATTGCTTTCTATTGAGATATGTCAAAGCTTCTGAAAATGTTGTCCAAATAAAATCATCATGTTCATTTGAAAGGGTTATATCTCTAATATTGGTAGTAGCATAATAGAAACTAACTTCTTTTCTAGATTTAATACCTTCACCTTTAAAAAATGAATACCTAATTCTCCCAATAAAAGATAATATATTTAAAGAATTTATACCTGTTTCTTCATATACTTCTCGAAATAGAGTTTGGATCTCCGTTTCCCCTTCTTCTTTGTGGCCCTGTGGAAATCCCCAATATCCTCTACGGTTTCTTAGTAATAGAAATTCAGGGTCTTTCATTTTACTAGAAGGCGATTGATACTTTATGACTGCTCCTACAGACTTTTCTATATTCACACTACATTAATTTTTTGAATTCAGAATTATAATATTGTTTCTTAAAAATATTAATATCGAGCCAATTTAAGTGATTGATAGGGCCGGTCGTCTAGTCCGGTAGGATACGGCATTGGCATTGCTGAGATCGTGGGTTCGAATCCCACCCGGTCCACTTATCTAAAGATACCATTAAAATAATATAATGATCTAAATAATAGAAATCCTATTGTATTTTTTCAATTGGGAAAGAAAGATTACCAAAGTTCTACTCGGAAGTAATAATGTAGTACTAAAAAAGACAAAGCCTTTTACAAATCTTAGGCAATTTATTTTAATTTTTGGCTTTACACTAATCTCGATTTTGTCTGGTAACCCATCGTCTCCGCCTAGGATTGGAAGGACGATAATCGATAATGAGAGTTTTGAGTCGAGGAATAAATTGAAATCAATCGGTATTAATACGCCTAAGCTTTTTTCAATATCTTATGATGAAATAGTAGAAGAATACATTGAGGGAGGAAATCTATATTCCTACTTTCCTACCAAAAAAGCAAATGACCTAGCATTTCAAGCAGGCAAAATTACTGGAATATTACACAAAAATGGACTTGTCTTCATCGATAACAAATGTCAAAATTTTTTGGTAGACAAAAATAGAGAAGTAGTAAGAATTGATATTGGCTTTATTCAGAAGAGCAAATCATTGTTTTCTCAAAGTATGGATGTAGGCAGTTTCCTAGCAAGTATCTTAGATTTAGAACCTCTGATTTATAGAGAGGTAGCAAAAGAGTTTGTATTAGGTTATCTAAATATGACAAATAACAAAATACCCTACCTATCAATCATTTTAAGAAATATACTAGCGTTAGGATTTGTCTATAGACATAACAATATGATTAAAAATATGTTAAATGAGAGAACTGTCTAGATAGGTGGGAGTTCTTGTCTTTTATCGAAGCCTCCTGACCCAAATTTGCAATAGAAACATTGATCGGATTGCATATAGGGTATTTTCTGAATTATAATAGCTCCAAGCTTTAATGCAAATTTTGTCATGAGTCGATGCTTTAATGGCATAGAAGGAATAACCTCTTTAAAATATACATTATAGTGATCAGGACAAAATTTTAATGTTATTTGAGCACGGTGTTTATTATTAGACTTTGATTCACTAAGATTCTTAGCAATACTAATTTGCTCTCTAATATATTCATGTTTAGGACAAGGACAATCTCTTCCTAAAGGATGTTTATATGCAGGAGTATTTTTCCAGTCAAACTCTGGAAAATTTTTTTCAAAATCATCCATTCTTCTCAGTTGTAATATAAAGTCAATATCATATAAATTATAGGATAGATTTTGCCTAATAAATAATGTAAATAATACTGTTAACAAGTGATAAAAATATATATTTTGTAATTTTATTACAAATTTAACGCGGCGTGAATAAAACTGAAGAAATTAATGCTTTGAGCAGCGAGGGTATCAATTCTAGAAAGGTTGACCATGAACAAAATATTATATCGCTAGAGTCCAATCTTAAAACTCTTTTAGAGTTCAAGAATTCATTACTTGATGATCAGAAGAATGGAGAACAGGTAATCCAAGAACTAAATGAAAAAATAGAGGTTACTAAAAAACAAATTGACGAGGAAAGAGGCATACTTGAAGGGCTTAGAATAAAATTAAAAGAGGTCAATGATGTAAAGGAAGAGGAATTCCCGAAATTTATGGAACTTAAAGAATTAGTATTAAAAGCTAGGAGTCAAATGAAAATTATGGATGAAAGAACGAGTACTAAAACAACGAGGGAGAGAATTAATATCAAACAATTGACTAAAAACCTTGAGCAATTAGAACGAGATATTCAAACTAAAAAATTATCTAAAGAGGAAGAACGAAAACTAGTTGCACGTTCAAAGGAAATAGCTATTAAATTACATGCTATGAAGGTCATGAACAAAAAAGAAGACCAGTATAGAACAATTTCGTCCCAATATGGAAACTTAAAGTCAAAAATTAATGAAATTTTCGATAAGAGATCAGAATTTGGAAATAAAATTGGGGAATTAAAAAAAATATTAGATACCTTATTAGATTCGAGAGAAAAATTGTACGAAGAAAGACGAAAGATAATTAGAGATGTTAGGGAAACTGCTGCCAAGCTAGAAATGGTAAATACACAAATTAATGCGATAGAATTTAGAAAGTCCAAGATAAATTCGTTTGGAGGTAAAAGGCGACCGAGGGACACTCATGACAAGAATTATTCAGGATTTCAATCATCAAAAGAAAGAACCAAAAGAAGTAAAGAAAATGTACAAATTTGGAATTCAATGAAAGAACAGGCTTTAAAGAAAATGTCGAGCGGAGAAAAATTAACATTTGATGAAATGCGACTTATTTATAGTGATATCAACAATTCAGAAAGTTTCTAAAAATCTCTATATTTATTTAACGTTTTTTTTATAAATGTATTGAGCCATTTTAAGTATAGATATTATAGATGTTATATTTGAAAACGGTTTAACAATGTTAAAAAAGGTATATTTTACGCCCTACGGCGTAGGATTGGGACATGCCAGTAGATTGATGACTATAGCAGAAAAAATACAAAATAATAATCTAGAAGTAAAATTCTCATCCTTTGGTGAAGCTGTGGATTATATTTCAAGGTCTGGGTATATTTGCCATGAAGTATCACCGGTGGAATTTTCTTGGAATTCTCAGGGAAGCTTTTCATTAAAAAATTCTATCGCGAATGTCCCAAATTGGTTTAAAAATTTTACCTCTCAGATTGTGAAAGAAGTGGAACTCATGATAAAATTCTCTCCTAATTTAATAGTTTCAGATTCACGACTTTCTTCAATAATTTCAGGAAGATTATTAGGAATACCATCTTTAGTTCTCCTCAATCAGATAAAATTACTTTTATCCCCCAAACTTCACTCCTTTAAAGCAGGAAGATTCTTTGAAACTGTTAATGGAGAATTTATAGGATCTTTATGGTCATTTGCAAATGAAATCCTTATTCCCGATTTACCTCCACCATATACGATTTCTGAAAATAATATTTGGGATACCCATTCAGTAAAAAAAAAAATTAATTATATAGGATTCATTAGTCCCAAAAAGAATATGTCACTACAACAGGTTACTAAAGTTTCAAACTTGCTAAATTTCTCCAACAATAAACCAATTGTCTTTTTTCACATAAGTGGTCCTGCCAAAACTAGATTACCACTAGTTCGAAAAATACTTGAGGCACAAAAATATTTTAAAAATAAGATTCAGTATGTAATATCGGAAGGCAAACCAAACGGAAAGATCGAACCTCTCAAGTTATCAGATAATGGTTGGTATTATGAATGGTGTCCTATAAGAGATGAACTTTTTATAATGAGCGATATTTTAGTATTGCGAGGAGGACATACAACAATTTCACAAGCTATCCAATTTGGTAAACCTATAATTTCTATTCCAATAGAAAATCATGCCGAACAGATTAGTAATTCTCGTAAAATAACAAAAATTGGAATTGGAATAATGTTAAAACCTAATGATTTGACATCCGAAAAATTAATGGAATCAATAAATAAACTATTAAATGATACCAAATTTATAACAAAATCTAACGAAATAATGGAATTTTGCAGTAAGTTAAATGGAGTTCAGAATGTTATCGATATAGTTAGGTCGTATATTTAATGATCCTTTTTTGATAGAAAATACTTTAATATTTTTTACAAAATTTTCTGATTTTATCCCAATTTTATTCCTCACTTTTATATAATCCTTAAATTTTCCTCTCTTAAAATTATTTGACTGTTCTATGTTATTATTAAAAGTTTTACTCCAATCACTAACTTTTAAATCATCTTCAAAGAGATTAGGCATCCATGGAAACTTACCATTTTCTAGACATAAATTAATTGAATAGTCAATTAACCAAACAGGATGAACAATCCAATTAAAGGGAATTATAACATTAACAAGTGGACTATGATAAGAATAAATATCGATTACTAAAAAGTTTAACAAAATATCACTATATAGATTATTTTGATTTAATAAATTTAATTGTAATAATTTTAATTTGAGTTTGTTAATAGGAATCATGGTTATAATATTATGTAGAGATATTAATTTATTCTTCAAATCTATATTATCCCAATATAATATTAAGATATCTGGAACAAATCCCATCTGAATTATTTTTTTGAGTGAATAAAGCGAGATTTCATTATAGATAATTATGAAGACTTTCTTTTTTATTTGTCCATAAGAATTTCCTTGGATACCGTCCAACGACTTCCAACTTATATATGACTTTGACTTACCAACATAAACTCTCATGACTTTATTTGCAGATTCTTCATTCCTTGACGGTCTCGATAATCTATTTGATAATTTTTCTACTAGTGACCCAGTAGCAATGAATTCAATATCTCTGGAAACAAAATTAGAGTTCTCTGAATATACTTTTATGAAAAACTTTTCATTTATAATTATCTTTTGACCTACATTTATTATCTGCTCTACAATTGCCTTGATATTATTTAGAGAGGAATATGCTATCTCAATTTTTTTAATTCCTAAACATGATGTAAGAATATTTGAGGCTTGAATAGGTTTATTCAAATATATTGAAAAAAAATATTTTTCCATAACTAATCTATATATTATAATATTATTTTCTTTTAATTTTTTTATTGTTGAAATTTTTACATCATTACTTATTGAATAATGTGTTGGAAATACCAATACTAAGAGTTCTTCTTTGTCTCTTGTCATTTGAGAAGTTAAAATAATTATAATTAAATACTTATTGATTTCAAAGCTTCGGTAATTTGTTGCCTATCTTGTGCATTTGGGGTCTTTTCCAGATACATTATTAAATCTTGTTTTGCTTCGTCATTTTTATTTAATTCCAATCTAGAAAACGCACGATTTTTATATATAGGTCCATATCTATTTGGATTAAGATTTATTGCTTGAGAATAATATTTCTCTGCATTTTGATAATCTTTAGTCTTTAAATAAAAATTACCTATCCCTCTTAATGCTAGAAAATAGTTGGAATTTAATTTGATGGCTTTAGTAAAACAATTTATGCATTCTTTATTACATGTTTCACTATAACAACTACCAAGCAATGACCATCCATAAACATTATTTTTATCAATTTTGACCGATTCGGTAACTTTTTTAATAGCAGATTCTAGGTGTCCTTCTGAAAAATCTCTTTCTGCTTCGAAACTTAGACTATATGATCTCGTTGACTGTAATTCGTTTTTCGAAATTAAATTTTTCATATCTTTTGGTATTAATATAATAGCAATATTATCCTCTTGTTCCCATTCCGAAGAAAATTTGGAATAAGGTATATAACCAGTAGTATCTGGTTGAGGAATGTATGTTAAAATCTTTTTTTCACTATCGTTATAGCCAGAAATGAGTAAGGCATGCTGAGGTAGGTCATATAAACCAGGGAAAATAACTATAGGAGGGATACCTTGATCTATCCATTTAATAAGATCCTTAATTGTACTTTTAGTCAAACATGCAAAATAATTGTTTTTTTCAGCAATTTATAT